>CAZDDZ010000057.1:0-17983 GCA_964504285.1 uncultured Pseudoflavonifractor sp.
ACCCGCCCGCAGGCGGCCGTTTTCGGTATTTGCCGAAAGCGGCGTCAGGCTGGCGACTTTGTCGACAGCCTGACACCCCAACAGTGCTGTTGGGGTGTTTTTACAATTGGCCGTCTTTTTCCCATGGCAGAAAGACGGGAAGGAACACGAAAGAGGAAGAAAAATTGTGCAATCCTCTCATAGTGAACTTTTTTCTTGTTAAATTTCAAATTTACGGTGCATTTACAGAGGGTATTTGCTATAATACAGGTAAATCATAAAAAAGAATTGGAGCGGTGGTTGTGAACGAGGAAATGCTGCGTCAAATTCGAGAGGAAGCACAGGTGCGGCTGGAGCGGATGGCATGCCTTATGGAGGCAGGCGTCCGGGCTATGGATCCAACCACGGTGTATGTGGACGAGGATGTGCAGGTGGGCGAGGGCACGCTCCTGCTGCCGGGAACAATTTTGCGGGGCAAGACCATTATCGGTAAAAACTGTGAAATTGGCCCTAACACTATGATTTGCGATTGTGTGGTGGGCGACGGGGTGACGGTCAACGCCTCCCAGCTCAATGAGAGCTTTATTGAGGACGAGGTAAAAATCGGCCCCTTTGCCTATGTGCGCCCCCACTGCCATGTGGGTAAGGGTGTTAAGGTGGGCGACTTTGTGGAGCTTAAGAACTCCAACATTGGCGCGGGTACCAAAATTTCGCACCTGACCTATGTGGGTGACTCCGATGTGGGCAGCGGAGTAAACTTTGGCTGCGGCACTGTTACAGTGAACTATGACGGTGCTACCAAGTTCCGCACCGTGATCGGTGACAATGCGTTTATCGGCTGCAACACCAACCTGGTGGCCCCGGTAAAGGTGGGCGATGGCGCCTATACCGCTGCGGGCAGCACCATTACCGACGATGTGCCGGACGACAGCCTGGCCATTGCCCGCAGCCTGCAAATCAACAAAAAGCAGTGGGCGGCCAAGAGGCGCAGAAAGAACGGGTAATTCAGGCACGGACATGGCAAATGGTGCTATTTGAATGAGATGCGCATATCGCGCGGTGGCGCGGGAATATAAAATAACATAGAGTTGAGAGGATGTAGAACATGATTTCACATGGCAAGGACATCAAGATTTTCGCCGGCAACTCCAACCGGCCTCTGGCAGAGGCAATTTGCAGAGAGATGGGCTTGGAGTTGGGTAACGCCGAGGTAGGGGCTTTCTCCGATGGAGAAAACTTTGTCTCCATTTACGAAACCGTCCGCGGCTCCGACGTATTCGTGGTGCAGTCCACCTGCCAGCCGGTCAACGACAATTTGATGGAAATGCTGATTATGATCGACGCCTTTAAGCGGGCCTCCGCCGGGCGAATTACCGCCGTGATTCCCTACTTCGGTTACGCCCGTCAGGACCGCAAAGCCAAGCCCCGCGATCCCATTTCGGCAAAGCTGGTGGCCAACCTGATTACCCGCGCCGGTGCCGACCGCGTTCTGACCATGGACCTTCACGCTTCTCAGATTCAGGGCTTTTTTGATATTCCTGTGGATAACCTTCTCGGTAATCCCATTTTCACCCGCCACTTTGCCGAGCGCTTTGGCGACGACCACGATGGTACTGTGGTGGTATCTCCCGATGTAGGCAGCGTCTCCCGCGCCCGGGCCTTTGCCCAGAAGCTGGGCATGGGTCTTGCCATTGTGGATAAGCGCCGCCAGAAGGCCAATTCCTCTGAGGTTATGAACATTATCGGTGATGTAAAGGGTAAGCGGGTCATTCTGTTTGACGACATGGTGGATACCGGCGGAAGCCTTTGCGGTGCGGCTCAGGCGCTGGTGGAAATTGGCGGCGCAACCGAGGTTTATGCCTGTGCGTCCCACGGTGTTCTCTCCGGCCCCGCCATTGACCGCATTCAAAAGAGCGTAATCAAGGAGGTTTTCTTCCTCGACACCGTTCCCCCCCGTCCCGAGTGCAAGTGTGATAAAATCAAGTATATTTCCGTGGCCCATATGTTTGCCGAGGCCATTGAGCGCATCTACGAGGAAGTTTCCGTTTCCAAGCTGTTCCTGTAAGAAGCGCGCAGCGCCCGGGAGCAGGAGGATAAGACGGGGAGCGGAGCGAAAAAGCGGGAATCCGGTCAGGGTGTACGATTTTTTGCGGAGACGTACCGGCTTATACACCGTAGCGAAGGGCGCGGAGCGTGACAGATAAGAAAATTTGCGGCGGGGGCAAGCCCTCCCGCCCTACGATGACCGGGTAGGGCGGGGGCTTGCCCCCGCCGTTTCCCGTTTGCGAGGTAACTATGCTTTTTGGTAAGAAAACAGGGGGCGTGCAGTGGCTGCTGGTTTGCCTGGGCAACCCCGGTGACAAGTACGAGAACACCCGCCATAACGTTGGTTTTATGGTAGCGGATGAGGTGGGGGAGCGCTGCCGCATGCCCATTCAAAAGCTCAAGTTCCGCGCGCTTACGAATACCTGCGACCTGGGGGGAGAAAAGGTGCTGGTGATGAAGCCGGTGACCTATATGAATCTTTCGGGCGAGGCGGTGCGCCAGGCGGCGGATTTTTATAAAATAAAGCCTGACCATGTGCTGGTAGTGTCCGACGATGTGTCTCTCCCGGTGGGTAAGCTGCGGGTTCGGGCAAGCGGCTCCGCCGGAGGACATAACGGACTTAAGAGCATTATTGGGCAATTGGGTACCGACGGCTTTCCACGGGTTAAAATCGGTGTGGGGGAGAAGCCACACCCCGACTATGACTTGGCCGACTGGGTGCTGGGCAAGTTTGTGGGGGAGGATAAAAAGACCATTGACGCCGCCGTAAAGCGCGCCGCCGATGCGGCAGAATGTATCATTAGAGACGGTGCGGAAAAGGCGATGGGAAGGTTTAACTAAGCCGAGCACTGTGCTTCTGCGTAAAAGCAGCATAAGTGCGGTGTTGCCCTTGCAATCCGTCAGGATTCCTGCGATTTTTTGGCTTGCCGGACAAAAAATACACGCGCTAATCTATACGGCTGGATTGAATCAGTGCTTTCTTAGAAAAGGGAACTATGGGTCGTCGGGGACGCCGACCCCCACAATAGGAGGCGGAAATTCGGGGGGATATTAAGCCCCGCGAGGACGCTTACTTTTAGAAGGACGGGGGATGGGGCGCGTGTGAGGACACCCCGTCTTACGTGAGATACTTCCAAGGCCGGGTGCGGATACCCCGCTGATTTTTAAAATCGGCGGGTCTTTGCGCGCCTGAGAATACCAAAATTTTCTAAATGAGGTGAGACCATGGGAAGGCTGGTTGAGCTGGTCGGACGAATACCGGAATTTAGCCGCCTGACGGCGGCCATTGACAACGGGGCCTGTCCGGTGGCTTTTACCGGGCTCGCTCCGGTGCATCGCGCTCATATGGCGGCGGGGGTACGGCAGGAATTAGAGCGGGCGATAGTGATGATTTGTGCCGACGAGGGCGAGTGCGAGCGCATGGCCCGGGACTTGACGGCCTTTACCGGACTGCCCGTCCGCACTCTCTCTGCCCGAGAGTTCACCTTTCATAATGCCGTTTCCTCCTCCCACCAGTGGGAGCACAAGCGGCTGTCGGTGCTCCGGGCGCTGGCGGCAGGGGAGTGCCCGGTGCTGGTGGCTACCATTGAGGCCCTCATGCAGCGCACGATGCCCAAGGCGCTGCTGACCCAAGCGTCCCTCTGCCTGCGCATGGGCGGCGCTTACGACCTCAGCGAGCTGGCCGATACCCTGGTAGCTGCCGGGTACTCCCGGTGCGAGCAGGTGGAGGGGGTGGGTCAGTTTGCCCTTCGGGGCGGGATTCTGGACTTTTTTTCTCCCGCCCATGAAAAGCCCGTTCGGGCCGAGTTTTTTGGGAATGAGGTAGATTCCCTGGGATTCTTTGACGTATCCACCCAGCGGCGCACCGAGCAGCGGAACGAGGCCGAGCTTCTCCCCGCTGCCGAGGTGCTGCCCCAATTTGCCCCCGGCGGGTATGCGGGGCTGGTTGAGAAGGTAGACGACCTGATCCAGCGGGTGAAAAAGCGCAAGGGAGACAGCGCCGCCCTGATCAAAACCCTGGAGGAGGACAGGGAGCGGCTTTCTCAGCAGCTTTTTTTCCCCGCCATTGATCGATATTTAGGGCTGATTTATCCCCACATGGCGACGGCTGCCGACTATCTGCCCGAGGACGCGGTGGTCTTTTTTTCCGAAAGCCCACGGGTGGCCGAGCGGGCGAAAAATTATCTTTGGCAGCTGGGTGAGGACTGCAAGGTGCTGATGGAAAACGGCACGCTGGCAGGGGAGATGGCCGCCTTTGCCCCCGGCTTTGAGGAGCTGTGCGCCCAGCTGGAGCAGTGGACGGTCTGCTACCTGGACTCCTTTGTGGGCAGCCAGTACCCGCAGAGACCCCGCACCCTGCTAAACATACTGGCAAAGCAGCTGCCCAGCTACGGCGGCAGCCTGGAAACGGCGGTCTCCGACCTGTCCCATTATATGGGTGAGGGCTTTGGTACGGTGGTGCTGGCGTCGGGCGAGCAGCGCGCCCTAAATTTGCAGAGCTTGCTTCGAGAGCAAAAGGTGCGCTCGGCGGTGGACTTCCTTCTTCACGATTTGCCCCGCTCCGGCCAGGCGGTCATTGCGGTGGGGGGGCTTTCCTCCGGGCTGGAGTACCCGGGGGCCAAGATAGCTGTGCTCACGGAGGGACAGGCAGTACCCGGCAAAAAACAGAAGCAAAAGGCTGCCACCAACCGCCAGAAGCTGGGCTCCTACGCGGATCTCTCCATTGGGGATTTGGTAGTGCACGAGCACCACGGTGTGGGGCGCTACCAGGGCATGATGAAAATGCCGGTGGACGGTGTGGAGAAGGACTACGTTAAAATCGCCTATGCCGGAGCCGACGTGCTCTATGTACCGGCGACCCAATTAGACCTGGTCAGCAAATATATCGGCGGCGGCGAGGACGCCAAAGAGACCAAAAAGCTCTCCAAGCTGGGGGGTGCCGACTGGGAAAAGGCTAAGAGCCGCGCAAAAAAAGCGGTGCAGGACTTGGCCAAGGGGCTGATCCAGCTTTACGCCCAGCGCCAGCGAGTACCCGGCTACGCCTTTTCACCCGACTCACCCTGGATGAAGGAATTTGAGGATGAGTTTGAGTACACCGAGACCGACGACCAGCTGCGCTGTATTGCGGAAATTAAGGCCGATATGGAAAAGCCCCAGCCCATGGACAGACTGCTCTGCGGCGACGTGGGCTATGGCAAGACCGAGGTGGCCTTCCGCGCCATTATGAAATGCGTGCTGGACGGCAAGCAGGCCGCTGTTTTGGTGCCCACCACCGTCCTGGCCCGCCAGCACTTTCTCTCGGCCCGCCAGCGGTTTGCCAAGTACCCCATGGAAATTGACGTGGTGTCCCGGTTCCGCACCCCGGCGCAGATGAAGGAGACCCTGCGCAAGCTCAAAACCGGCGGAGTGGATTTGCTTATCGGCACCCACAGGCTGCTGCAAAAGGATGTGGAATGGAAGGACCTGGGCCTTGTGGTGGTGGACGAGGAGCAGCGCTTTGGTGTTACCCACAAGGAAAAGCTTAAGGAACTCTCCAAGCAGGTGGACGTGCTCACCCTGTCGGCCACTCCCATTCCCCGCACCTTAAATATGGCGCTCTCCGGCATTCGAGACATGTCTACGCTGGAGGAGCCGCCCTCCGACCGCCAGCCGGTGCAGACCTACGTCATGGAGCATGACTGGTCGGTGCTGGGGGATGCCATGCGCCGGGAGATCGAGCGGGGCGGGCAGGTGTACTACCTTCACAACCGGGTGGAGTCCATCACCCGCATTGCCGCCCACATTCGAGGAATGCTGGGGGAGGAGACGGCGGTGGCTGTTGCCCACGGGCAGATGACCCAGGACGAGCTAAACGAGGTCATGCAGCGCATGAGCGAGGGCGAGGTGGACGTGCTGGTCTGCACCACCATTATTGAAACCGGCATTGACATCAGCAATGTCAACACCCTGATTATTGAGGACGCGGACAAGATGGGGCTTGCCCAGCTCCACCAGATTCGGGGCCGGGTGGGGCGCTCCAACCGCCGGGCTTATGCCTATATGACCTTCCGCCACGGCAAGGTACTCACCGAGGTGGCATCGAAGCGCCTGGGCGCCATTCGGGAATTTGCCGAGTTTGGCTCCGGCTTTAAAATTGCCATGCGTGACCTGGAAATTCGGGGCGCGGGCAATGTGCTGGGGCCCGAGCAGTCGGGCTTTTTGCTGAGTGTGGGCTACGATATGTACCTCAAGCTGCTGGAGGAGGCCGTTTTGGAGGAGCGGGGCGAGAAGCCGGAGCGCCAGACCGAGTGCGCCGCCGATTTGACGGTAACAGCCTCCATTCCCGACCGCTATGTGCCCTCGCCGGAGCAGCGGATGGATTTGTATCGCCGCATTGCCGCCATTCGCAGTGAGGCAGAGGCCGATGACCTTACCGATGAGCTTATTGACCGGTACGGCGATCCGCCGAGAGGGGTCAATAACCTGATTGCCGTGGCATTAATGCGCGCCGATGCAGCCCGTTGCGGCATTTCCGAAATTGCGCAGAAGGGTATGAGCCTGAACTTTATGCTCTCCTCCTTTGAGCTGGAGCGGGTCTCCCGGCTTTGCACACAGGAGAAGTACCGGGGCAGACTGCTTTTTTCCGCGGGAGAAAAGCCGTATATATCCCTGCGTCTCAAAAAGGGGGAGGACGCCCTCAAGCTAGGGCGTAAGCTGGTGGAGGAGTACGCCAAAACCGCCCCGGAGGAGACCGCATAATTGTAAACATTAAATGAACCCGAAAAGGTTTTCGTTGTGGTTTTGGGTGCATGGTGGTATGATAGTACAAGTTTCGTTCCATTTTAAGGAGGACAACATGAAGAATTTAAACCGTATTTTGGGCCTGGGCTTGTCCGCGGCTCTGCTCATGGGCGCGGCTGCCGGCTGCACCAAGACGGAGGGCGGTAATCAGGGCACGAATCCTACCGCCAACCCCACTGCCACCGCCGGCACCGCAAATACAGTCCCCATGGTAGAGACCGAGGACGTGATTCAAAAGCTGGTGGGCATTCCCCGGGACACCACCGTCTTTACGGTAGACGGTGCCGACGTCACCGCCGAGCAGCTTTACTACTGGCTGGGCTACACTGTGGACAACGTGGGCTATTACAGCTTTGGCGGCGCGGATAAGATTGACTGGACCACCGAGCAGGGCGGCCAGACCATTGGCCAGTACATTCTGGAGAATGCCAAGCAGACCGCCCAGCTGTACAGTGTGATGGAGAGTAAGGCCGCCGAGCAGGGCGTGACGCTTACCGACAAGGACAAGGCCGAGCTGGAAAGCCAGATTGCCCAAACTGTGGAACAGCTGGGCGGTCAGGAGGAATACGGCAAGTGGCTCCAGCAGATTGCCATGAGCGACGAAGCCTTCCGCCGTATGTATTCGGTGAGCTACCTTTATAACGGTGTGCGGGAAAAGCTGTTCGGTGAGGGCGGTACCCAGCCCACCAGCGAGGAAATTGTTGCCGCGGCCGAGGAGCAGGGTAAGATGCTGGCCAAGCACATTCTTATTAAAACCGTAGGCAGCGACAATACCACGGCCCTTACCGAGGAGGAGCAGGCTGCCGCCAAGACTAAGGCCGAAGGTATTTTGGCCCAGCTTCAGGCCGCCGCCCCCGCCGATCTGGAGACCCTGTTTGACAAGCTTATGAACGAGAACAGCGAGGACCCCGGTCTGGCCGGCAACCCCGGCGGCTATCTTTTTGGCGCGGGTGAGATGGTGCAGGAGTTTGAGGACGCCACCAAGGCCCTGGAGTACGGCGGCCTGAGCGGGCTGGTCAAGACCTCTTACGGCTATCACATTATTCTCCGCCTGAAGCCCGATACCGAGGAAATGCGCACACAGTGGGTTGACAATCAGATGAACAACCAGGTGGATGCCTGGATGGAGGCCGCCGTGGTGGAGGACACCGATGAGATTGCCAAGGTAGACGTGAAGAGTTTTTACGAAGCCCTGGCCGCTTACCGCACCAGTTTGGAGCCCGCCCCCAGCGAGACACCCGCTCCTACCGACAGCGCTGCGCCTACCCCTACCGAGACCCCTGCCCAGTAAATGAATAAGTTATAGTTGAAGCAGCGGCCCAATATTTGGGCCGCTGCTTTTTTAATTTTTTTGTTTTTAAAGAAAAATTACTACATTTGATGATAAAACCTTTTGTTTAACAAATTATAAGCGAAGCATATCGTCTATTGACTGTTCAAAAACAACTTGAATTTAGTCATAAATATAGCAATAGGCGAAAACAGGAGGTAAAATAAATGATAGAGAAAGAGGACTTTAACCGCGCGTTTGGCAGACGGGTCAAGGAAGCCCGGCGGAACATCAACATGAGGGCCGAGGCCGCCGCCGAAGCGGCAGGCATTTCGCCCCAGTTTCTCTCCGATGTAGAGCGAGGGAAGAAGGGTATGGGCAACTACAATGTGGCCAGGCTGGCACTGGCACTTGGAGTAACCACAGATTACCTCATTTTCGGCAGAGAGGACGCAGATAAGGACTGGGAGCTGATGGCCGAGCATATGGCCTCGCTGACTCCTGCCACTAGGGATATGTCTGTCCATATTCTTAATACCATACTGGGGATTTTAAAGGCAAATATCCCCGAATAGGAGGAATGGGCATGAAACAGTCCATACGGGTGCTTTTGGTAGAGGACAATGGATCCACCCGCGCTCTGCTGAAAGGATTTTTTGAACAGACAGAGGGACTGGAGGTCTGCGGTGAGGCCCGGGATGGCTGGGAGGGTGTAGAGCTGCTGCATGCGTTAAAGCCCGATCTAATGCTGCTGGATTTAATTATGCCCGGATTGGACGGCATTGGCCTGCTGGAGGCCATTCGGGATGAGGCGTGCCTGCAACGCCCCAAAATTATTGTGCTTTCAGGTGTAGGCTCCGACGAGTTTGTGCAGCGGGCCTGCCGGTTGGGGGCCGATTACTATTTGATGAAGCCGGTAAAGCTGGACGAGCTTGCCCTGCGGGTAGCTAACTTATTTCCAGAAGAGGAAGAGCCAAAGGGCGGGCTGGCGGCATGGAGCCTATCCCGCATGGGGGCCAAGCAGGACATGCTGGGCTTTTCCTTTCTGTGCAGCGGCGCAAAGCTTTTGGCGCAGGACGGCGGAAAGCAGCTAAAAGAAATATACCTGCTGGTGGCAAAGGAATATGGCACCAGCTATCACTGTGTGGAAAAAAACCTGCGCACCACCATCCGCCAGATTCATGACGCGGGGAGCGAGGCTTACCAGGCCGCCTTTGGCAGCGGGGATCGCCCCCCGAAGAACGGCGACTTTCTCCGCTGGCTGGCGGGAGAGATGGGGGAAAAGTAGAGGAAACGCTGGGAAATGTTTCGGCTGCCGTATGGGGAAAATCGCGCTCATATTTTTCGGACAGGCTCATAGATATAGAGCATGGAGCTTGGACGAAACAAAAGGAGAGACGTGTATGAGCGCATGGCACGGAAAGAGAACGGCCCAGGTGCTGGGCGAATTGGAGACAAGCAGGGATAAGGGACTCTCCCAGCGGGAGGCCGAGGGGCGGCTGGAATCGTACGGCCGCAACGAGCTGGCGGAGGGTAAGCGCCAAAACGGGTTGATGCGCTTTTTGAGCCAGATGAAAGACCCCATGATTTTGGTGCTTTTGGCGGCGGCAGGGCTTTCTCTCTGGGCCAGCGGGTTTACCGACTGGCTGGATACGGTGATTATTCTGGTCATTGTGGTGGTGAACGCCATCATCTCCATCTCCCAGGAAAACAGCGCCGAGCGGGCGTTGGAGGCGCTGCGGCGCATGTCGGCCCCCCTTGCCAAGGTGCTGCGGAACGGGGAACTCTGCCGGGTGGAGACCGCCCTGCTGGTGCCCGGCGACATCATTCTGCTGGAGGCGGGGGATTTGGTGCCCGCCGACGGACGAATTCTGGAGTGCATGAGCCTGAAGGCGGATGAGAGCGCCATGACCGGGGAGTCGGTTCCGGTGACCAAAGCGGTTGTGGATGCGCTGCCAGAGGACACTCCCCTGGCCGACCGAAAAAACATGGTGATTTCCTCCACTGTAATTACCAATGGCCGCGCCCGCTGTGTCGTCACCGGCACGGGGATGAACACAGAAATGGGGCGCATTGCCGGGCTTCTCATGGGCGAAAAGGGTACCGATACCCCCATTCAAAAAAAGATGGGGGAAATTTCGAGGGTGCTCTCCTTTCTATGCCTGTGTGTCTGCGGCGTAATGTTTGGAATCGGTATGCTCCAGCACAAGGGCGTGCTGGATATGTTTATGACTGCCGTGGCGCTGGCGGTGGCTGCCATTCCCGAGGGACTGCCCGCTATTGTGACCATCGTGCTGGCCATGGGCGTCTCCCGCATGGTGGGACGGGGCGCCATTATTAAAAAGCTTCCGGCGGTGGAGACACTGGGCTGCGCCGGTGTCATCTGCTCGGATAAGACGGGTACCCTTACCCAAAATAAAATGACAGTGGTGGATTTGTGGACGGTCAGCAAGGCAGACCGGGCGCTGGCCTTGACCATTGGCGCCCTCTGCAACGACACCACTCTGGCTTACGGAGCCAAGGGGGCAGCCAAAACCACCGGTGACCCCACCGAGACCGCACTGGTGGAGGCCGCTTTTCGGGAGGGACTGGACAAGAACAAGCTGGAAGCCCAGACCCCCCGCCGGGGGGAGCTGCCCTTTGACTCGGAGCGTAAGCTTATGAGTACCGTCCATCCCAGGGCGGGGGGCGGCTACCGGGTATACGTCAAGGGCGCACCCGATGTGCTGCTGCGCCGATGCCGGGGCTTGACCGCCGGGGAGAGCCTGACAGCCACCAAAGCACATGAGATTGGCAGAGTTAACGAGGATATGGCAGGTCGCGCCCTGCGTGTACTGGGAGTAGCCTATAAGGACCTGGAGCTACTTCCCCGGGAGATGAGTACGGAAACCCTGGAGCGGGGGCTTACATTTGTAGGGCTGGTAGGCATGATTGACCCGCCCCGAAAGGAAGTTAAGGCGGCGGTCAGCCAGTGCTACGCCGCCGGAATCCGCCCGGTGATGATTACCGGCGACCATAAGCTTACGGCGGTAGCCATTGCCAGGGAGCTGGACATTTTTCGTCCCGGCGACCTGGCCATTACCGGCGAAGATTTGGATTTTATGCCCCAGGAAATTTTAGAGCAGGATGTAGAGAAGTTTGCCGTCTACGCCCGAGTCTCTCCCGAGCATAAAATGCGCATTGTCAAGGCCTGGCAGAAAAATGGCAAGGTGGTAGCCATGACAGGGGACGGTGTCAACGACGCGCCCGCCCTCAAAACCGCCGACATCGGCTGTGCCATGGGCATTTCCGGTACTGATGTTGCCAAGGGTGCGTCCGACATGATTCTTACCGACGACAATTTTGCCACCATAGTCTCGGCGGTGGAGCAGGGGCGGGGGATTTTTGCCAACATCAAAAAGGCCATTCACTATCTCCTCTCCTGCAACATTGGGGAGATTCTGACCATCTTTTTAGCAACTGCCTTTGACTTCCGCCAGATGCCCCTGGTGCCGGTGCAGCTTTTATGGCTAAACCTGGTCACCGACAGTCTGCCCGCCCTGGCGCTGGGGGTGGAGCCGGTGGAGGACGGCGTTATGGAGCAAAGGCCCAGGGACGCACACCAAAGTCTATTCGCGGGCGGCTTTGCCTGGCGGCTTTTGTGGCAGGGGATCATGGTGGGACTGCTGACCCTGACGGCCTATTTCCTGGGCGAGTACGTTCTCGCCGGGCCGGGAGAGGCCCGCGCCACCGCAAATACCATGGCCTTTGCTACCCTTACCTTCTCCCAGCTTTTTCATGCCTTTGACGTACGCAGCGAGCGGGCAAGTCTGCTGCATATTGGAGTCTTTTCCAACAAGGCCATGAACAAGGCCTTTGTGGTGGGTGTGCTCATGCAGCTTGCCGTGCTCTGCCTGCCGCCCCTTCAGGCTATTTTTTCTACCGTTACCATGAGTCTTACCGAGTGGGGGGTGGTGCTGGGGTTGGCAATGGCCCCTGTGGTGGTCTGCGAAATTGCCAAAGCCATCCGGAGGTGGCGGGAAAAGGAACGGTGAGGGACTGACGGACATAAATAAAGAGCCGCCCAAAGGGTGGGCTTCATAGGAAAGCTTAAATAGAGCCCTCGGAACAGATCTGTTCCGAGGGCTCTTGCTGCGTCAAATGCTCATAATCTTGGCTGCAAAATCAAAGCTCTTTGGTAAAATAGTGACGCTTTCCGGTAAGAGGGTATTCCTCTAACGTCAATACTTCTTTATATCCAAACTTTTTATAAAACTCAGGGGCTTGAAAGCCAAATGTGTCTAAAAAAGCATATTTACAACCACGTTCTTTTGCGAGTTTTTCCGCTTGATCAAGAATAGAACTTCCAATATGCTGTCCTCGGAGTTCTTCCGATACCCATAGGAACTGAATTGTCAACCAGTTGCCATGAGTATCTCCGATTAATCCAGCTAATTTATGTCCACCAACATCTTCAAAATATATTCCTAAATCTCTGCTATTCTTATCCTCAATTTTTGATAAATTATAGGATATTAATTCTTGTAATATAGCTTCTCTATCTTTTTCTTGTACTTCGTCTGCAATTCTAAATTCCATGCACAGTTCCTTTCTGCCACAACAAAATATAAATAATGTACACTTAGTATAGCCTCTGCCGTTTTCATGTGTCAATACGCCGCAAATCTGCCCCGCATTGGACGGGGAGGAAGGCTGGCATATTGTTTGTATTGACATATGCTCTAATTGGAGCGTTGCCTAAACTCCATATACAGAGAAAGGCGGACAGCCTTAGCCATCCGCCAAAAATTCCCTATGTCGCCCCATCTAATGGGCGGCTCTTTATTTATGCCTCGGTGACCTCTCGAATAAGGATGAAGGGGGTGAGCTGGCGGTCTTGACCGGCGGGGTTGTCTTGAATAAAGGCCAGCAGCTCATCGTCGGTCTGGGTGAGCCGGGAGCAGTGGCCGAGCATTTCCACGTTAAGGTCATTGGCATCCACAATCATGGAGATGATGCCGGTTTTCTCAAAGATTTCATCACAGACCCCGTTGGGGTTTTCGGGTACCCGAACGCCCATGTGCTCATACTCGGGAATCTCGTGGCCGTAAAACCCGTCCAGGCCGGAAACCTCGGTACCCAGCATTTCATAAAAGGTGCCGCGCTTGCCCCGGAGCTTGTCTACCGCGGCACAAAACGCGGCCCACAAAACCTTCCACAGGCCGCATACGTTAATGGCAAACTGCATCTTCACCGGCAGACCCATGCCGGGGCCTGCGGCGGTCTGATGTACACAGCGGGAGAGCACCTTGGCCCAAAAACCGGGCTTTACCTGATCTTCGGTTACCACTCGCTTTTGGCACATGGCAATGACCTTTTCGCTCATGGAGAGAAGGTCGCCCTCCTGGTAAAGGGGCTTCACATACTGCTCCATTAGGTCGATATAGCTCTCACCTACCTGGACAAAATGAGTTTGAATGGCGTGGCGGGCGTAAGTCTTGCCGCCTACCTCGATATAAACGCTTTTACCTTCGTTGGCCAAAAAATCCATGTAGTGTTACCTTCTTTTGTATTTAGTCAGTTTATTATACCCAGTTTGGGGTAATAACGCAACTGTATATCGTGCAATGGATTGGAAATAATGGAATTAAGGAAGCTCTGCTTTAATCTAGAGCCTTTCTGAAAAGTCCATGCATCCGTTCTTTTGACAAAAATTTCGCTATGCCGCGCCGGTTTTCCTTGAAATCCGCCCAGGATTTCTGTGGAAAAACGGCTTGCCTGGCACAATTCTTGTTCAAAATTCCGGACACAGCGACTCTTCAGAAACGCTCTAGTCGTGTGGATTAGCCCATAGATTTTTTGTCCGGCAAGCCCCAAACTTGCAGGAAGCCTGACGGATTTCAAGCTTGTTGGGCGCAGTCCGGGCGGAAAAGACACCGCAAAGCCATGCGGCGGGGTTAAATCAGAGGTTCCTTAATAAAAACGGAGGTGTAGCCATGGGCTTTTTTGGCCGAAAAAAGGAACCCGTACCGCCCCATCCCTTGCAGGAGCCACGGATCGCCCTACCTTTAAATATAGAAAGTCTGAAACAGGTGTTTACCGACTGTGTGGACTTTAGTACCCGGGAAATTGATTTGGCGGGGGACGCAAACAAGCGGGTAGCCATCTGCTACGTGGCGGGTATGGTCAAGATGGAGCGGGCTTCCGATTATCTTCTGCGCCCCATGGCTCAGGATGAGCGTCTGCGGGAAGTGAGCCTTTCTGTTGCCTTTCGTCTCATGGCGGGAGGCGCGCTCTATAATCTGGGTGTGGAAAAGCGGGGGGATATGGATCAGGCGGTGGGCGACCTAATAGCCGGGAACCTGCTGGTGCTGTTTCCGGAGGAAACGGAGGTGCTCTCCTTTAATGTAGGCACCGAGGAAAAGCGAAGTATTTCCCCGCCTGCCAACGAGCCTGCAATTAAAGGGGCGCGGGATGCCTTTGTGGAAAATCTGCGCACCAATACCAGCTTGGTCCGCCGCCATATTCGTGCCCCGGGATTAAAAATTAAGGAGCAGACTGTGGGTCGGCAGTCCCTTACCCCGGTGGATATTCTCTATATGGAGGGCATTGTAAACCCGGAAACAGTGCGGCAGGTAGAGGCGCGGATAGAACAAATTGACATTGACGCCCTTCTCGCCACCGGTAATTTAGAGGAGTATATCATAGACACGATTAATACCGCCTTCCCCCTGGTCTTGCACACAGAGCGGCCCGACCGCTTTTGTGCCGGGCTGGTGGAGGGGCGGGTAGGCATTTTGGTGGAGGGGCTGCCGCTGGGGTATCTGGCGCCCGGCACCATTGACCAGTTTTTGCAGGCGCCCCAGGACAAGTCGAATAACTGGATGTTGGCCAGCGCCCTCCTTGTTCTTCGCTACATTTGCCTGCTGGCCACCTTAATTTTGCCCGCCTTTTATATCGCGGTGGTGACCTTCCATCAGGAGATGATACCCACCCGCCTGGCGCTCTCCATCATCGCGGCCAAGGCCGACGTGCCGTTTACCACTGTTTTTGAGGTGCTCCTTCTGCTCATTGCCTTTGAAATCTTACAGGAGGCCGGACTTCGCCTGCCTCCCTCCATTGGTCAGACGGTCTCCATTATTGGTGGACTGGTGGTGGGCTCGGCTGCGGTGGAAGCTAAAATTATTTCTCCGGCGGTTTTAATTGTGGTGGCGGCGGCAGGTATCGCGGGCTACACCATGCCGTCTCAGGAGCTGGCGGGTGCGTTGCGTATCTGGCGATTTATACTGGCGGTGCTTTCCAGCGTGGCAGGGCTGTTTGGACTGGTTATGGGAATGGTGGTGCTTATCGTGCGTTTGGGGCGGCTGGAGAGCTTCGGTGTGGCCTATTTAACCCCCTTTGCCGCCAACGACGGAGAGCAGGTAGAGGGGCACGCCGTCATTCGCCAGCCTTTGACCAGAGTAAAGCTCCGGGCCGCAGGGCTAAAAACCCCCAATCGGAGGAAACAAAAATAATGAAAAATGGAAAATTAAAAACGAAGAAGCAGAGACAGTGCGTGCTAGTACTTTTCACTTTTTACTTTTCACTTTTCACTTTGTCGGCGTGCAAAGCGGACATCCTACCCTATTCCCGCGAGGTAGAAAACATGGCTCTCATGCGCACCATGGGAGTGGATGCCGGGGAAGGTGACGGTGTGACCGTCACGGTATCCAGCGGTGTACAGAGCAAGGGTGTAAACGAGGGGAATGAGCCGCCTGTGGTTTTTGCCCAAAGGGCAGGCACGGTCAGCGGGGCCTGCCTTGCCATGCAGAGCAAAGGGGACTCCTATATTTTTTACGGCCATGTGGGGCAGCTTCTGCTGGGAGAGGAGCAGGCCTCCCTGGGCATGACGGAGGCCCTAGACTATGTGGAGCGGGATATTGAAATGAGGCTGGACACCCAGCTTTTTGTGGTAAAGGGTGGCACAGCGGCGGAAGCCATTTCGGCGGCAGCGGGGAAAACGGCTGCCGCCACCGATCGGCTGGAGGCGCTGGAGGAGGATGCGGCACTGATGCCCGCCTTTATGCCCCGGACGGTAAAGGATTTACTGGCGGCCCAGGCGCAAAACGGCGCCTCCTTCGCCCCGGCCATTACCGTGACAGGGAAAGGGGAGGACACCGATCTAATTTCGGCAGGATACGCCATTCTTGAGGACAATGCCCTGGTAGGCTGGGCAGAGGGGGAAACGGCTCGAGGGGTCAATCTGCTGCTGGACTGCACAGATGCCGATGTGTTGGAGCTGCCTGCGGGGGCGGGGGAAAAGGCTGCCCTGCGTGTGGTGGATGCTAAAACCACGGTGCGGCCGGTCTTTGACGGGAAAAGGCTTACCGGACTGGATGTGGATTGCAGGGTAGAGGCCAACGTAGCCGAGGCTCCGGCGCGGCTGGATTTAAAGGATGAGCAAAATTTGAGCTGGCTGCGTGGTCAGCTGGCTGCGGTTGTCCAAAGCCGTATACGCCGGGCGCTGACCCTTTCCCAGGAGCTGGAGGCTGACTTTATGGGGCTGGGCAAGAGGGCGGGCCTGTCCGCGCCCTGGCATTGGGACGAAATACAAAAACAGTGGCAGGGGGAATTTTCCCGGCTGCCTATTACCGTGCGGGTAGAGGCCAAGATTTTGCGCGGCTATGACATGAAAGGATAGGGATGGCCATGAAAAAAGACTGTATTTCCATGCGCCAGCTACTGGTGCTTCTTTTTGCGGCCCTTCTTTCCCCGGCCATTCAGGTGCTTCCGTCGGAGACTGCCGCTGTGGCGGGTGCGGCCGGCTGGCTCTCCTCTCTGGTGGTACTGCCCCCGGCATTGGGTCTGTGCTGGGTGTTTTTTCGCCTGCTGGAGAGATTCCCGGAAGGGAGCGGCTTGGCTGACGTGGTAGAAATGACACTGGGCAAGGTGGTGGGAAAAGGGGTACTCCTTATATATATAGTATGGGCTCTGGTGCTCCTGTGCGTAAACACACGGCTCTACGGACAGCGTTTTTTGGCTACTGGCTACCGGAATTCGTCACTGCTGCTCTTTGTGGCGGCGCTGCTGGCAGTGGCACTATGGATTGCCTGGGGACGGCTGTCTGCCTTTGCGCGGGCGGGGGAGGTATTCTACCTAATTCTGACCATCACCCTGGGCGGGGTACTCCTTTTTTCGCTTTTTCATGTGGAGTGGGAAAATGTCTTTCCTGTCTGGCTGGAGGACACGGTACCTGTTTTGTGGTCGGGGGTGCCTGTGCTGGGGGTGCTGAGCTATGGGGTGTTTGGAGCAGTTCTGTCCGGCGGTGTTACCCGCCGCCCGGGGGATAAGGCCAGAGCCATGAAATGGACGGCGGCCTTTTGCCTGCTGCTCACGGCGCTTCAATTTATTAACCTGGGTAATTTCGGCCCCTACCTTATCGCGCGAATGGAGCAGCCTTTCTTTATGATGGTCAAAGGTATCGGCGTGCAGGGAGCGTTTCAGCGAGTGGAATCGGTGGTCATTGCCCTTTGGGTACTCTCCGATCTCGTGTTTATTGGCCTGCTCACCTTTTCTTGCTGTACGCTGGCTAAGACCTGCTTTGGTATTAAGGAGGCGAAATACGCCGCACCGGTGGTGGCACTTCTTACTTTGGCGGGGTCGATTCTGCTCTTTTCCGACGCCTTTAGTCTGGACCGATTTGCTAATTCTGTGGTACCGGCAGGTAATTTGCTGTTAGGGGTTGTTTTCCCGCTGGTTCTTTTGATTATCGCTTCCCTGCGAAAGGAGCATATATAGTGGTGACACGCCTGCACAGTGGGCAGATATTGATGCCGAGAAAAAGATGAAGAAAAGAGAGAAGAAAAATCGAAAAAACTGTTGACACAAACGCGTACGTCTGGTATATTAATCAAGCCCCTGATCGAGGCGAGCACGAAACGGCTGAGAGCG
>CAZDDZ010000058.1:0-17796 GCA_964504285.1 uncultured Pseudoflavonifractor sp.
GATTTTCCCCGGCCTGCCGTTTAACTTATTAAAAAAACGCTGCTTTTGCGGATTAATATAGTCCGTTATCGTTGATAGGCGGGAATTTTAGCACCTCAATATCCTGAATGGTGTCCCAGTGTTCTACAATTTTACCATTTTCAACACGGAAAATATCCACCAAGTTACGACCTGGTTCGCCAGGGGTCAGCACAGAGTGCACATGGAAGCCCACTAAATTCCCATGGGCTACGGTAAGCTTAATCTCATTCCGACCTTCTGGAAAGTGCTCCTTGCGAAAGCGGACAAATTTTAGAAAATGCTCTGGGCCATCCTGCACATGAGGGTTGTGCTGGGTGTAAGTTTCACCTAGGAAGTTGGCGCACTTGTCGGCATCTTTTTCAAGACCATAGGCTTTGTAGAACTCCGTGACCAAGGCACGGTTTTCCTCCGTCTTGTCCAAATCGGTCAAAATGGAGTCACCCGCCAGGTTAAAGAGACCGTTGTCATTAATGGGAGGGAACTTTAGTACCTCAATGTTTTGAATGACATCCCAGTGTTCCACCACTTTCCCGTCCTCAACTCGGAAGGTGTCGACCAAATTACGGCCTGGTTCGCCCGGTGTCAGCACAGAGTGCACGTGAAGCATAACCTTGTCTTCGTCGGCAACAACCAGCATCACGTTATTACGACCCTCTGGATAATGGTCATGACGGTACTGTACGAACCGCAGAAAATGTTCTACACCGTCCTGTACATGGGGATTGTGCTGGATATACTTGTCACCAAAGAACTCGCGGCACTTCTCTGCATTTTTTTCGATACCGTAGGCATGATAAAATTCAGTAACAATGCGTTTACTTTCTTCTGCCTTTTTTAAGTCCATTTTTAAAACACTCCTTTTTATTCCAGGATGGCGCCCCGATTCGCGGAAGATACCAGCTTGGTATAGCGAGCCAGATAACCGGTAAGCCTATCGGGAGGTGTGTAACTCCACTCCGCTCTGCGCCGGGTCAACTCATCTTCTGTCACATGGAGTTCCAGGCGCTTGTTCACAACATCAATGGTAATTCGATCGCCATTCTGCACCAGTGCTATGGGGCCGCCCTCAGCTGCCTCGGGAGAAATGTGCCCCACAAAACAGCCGCTGTTTGTCCCAGAGAAACGCCCGTCTGTAATTAGAGCGGTGCTTTTGGCAAGTCCCTGCCCATTGAGCATTTTTAAGGTTAAGTACATCTCGCGCATTCCAGGGCCGCCCTTGGGGCCTTCATAGCGGACAACAACGATGTGCCCCGGCTGGATAGCTCCCGCTTGAATGGCTTTGATGCACGCGTCCTCTCTGTCAAAGCAGATAGCGGTTCCCGTAAACTGGCGAACCTCCTCCGCAATGGCGGCGGGTTTAGCTACTCCCGTGTCGGGAGCCAGGTTGCCACGCATAATCGCCAGACCACCCAGCGTGCTGAAAGGGCGCTCCAGGGGACGGATGAGTTCGGGGTCATCAGGGAAGGGATTGCGAAAGCTGTCCAGGTTCTCCTCAAGTGTGCGGCAGTCCACAGTCATGACCCCGGTATGGAGGTGTCGGCGGATTGACTTCATAACAGCCGGAATACCGCCAGCTTTGTATAGATCCTCGCAATCCTTAGAGGTGGAAGCGGGGGACACCTTGGCAATGTGAGGGATGAGGTCACTCAGACGGTCAAATGCTTCCATAACTCGGTCCGGGTCAAAGCCCAGCTCGTGGGCGATGGCACAGCAGTGAATAACCGCATTGGTGGAACCGCCCACGGCCATGAGAACCATAATAGCATTTTCAATAGCCTCCCAGGTCATAATCTGCCGGGCACTAACACCCTGGTGAACCATTTTAACGACAATCTCGCCGCTGTGAAACGCGTTGCGGGCGCGCTCGTGGTAGACTGCTGGAATTAGGCCGCCCGCGGAGAGAGTCATTCCCAAGGCCTCTGAGAAGGTGCACATGGTGTTAGCTGTGCCCATGAACTGGCAGGAGCCGCAGGTAAGAGAGCAAGTACTGGTCAGATGTTGCAGTTCTTCCGCGGTGGCCTTCCCTTGCGCATAAAGACCTAACGCCTCTGAAATGGTCGTGGTGTTACTGCGCTCTTTCTCACGGAAGGGGGGAGAGGACAGCATGGCGCCGCCAGGAACGAGGATGGATGGGATATCCAGTCGAGCAGCGGCCATAAGCATCCCTGGTACAATTTTATCGCAGCTACCCAACAAAACCACACCGTCAAAACGATGGGCACGGCATTGAACCTCGATGGAGTCGGCGATTACGTCCCGGGACGGCAGGCAGTAATGAGAACCGTAGTGATTGTCAGACACCCCATCACAGCAGGCAATTACCCCGAATTCCACTGGGGTGCCTCCAGCGCGGTAGATACCGAACTTTACTTGCTCGGCAAGGGCGCGCAAATTGTTGTGCCCGGGCACCGATTCGTTAAAAGAGCAGGCAATGCCAATAATGGGACGGGCCAGGTCATCATCGGTGAAGCCGTTAGCCTTATAACAGGTCTTGTTGGAAATTAGATCAAGGCTATTGAAACAGCCTACATAATTTTCGGGCATAAGAGCCTCCTTTAAGGGCGGAATCACCGCACCAATATGTATTATTCCGTGACTGCAGTTTCAGCGGCATCCATCTTCTTGAGCTTGCGATGGCCAACAAAAATAGTGGGAATGAGCAGTGTGACAATACAGAAATAGCCCAGATATTTAAAGCCGGTGCCGACGATTTTACTCAAACCAAGGCTGGAGAAAGCGCTTACATAGACTAGCATAATAACGCTGATAGTAAATTTTGTGAGCTTGGGGTTCTTAAATTTAAAGAACTTTCCATAGCGACCGGAGAGGGCGTTGGAGAAGGAAATAGTATTGGTTGCGCAAGCACAGAAGACTACGGCCACGTAGCAGGCAACCAGGATGGGAATACCCACACGAGTTATGACCCAGTAGTTGGGTAGGGTATCCTTAATAGCATCGGGATAGGCCAGCAGCATCAGGGCGACCACGATTAAAAACAGCGCATTTAGAACAATGCCGAAAATAACAGATTTTTTGACTTCCTTTTTGCTGCCCAGTCCATGTACTACGGCGATACATGCGCCAAAGACTCCGGTGGACTGAAAAGCGGCATAAAGCACGCTTTGCCAAAGGGCCTCGCCGCCGCTTGCATCAGCAAGAGAACGACCTGCGAAGCTGGGGGTAAGACCACCGCTGTTGCTGACACCGGCAATAACCACCGCAAAGATTGCTATAAAAATTACGATAGACATTCCGGTAGAGGCAATGCGAACCAGGTTTTCGCCATAAATGGAAAAGAGAATCGTAAAGGCAACAATGGCTACGGTGCCGACCCATACAGGTGCGCCGAAGTAGTCATGGAACAGTGAGGAAGCGGTAGCGACACAGGCACCACCGGAAAGACCTACTGTACCAACAAAGGAAAACTCAAATAGGTTAGCAAAAATCTTGTGGTAAGGGTCAAAAAGTTTATTAGCAAAATCCTTAAAGTCGGTCGCTTTTGTTCTGCGAGAGAATTCCATTGCGTAGTACAGTCCTAGACCCAGGAACGCCATGGCAACGAGGGGCATGATGAGAGACCAGAGACCATATTTAACAAAGTAAGCAACTGTCTGATTGCCAGAAGCGGCACCAGGGCCACAATGGGTTCCGAACCACACACAGGCTACGCCCAGCCATACGGGAATGATTGCTTTTTTTGCGACAGATGTTTCTTGCATGATAACCCTCCTCATTTTTTAGAAAACACGCTTATGATAGGGGCGTGCCGGCTTACGCCCAAATCAATATGGGAATGCAGGGATGTGCTGCTGCGGAAGTAATGGTCACTCCCGGTCGAAAGTGCTTCGTTCAATGATGTGCTGGCCCACCTGGGCAATAAACTGCTTGTGCAGCGGGTGTTCCAGATAGAGAGGAAGTATACTTTGATCCTCCAGCGTCATGGTTACCATTAAATCCATATTGGACTTCCGTGGAACACAGTTGCGAAAGACGGCAACCTCTCGTAGCCCTTCAATTTCATCCTTTAATCTGGAAAATGTATTCTGGGTAAAGTCAAAAAGTGCCGGTGTGAGAAACTCGGGTTGGAACCGCAGCAGAAGATAGTGCTTCATTTCTTAATATCCCTCCTTTGCATTGAAGTGGCTCCTGCCGATTATATTAAGCAAAATGTATGCCAACATTAGAGCACCTCAAAAAAGTCGAGACGTGGCAAGGAAATATCGAAGGGAGAAGCAAATTACCTCCAGAGACTCAAAATAAAAACATATCAAATTTAAAATTAATATTTCATTTTTGAAACAAAACTGTTATACTCGGGGCATGTACAAAAAAGAAGGGGGGCCGGTTTTTGATGGATGAGATGCGAAAGCCGCAATTTATCGCGGTAGTGCCCAATGAAAAGCTGGTGGTACGGGGATATAATGAAATTGATTCTTACATCTGCCGCACCATTATCTCTAACCCTTGTCCGGCATTGCTGCGGGAGATTGAAGAAATTGCGGCAGCAGGCGGCGTCTCCGGTATTCTCACGCGGGGGAGTTTGGCGCAGTACCTCTATGAGCATCAGGTCTCGCTGCCCATTTTTAATTTGAAATACGATCTGGCGTCAATTTTGGACTTATTGCAGGATTGTATTGCCAATGGATATCGTAAAATTGGGCTTTTTGAAATTAATTATGCTGCCTTTGCCATTAAGCCGGAACCAATCAGCACTGTTTTGACAGTTGGCGGCTGCGAAATATTTTATTACCGCTTTTTTGACCATACGGAGCTTGAGGAGACCATTGTGGGGCTTAGAGAACAGGCGGGTATTGACCTGGTAGCGGGGGATGTAGAGCCTATTCTTATTGCGCAGCGATTGGGTATTCACTGCAAGCATTTTATTATTGGTCGGGAATCCTATTATAACGCAATTACCGAGGCACGGTACTCGTCAGATATTTCCATGAAGGAAAAAGCGCAGAACGATTTTGTCCAGGCCATTACCAATACCATGTCGGAGGCGGTGGTCGTTGTCGATGAGCAGGGCGAAATTAAGCGGTATAATTTGCAGGCAAGGAAATTTTTTCCCACCGGGGAAAACCCAAAAACAATTCAGGAGGTTTTGGGAGTCGCCTTGGAGGACCTCCTCACGCGGGAGGAAAACTGCCTGACCGCGGTGGGTACCCGCAGGTATATTGCCAACGTGCTTCCGCTGCTGATAGGAGGAACCCAGCACTACGCGGTGGTAATGAACAGCGTCAACTATGTAGAGGACTTGGAAATGTCCATCCGCAAGCAATACAAGGAGAAAGGTCTGACGGCCAAGTCAACCTTCGAGAGTATTATCTGTGCGGATAAGGCCACCCGTACCCTGGTGGAGATGGGGCGCAAGTACGCCCGCACCGGCAGCACAGTCCTCATCTACGGCGAAACAGGGGCGGGTAAGGAGGTCTTTGCATCCAGTATCCACAACGCCAGTCTCCGGGCAGACGGCCCCTTTGTGGCTATTAACTGTGCTACCCTCACGGAGAGTTTGATTGAAAGCGAGCTTTTCGGGTATGAAAAAGGCTCCTTTACCGGAGCGCTGGCAAGCGGAAAACAGGGACTTTTTGAACTGGCGCACAAGGGAAGTATTTTTCTCGATGAAATTGGCGAGCTGCCTATGAATATCCAGGCAAAACTTCTGCGAGTCTTACAGGAGAAGGAAATCATGCGCATCGGGGGAGACAAAATCATTCCCATTGATGTGCGGGTAATTGCGGCCACAAATAAGGATCTTAAGCTGCTGGTCAGTGAAAAGAGATTTCGATGTGACCTCTATTACCGTCTGGCCCTGCTGGAGCTGAACATCCCGCCCCTGCGAGAGCGGAGAGATGATATAGTGCCTCTATTTACCAGCTTTCTGGCCCAGGCGGCTGAGCGGGAGAGCAGATCCCTCTATTGGGAGGATACCGACGTGTTTCAGCCCCTGTTGCAGTATGATTGGCCGGGAAATGTGCGTGAGCTCGGCAATTTTGCCGAGCGGGTGGTGCTCCTCTGCGAGGGGCGCAGAATTGGCAAGGGATTTGTGCGAGATATGATGCAGAAGAAGTGCGCCAAGGAGGAAACCGGAGAGTTTGTCAGCGAAATTACCAAGGACCTAAAGACATTGGAAAGCAATTATCTGGAATTTCTTCTGCGCAGATTTGGCGGTAACAAGGATCAGCTGTGTGCTTATTTAAACATGAGCAAGTCTACCCTCTGGCGTAAGCTGGGTTACGGGGTGCCCGGCAGTCATAAGAAAAGCTCGGAGCCTTGAGACTCCGAGCTTTTCTTATGACTGCGTTTGCTACGAAAAACGCTTTAATTAAAGCCTTTCTGAAAAGTCCATGCATCCCTCTTTTAGACAAAACTTTTGTACCAAATTCAGGGTACAGCGATTTTTCAGAAACACTCTAGCGGCTGAGATATTGCCGCACTTTTTCATTTGCCTTAGCGGTTACCTCCTGCTCGTCGACGGTGACAAGTTGGCCGTTCTGCACGATGGGCCGTCCGGCGGCGATGGTAAAGTCAACGGGCCCCTTAAAGCCAACTGTGCCAAGCATACTCATGGGATCAAATTGCGCGCCCACCAGCTCGGGCCGATTCAGGTCGATCATAAAAAGGTCAGCTGCCATACCGGCGGCCAGATGGCCGATGTCGCTCCGGCCCAAAAGCCGGGCCGAGCCCCTGGTAGCCATTTTGAGAATATCATACCCGCTGGGTGCCATCTGGCTGGAGGTGAGCCGGTGGAGCAGGAAGGAAACCCGCAGCTCCTCCAAAAGGTTAGAGCCATCGTTAGAGGCGGCGCCGTCTACCGCAAGGCCGACATTTACACCCAGACGCAGCATATCGGGAACCCGGCACACCCCGGAAGAGAGCTTCATGTTGGAGATGGGGCAGTGCGCCACACCGGTGCCGGTGGCGGCCAGGTGACGCAGCTCGTCGTCGTTAAAGTGAATGCCGTGGGCGTACCAGACATCGCTGCCCACCCAGCCAAGACTTTCCATGTAGGCCAGGGGGCGCAGTCCGAACTTTTCCAGGGTAAACTGCTCCTCGTCCCGGGTCTCGGCCAGGTGGGTGTGCAGCCGTACGCCCAGCTGACGGGCAAGCACGGCGCTTTCCCGCAGCAGGTCGCCGCTCACCGAAAAGGGGGAGCAGGGAGCCAAAGCCACCTGATGCATGGAGAAGGGCGCGTCGTCATGCCATACCCGAACCAGACGCTCCGAGTCCTGCATGATTTGGTCAATGGTCTGTACCACACTGTCGGGCGGCAGGCCGCCATCCTTTTTGGATAAATCCATCGACCCGCGGGAGGCGTGAAAGCGGACGCCGATCTGGTCGGCGGCGCGGAACTGGGCGGCAATCAGATCCCCAGCGTGGGCGGGAAAAACGTAGTGGTGATCGAATACAGTGGTGCACCCGGTCTTGGCAAGTTCAGCCAGACCCGTCAGCGAGGAGAGGGAGATAACCTCCTCATCCAGACCCTTCCACACCTCGTACAGTGTTACCAGCCAGGGGAAAAGCTCCATTTTTTGCACCTCGGGCAGATTTCTGGAAAAAATCTGGTAGAGATGATGATGGGTATTGATTAATCCGGGATAGACCGCCATACCGGATGCGTCAATAACCTGCTCAGCGGAACGAAGCTCGGGACCAATGTAAGCGATCACGCCGTCCTCAATAAACAGATTGGCGCGCTCATATAGAGTATCCTTCTCGTCGCAGGAGACGATATACCGGGCATTTTTAATTAGAAGCGTGGACATAGCGGAACCTCCCATACAAATAAAATGAGGATAGGCTGGACGCCTATCCTCATTATTGCAATATTTCCCGGGGATGTCAATGAATAGTTCCGGCCCTTTATCTTCCGGCGTTATTGAATATCGACCACCTGATACCCCGCGTCCTCTACTGCCTTTTTCAGCACGGCATCAGGCACATCGCCGGTTACGGTGGCAGTTTTGGCGGACAAATCCACAGTGGCTGTTACTCCTTCCAAGGCACCTAGTGCCTTTTCCACATGAGACTGGCAGTGGGCACACATCATGCCCTCAATGACTAGTTTCTTTTCCATACGCTTTGTTTCTCCCTTCGAATTTAACGGTTTATTATTTGGCGGAGTCGGCTGAAAAAGCTTGAGACGCAGGGCGTTGGACACCACAAAGATCGATGACAGGCTCATGGCGGCGGCGGCGAACATGGGGTTGAGGAGCCCCAGGGCGGCCAGCGGAATACCAATAATGTTGTAGATAAAAGCCCAAAAAAGGTTTTGCTTAATATTACGGATGGTGGACTTGGAGAGCCGCACGGCAGCCACTGCGTCCAAAAGATCGCTTTTCATCAATACGATGTCAGCCGACTCAATAGCCACATCGGTGCCCGCGCCAATGGCAAGTCCCACGTCGGCTCTGGCCAGGGCAGGCGCGTCGTTAATGCCGTCACCCACCATGGCCACCCGCTTGCCCCCGGCTTGCAGGGCGGCAATCTGCCGCTCCTTGTCCTGAGGCAGCACCTCGGCAATGACCGTGTCCACCCCCAACACGCGGCCTACGGCGTGGGCGGTGCGCTCGTTATCTCCGGTCAGCATAACCACCTCAATGCCGAGAGACTTGAACCCGGCTACCGCATCCCGGCTGGTGGGCTTTGGCGTGTCGCCCACAGCCACCAGCCCCAGGAGTTTGCCGTTTTCGGCAAAGTAGAGGGGGGTCTTGCCCTGAACGGCAAGCTCGTCGGCAATCATCTGAAAGCCCTGGAGTGCCACATGCCGCTCCTCCAGCATGGCCTTGTTGCCTGCCATTACTGGCGCGCTGTGGAGGGTGCCGGTAATGCCACGCCCGTGTACCGCGGAAAAATCTTGCAGCTCCACAAGGGGAATGCCGCGCCGTTCAGCCTCAGCCACAATGGCGTCGGCCAGCGGATGCTCCGAAGGTTTCTCCAGCGAGGCCGCCACACAGAGCAGCTCCTCGGTGGTGGTGCCCTCGTTAGGGTAGAGGTCAGTGACCACAGGCTTGCCTTGGGTCAGTGTGCCTGTCTTGTCCAGCACCACGGTTTGGATAGTGTGCAGGGTTTCCAGCGCCTGAGCGGATTTAATGAGAATGCCGTTTTCAGCCCCCTTGCCGGTGCCTACCATGATGGCCACGGGGGTGGCAAGACCCAGGGCGCAGGGGCAGGAGATGACCAGCACCGCCACAGCGGCGGTGAGGGCGCGGGTACCGTCTCCGGTGGCAATGAGCCAGACTGCGGCGGTGACCAGAGCAATGCCGATGACAACCGGCACAAACACCCCTGCCACTTTGTCGGCCAGCTTAGCAATGGGCGCCTTAGAGGAGGATGCCTCCTCCACCAGACGAATCATCTGGGCCAGGGTGGTGTCCTCGCCCACACGAAGCGCCTTAAAAGTAAAGGAGCCCGACTTGTTGATGGCGGCGGCGGCAACTTTGTCGCCGGGGCCCTTTTCCACCGGTAAGCTTTCGCCGGTCAGGGCGCTCTCATCCACCGAGGAGTGGCCGACGGTCACCTCTCCGTCCACCGGGATGCGCCCGCCGGGACGCATCACAATCAGGTCACCCACCAAAACGTCCTCCACGGGAATTTCAAGCTCCAAGCCGTCACGAAGCACCGTGGCGGTTTTGGGAGCTAAGTCCATGAGCCGGGCAATGGCCTCGCCGGTCTTGCCCTTGGAGCGGGTCTCCAAAAATTTGCCCAGGGTAATCAGCGCCAAAATCATACCCGCCGACTCGAAGTAGAGATCCATAGACCAGTGAGCCACACGGCCGGCGTCCCCGTGACCCAGCCCCCAGCCAATCTGAAAGATGGCGGCTACCCCGTACAGCACAGCGGCAGCAGAGCCGATGGCAATGAGACTATCCATGTTGGGTGCACCCTTAAATAGAGCGCGGAAGCCCACCTTGTAGTATTTGTCGTTGACATAGAGGATGGGCAAAAGGAGTAGGAACTGAGTAAAGGCAAAGGTGAGCGCATTGCCCGCGCCGTGGAAAAAGCCGGGCAGAGGCCAGCCCATCATGTGTCCCATGGCGATATAAAAAAGAGGAATGAGGAACAGGAAGGAAACCAAAAGGCGGACCTTCATGCGTTTAAGCTCGTCCTCCACGGGCGCAGTGCCGCCTGCACGGGCGGCGCCCGCCTGTGCCCTTTTTTCCGGCAGGGCGGCTCCGTATCCCGCCGCCTTGACTGCGCCTAAAACGGCGGCGGCGTTGCCGTCATACTCCACCGTCATACTGTTGGACATCAGATTCACGTTGACACTTTCTACACCGGAAAGCTTTTTTACGGCCTTCTCCACATGGGAAACGCAAGAGGAGCAGGTCATTCCCGTGACATTAAATTTTTCTTTCATAGGGTTCCTTTCTAGAGCGTTTCTGAAAAGTAGCGGAATGCACAGAAACGCTCTAATACTCTGCCAACCGCAGGTACCGTTACTTCAGTATTCTGCCCAGCGTATCGGCAAATTCCTCCACCTTTTGGGCGCGCTCCGCGTCAGAATGCGCTTCGCTGACGCAGTGCTTGAGGTGGGCAGTCAAAATTTCCTGGTTTACCCGGCTTAAAATAGCCTGGGTTGCCATGAGCTGCTGGGAGATGTCAATACAGTAGCGACCCTCCTCCACCATTTTTAAAATACCGTCCAGCTGGCCCCGCGCAGTTTTTAACAGCCGGGCAACTTTTTTTTCATCCGCCATCATGAGCATAGCCTCCATATATGTGCAATACCCCCCTGGGGTGTAGTATTAATGTAAGACAAAAAAGCCTTCTTGTCAAGTAGGAATTTTCATGGTAAAGTAGAGCGTATCTGAAAAGGGAGTGAAAAGCCATGCTTTCCTTACAAAAACCGGCAAGACTTCGACCGGGGGACAAGGTTGCTACCATTAGCCTTTCCTGGGGCGGTGCGGGGGACAAAGAGATTTTATGGCGCTATGAGCAGGGCAAAAAGCGTCTGGAGGAGCAGTTTGGCCTGACCGTGGTAGAGATGCCCCACACCCTGAAGGGGACAAAATTTGTCTACGAGCACCCGGAAAAGCGAGCGGAGGATTTAATGGCCGCCTTCTCAGACCCCACCATTCAGGGAATTGTCGCTTGTATTGGCGGAAACGACAGCATTCGTATGCTGCCCTATCTGGACTTTGATGTGATCGGTAAAAATCCCAAGCTCTTTACCGGCTACTCGGATACTACCATTACTCATTTTGTCTGCCTGAAAGCAGGCATTTCCTCCATGTACGGCCCTTCGATTTTAACCGATTTTGCAGAGAACGTTCAAATGCCGCCCTACACGGTGAACGCCATTCAAAAGGCATTTTTCTCCGGGGAGGTCATCGGCCCGGTTTTGCCCAGCGAGAGCTGGACAAGTCAGCGGCTGGAGTGGCTGGTGGAAAACCAGAATACGGCCAGAAGCTTTCAGCGAAACACCCCTTACGAGGTGGTGCAGGGCACGGGGAGAGCCACAGGACGGCTGATAGGCGGCTGTCTGGAGGTACTTAACTATCTCAAGGGTACCAGCCTGTTTCCGCCTGTGGATACCTTTGATAATACGATCCTCTTTTTGGAGACCAGCGAGTGTGAAGCGCCCCCCTGGCTGGTGGAGGATTTCCTGCGTGGCTTTGGCATAATGGGGATTTTAAGCCGCATCTCCGGCATGTTTTGGGGTAAGCCACAGGGAGAGGTGTACTACAAGGAGTATAAGGCTGTGATTTGCAAGGTGCTGGCCGAGTTTGACCGCCGGGAAATGCCCGTACTTTACAATGGCTCCTTTGGACACAACGAGCCGCGCATGATACTGCCCTACGGCGCATTGGCGGAAATTGACTGCACGGCCGCCGGTTTTTCCATTCTGGAAAGTGCCACACAATAGGAAAAGAGCACGCACCTATAAGTGCGTGCTCTTTTTTTAAGCCTTTTCGTCTACGGTATCTCGATCCCGGAACAGAAGGGAAATACACCAGACGGCGGCCAGACCCACCAGGGTGTAGATGACCCGAGAAACCGCGCTGTTAGCGCCGCCAAAGGCGAAAGCCACCAGGTCAAAGCCGAAGATACCGATGCTGCCCCAGTTCAGGCCGCCGATGATCGCGAGCACCAGAGCAATCTTATCCATGATCATGCCTAAGAAACCTCCTCTAAATGGATTTCCAAGTATAGCATGGGCGTTCTTCTAAAAAATTATTCAAAATTTTTTATCGGCATATCTTTAAACGCATCAATGGCCCGAGCCAGGGCACGGCCGGCCATGGCGGTTACCGCCAGACTGGCCGCCATGCCGAAGGCCACCACCAGCCAGGGGGAGTTGCCCGCGCCATGAAAAAGCACCCCGTACATGGCCTGTCCCAGGGGCATGGCGCACATGCAGAGGGCGGAAACAAAGGAGGATACCTTGCCCAAAAGAGGGACTGGAGTTTGCTGCTGCAAGTAGGTCTGGGCGAAAATACTAAACAGTGTGGCGCAGCCCATGCCCAGCAGCACGGATGCGACAATAATTCCGTAGGTTGCCATAGGCGAAAGCCCGAGCAGCAGGGCAAGCGCAATGGGGAGCATGAGAATGGCTGTAAGCCCCATCAGTAAATAGCTGCGGCGAAAGGTCATTTTTTTCGCCACAATCCCGGAGAGCAGACCGCCTAAAATAGAGCCAAGACCCAGCGCGGCCTCCGCATAGCTGTATAGCTCGGCAGATAGCCCCAGGAAAGTCTTAATGAGAAAGGGCAGGCCCACAATAAAGAGCGCGGAGAGAAAAAGGTTACAGGCCGCCATCGTGAAGAGAAAACTCAAAAGCTGAGGCTTATCCCGCCGCAGAAAGGAAAGCGCGTGGCTCAAATCAGACTTGACTTGAACAATAGCTCCCCCTGTACGCTCCGGCTTTAGAAAGGGAATCCGAATGAAAATTTCCAAAACAGCCGAGGCAAAAAAGCACACGGCGCTGGCGATGAGAATGGGATATACCCCCACCCGCGCATACAGAATGCCGCCCAGGATGGGACCCAGCAGCACCGAAACCGCCTGCACCTGCATGGCCACGCCGTTGGCTGCCATCAGGTTATCGTCGGAGGTGAGCAGGGGAATGGCAGACATGACCGACGGCTGATAGCAGGCTTGTATCACCGACAGGAGCATGAGCATCACCGCCACCGCAGGTATCCCGCCGCCTCCGCTGAAAATGGGGATAAAAATCAGCACCAGCCCCGCCGTGACAAAATCCAGCAGATACATAATCTTTTGGCGGGGAAAGCGGTCGGCGATTACCCCGCCGATAGGGGAGAGGAGAATCGTGGGTATCATGGACAGCGCCAGAATACCGCCAAAGATGGCGGCATTGCCTGTGGCGTCCAGCACGTAGAGAGGCAATGCAAAACGCAAGATAGCATTTCCAAACAGCGAAATAATTTGCCCGATAATCATCATGGTAAAGTTGCGGTGAAAAAGCTTTGATGGTTTCATAGTAGTATCTCCTTTTAAAAACAAAGTTATAATACCGACGGTTGGTATGTATTTAGGGCAAAAAAATTGCCCTTTTGGGGGGCAATTTTACGGCTGAAGGGGGGTGAACTTTGACATTACGCTGTCGTAGTAGTCTAAGGCCACGGCCATTAAGCGCTCATCAAGGAGGGGTAGCCCCAGCCCGTCAGTCATGGACTGGAGAAAAGAAAGCTTGGCGGTAAAGTCGGCCTTATCACCAATAAAAATGCCCACCCACATATTCATGAGCATCATAAAGGCCTCACTGGTTTCCTTGGGATGAGCCACATGAACCGAGCCGTCGGCATTGCCTGCCTCAATCAGCTTGGTTACCACGGGAGCTGCGTCCCGAATAGTAGACTGGAGCGTCAGCCAGACAATTTTGGGGTTGTTGGTGATTGCATTGGTGTTGCCGCCGCCAAGCCGGTCAAGCTCTAGCTTATCGGGATCGGACATGAGGAAGGAAAAGAGATACTGCATTTTTTCCAGTCCGTTTTTGCCGGGCAGGGCAGTTACATCATCCATCCAGTCCATTCTGGCGTAATACTGGTCACAAATCCGATCGTAAATATCCTCCTTGGACTTAAAGTGGTGGTACACCGCCCCCTTGCTCATACCCAGGGCGGCTACGATGTCGGCAATGGTAGTGTGCTCATAGCCCCGCTCCTCAAAAAGTCGTTTGGAGACTGCCAGTATCTTCTCCACGGTTTCCTCCGGGTACTTATTCCGCGCCATAATTACACCTCACTCCACATACATACCGAAGGTATGTATAGAATAGCAGATTTGGGCAGAGCCGTCAAGAGACCCTGCCCAAATTATTTTATACCTTGGCGGGAGCAATATCCGCAACCTTGCGCAAGGCAAGGAACAGCAGCACAATTCCAACTCCGGTAAGCATGTGGCCAATGCCGGAAATGCCGGAAATAGCAGCATCCATACCCTTAGAGAGCTCGATCCCCAGCACCTGGGGAATGCCGCGCACCAGGAACATGACTGCGCTGAGAGGAACGCCGATGTTGTAAATAACCAAGAATGCGCCGAAGGGCTTGGTAGAGAGCAAATCGGTTTTCATGGCAAACAGAGCAATGAGGAGAAAGACCACCATACCCAGCAGAAACAAATGGGTGTGCACAAGGCCCAGACTGGTACGCCCCGAAAATCCGTTAAACTTGGTAAACTCCCGGTAGAATACGCCGCCAACCATGGCAAGCACGGCATAGAGAAAGCTAAGGTTAACTATCTTTTTCATTTATAAAACTCCAATCGATAAAGTAAATTGTTACTGTTATTATAAGCCGGATATTTACCTTTGTCAACAACATAAAAAAGCGCACCGCAATCTTTGCGGTGCGCACGGCTTATTTTTGTGTCAGTGATTTCGGCCCAAAGCCATGGGGCAGCAGCTCGGAGAGGGGAAGCGTTACGAACTCATGGTCGCCGCGAGCCACCAGCACGGTCAGGTTAGGGGCAAACTCATAAAGCATCTGGCGGCACGCACCGCAGGGCCAGCAGTAGTCGGCGGAATTACCCACCACGGCGATGCGCGTTAAATCATCCCGTCGGCCCTCGCTTACGGCCTTAACCAGGGCAGTGCGCTCGGCGCAGATGCAGGAGCCGTAGGCCGCATTTTCAACATTGCAGCCGGTGAACACTGTGCCGTCGCCACACACCAGGGCTGCACCCACGGGAAAACCGGAATAGGGGACGTAGGAGCGATCCAGCATGGTAAATGCCAGCTCTACCAGCTCTTTATCGGTCATAGCCATAAAAAGGCCTCCTTTTAAATGGTAGCAACATCATACCATTCAAAAGGAGGCCTTGCAACGTCAGATGACCATAATGAGAAGATAGGAGAGGTACACGGCCAGCAGCGCCCCGCCCTGCCAGCGGCGGAATTTTCCGGTGAGAAGCACGGGCACCATGGCAATGCAGGTAACCAGCAGGCAGATGGGCAAATCCAGCAGGTAGGTCTGAGGATTGACCGGCAGAGTACCCCCGGTGAGGGCGGAGCAGATGGGAAGAATCAAGGCGATGTCAATGACGTTAGCCCCCAAAATATTGCCCACCGACAGGGACGCCTGCTTTTTCACAATGGCGGTAACAGTGGTCACCAGTTCCGGCAGGGAGGTGCCAATGGCCACAAAGGTCAGGCCAATAATATTCTCGGGGACGCCTATAATGCGAGCCAATTCACTGCCGTTATCCACCAACAGCCGGGCGCCGATGACAATGCCGGCCGCCCCCAGCAGAAAGAACAGGAGCTTTTTGGGTATGTCCTTTTTCGTGTAAGGGGTGCGTGTCTCCTGGCCGCCCATGGCTCTGCCCGAGGCGATATTGTCAGCCAGGTAGAGGAGGAAAAGGGCAAATAGGATGACCCCGCTCCAGAGACTAATCATGTCCATGGCGGCAAGCACCAGAAGAATGGCAGTGACCGCAATGAGGATAAGCGCCTTGCGGTCAAAGTGGCGGTGGTCAACCGCGGCGGGAATGGCTAAAATAGAGACCGCCAGAATCAGCCCTGTGTTGGCGGTAACCGAGCCTACGGCGTTACCCACCGCCATATCCACCTTGCCTGCCGCCGCGGCCATTACAGAAACAATCAGCTCCGGCAGGGTGGTAGCAACACTTACAATAGTTGCGCCGATGATAAATTTGGGAATACCAGTAACCTCGGCGATCCAGGCGGCTGAGTCCACAAACCAGTCGCCACCCTTAATAATCAGTAGAATACCCAGAATAAACAGTAAAACGGTCAGTGCCAGTTCCATTAATACAGCTCCTTATAAAGCGGTTCTGAAAAGTCGGGGTGGTCGGAATTTTCGTGAGAAAGACGGTCGCCAGGACTTTTCAGAGCTTCTCTAGGGAAGCGCCGATTTATTCAGAGCTTCCCCAGTATATGCTAGTTGCTTTTTTTATCGCAATGGCGCACTGCGGGCAGTGCGATGGCCAGTACGCCGCAGCCAACCACAATGACACCCGCTACCAAAAACCAAAGGGATAGGCCGGTCTGCTCTGCAAACAGGGCGGTGGCCAACAGTCCGATGGGGGAGGCAAGGGTCATAATGGCGTTGGAGAGCCCCAGTACACGGCCCAGATACTCCGGCTCCACCTTTTCCTGAATCAGGGCCATAAAGAGGGAATTGAAGAAGGGGCCGGTAAGACCCATGAGACCGGAGAGCACGGCAAAGGCCCAAAAGGCACTGGGGGGCAACAGTCCGGTGATTACCAGCAGCGCGCCCATAGACATGGTAGCGGCAGTCATGGTTATCATCTTGTTTTTGGTTCCGCCCCAGATGCCCAGAATAATGGAACCGGCCAGCATACCGGCTGAAAACAAAGTTTCCACCAGTGCCGCGCCGCCGGTACCGCTGCTAAAATACTGCTTGCTCATCAGGGGAAAGAGCGCACCCACGGGCATAAAGGCAACACAGAACAGGGAGCAAATCAGGCAGAGCTCCCATAACCAGCGGTGGGATCTGAGGACGGCAAAGCCATCCTTTGTGTCCTGCCAGAGCCGCAGTTTCTGACCGGCCTTGCCTACCTTCAGCATCGGCAGACGGGCAGCCAGCACACCCAAAATTGCCAGCAGAGCGCCCACTAAATCCAGCAAAAGCACCCAGTGGAGCGGAAAACGGTCGTAGCATATGGCGGCCAGGGCGGGGGAGAGGAGCATGGATACGGTTTGGATGCCCTGGCTCCAGCCAGCACATTTGGCCAGAGATTCGGGAGGGGCAATGAGGGGCGTGACTGCCTGAATACAGGGGGTGTGGAAGGCTGCGCCCACACTGCGCAGAGCCAGCACCAGCATAATGGGCAGAACGGTCAGCTCACCTCGGGCGGCCAGAACGACCAGGGAGAGGGAGACTAGTCCGATGGCGCCGTCCGAGACCATCATGATAGTGCGGCGGTCAAAGCGGTCGGCAAAGGAGCCGGTGAACAGAGAGAGCATCCCTTGAGGCAGCATACCTACCAGCATGGCAATGGACAGAACTGCCGCCGAGCCGGTCAGGTCGGTGAGATACCAAATCAGCGCGTACTGGGAAATAAAACTGGAGAGAATGGAAAAGGCCTGGCCCACCCAGAGTATGACAAATTTACGCTTCCAATGTTTAATCAAATACTTCCTCCTATCAATCTTGTGAGACAATGTCTGTAAAAGCAGGACGAGAGGTTGTCGCCCAAATCAGGAAAGCCATCATAGCACGGGGTTAAAGGCGTGTCAAGAGAGGAGCCTACTGACCGTGTCTTCCACAGCAAGCTGAACGCTGCTGCCATATTAAAACGGCAGCAGCGTTCAGCTTGTCG
>CAZDDZ010000059.1:0-17140 GCA_964504285.1 uncultured Pseudoflavonifractor sp.
CCTGCACGCGAAAGCGGGGGCTCCGCCCCCCTTTCACACTATCCCCCGCTCAAAAAACGGGGCCTTTGACATTCATTTTTAAAATGGTAGTTTTTCGACAAGCATAAGAGCCCCCGGTCATATGACCGGGGGCTCTTATGCAACAAGTAGGTTAATCACATTTGCAGGTCAGTCCTGTATCTGCGCCGGAGAGGGCGCGCAGAACGCAGTAGCTCTGCTCGTCAATGCCCTTCTTCATGGAGAGGGCTTCCATAATGTCATAGTCCAAATACTTATCGTCCTGGAGACAAACCACACGGTTCGTCTTGCCTTGGGCAAGAAGGTTCACGGCCTCATAACCCATGTATGTGGCAGTCAGACGGTCACGGGCACTGGGGGATCCGCCGCGCTGGATATGACCAAGAACAGTAACACGGGGGTCCAAGCCCAGCTCACCCTTAATTTGAGCGGCCACGTCGTAGGCACTGCCCACGCCCTCGGCGACAATAATCATAAAGTGGGTACGCCCGCCCAGGCGTGCACGGCGAATGGGCTCTACCACATCCCGCTGAAAGTTGATTTCCTTTTCCGGAATCAGTACCGCTGTTGCGCCGCAGGCCATGGCCACATAGAGCGCCAGATGTCCTGCGTGCCGACCCATGACCTCTACCACCGAGCAGCGCTCATGGGACTGCATGGTGTCAGAAAGCTTGTCAATACAATCCAGCGCTGTGTTGCAGGCGGTGTCGTATCCAATGGTGTAACTGGAACAGGCAATATCGTTATCAATGGTACCGGGGATGCCAACTACCGCTACCCCCTGCTTAGAGAGGGCCTGAAGACCGCGGAAGGTACCGTCACCGCCGATAGCTACAATACCCTCCAGACCAAAGAGCTTGCAGGTGGCTGCCGCCTTGCGCTGCCCCTCCTCGCTTACAAACTCCTGGCTGCGGGCGGTGTATAGCATTGTACCACCCCGGCGTACCAAGCCGGTGGTCTGCTCAAAATGCAGGGGAATAATATCGCCGCTAATCAGGCCTGTATAGCCGCGTCGAATTCCCAAACACTCAATTCCCATATGAGCTGAGGTGCGTACCACCGAGCGGATGGCCGCGTTCATACCGGGGGCGTCCCCGCCGCTGGTGAGTACACCAATTCGTTTCACAGCACTTTCCATGTGAGAGACCTCCTCAGACCTTCAGGTCTGTATTTTTTCCAGCCAAGGCCGCCGCATATTTCTTTAATACGGCAGCAACATGGTTGTTTAGAAACTCGTCTACCTGCTCAGGGCAGCGGCCGATATAGCGTGACGGCTCCATATGAGCAGTCAGCTCCTCCAGACTCATGCCAAAAAGCGGGTCAGCAGCAATTAACGCAATGAGATTATTCGTAAGGCCCTTGTCCTTTACATTACTTCCCGCCTCTTGAGAAAGCACACGAATGCGCTCGTGAAGCTCCTGGCGGTTTCCGCCGTGCTTCACCGCATCCATCATAATATTTTCGCTGGCCATAAAGGGCAGCTCCTCCAGCACATGGCGCTCGATAACCTTCTCATGTACCACCAGCCCGGATGCAACATTAATATAAATATTGAGAATGGCGTCAATGGCAAGAAAGGCTTCGGGTACCGACAGGCGTTTATTGGCCGAATCGTCCAGCGTACGCTCAAACCACTGAGTAGCAGCAGTCATAGCCGGGTTCATGGCATCCACCATGACATAGCGGGCCAGAGCGCAAATACGCTCGCAACGCATAGGATTGCGCTTATAGGGCATAGCCGAGGAACCGATTTGATTCTTTTCGAACGGCTCCTCCACTTCCTTTAAGTGACAGAGAAGGCGCATATCTGTGGCAAATTTACTGGCCGACTGGGCAATACCGGATAAGGTTGACAGCACACTGTAATCCAGCTTTCTCGAATAAGTCTGACCGGATACGGGCACACAGTCAGTAAAGCCCATCTCATTTGCGATTTTTTCGTCCAGAGCCTGTACCCGCTGATGGTCGCCGTCAAATAGCTCCAAAAAGCTAGCCTGTGTGCCGGTGGTACCCTTGGAACCCAGGAGCTTTAAGGTGTTGATGCGGTGCTCTACCTCACCCAAATCCATGAGTAGCTCGTTTGCCCATAGGGTGGCACGTTTGCCAACCGTCACCAACTGGGCACTCTGAAAGTGGGTAAAGCCCAGGGTAGGCACCGACTTGTACTGTTTTGCAAAGCCTGCCAGCGCCGCAATGACTCGCACCAGCTTGTCCCGCACCAGCTCCAGCGCCTCACGCATGATGATAATATCGGTGTTATCCCCCACATAGCAGCTGGTTGCGCCCAGATGGATGATGGGCATGGCCTTGGGGCACTGTTCTCCCCACGCATGGATATGTGCCATCACATCATGGCGCAGCTTTTTTTCCCATTTGGCAGCCGCATCGTAGTCAATGTCAGTCAGATGAGACTCCATTTCATCCACCTGCTCTTTGGTAACCGGCAGGCCAAGCTCCATCTCGGCCCGAGCCAGGGCAACCCAAAGTCGCCGCCAGGTAGAAAACTTCTTATCAGGTGAGAAGATAAACTGCATCTCGTCGCTGGCATAGCGGGAGGACAAAGGACTCTCGTAAATTCGGGTATTACTCATATGAGACCTCTTTCGCCATTTCATTCAAAACCAATCATTAAGATACCACAAATCAAACCCGGGGGCAAGACTATTCCACCGCATCCTTACAAAAAACGGCAAGGGCACGGGGCGCCCTTGCCGCAAAATGTCGAATTACTCGGCCAGGAATTTTTCCAAACGGTCAAGCCCCTCTTTGATGTTTTCCATAGAGCAGGCGTAGGACCAGCGAACAAAACCAGGTGCGCCGAAGCCGGTACCCGGCACTACCGCAACCAGCCCCTTTTTCAGGAACACGTCGGCAAAATCATCGGCGGTTTGAATCTGCACACCATGGATGGTTCTTCCCAAAATATCTTTTAGGTTCATCATCACATAGAACGCACCCTCGGGCTTTAGGCAGCTTACGCCGGGAATGGCGTTCATGCGCTCCACGATATAATTGCGGCGTTTCTCAAAGGCTTGGCGCATAACCTCAATCTTTTCCTGAGGGCCTGTCAGTGCCGCCTGAGCCGCTTTTTGAGAAATCGCGCAGGCCGAGCCTGCCGAATGACTAATATAATTTGCCATTACCTTGGCAATTTCATCGTTAGCGCAGGCATAGCCAATCCGCCAGCCGGTCATGGCATAGGATTTGGACACCCCGTTCACAAGCACCGTCAGGTTCTTGATTTCCTCCCCCAGCGAGGCAAAGCTTATAAACTTGCGGTTATCATACGCAAGGCCGTAGTAAATCTCGTCGTCCACCACATAGATTTCGTGATTGACGCAGAGGTCGGCGATGGCCTCAAGCTCCTCCCTGCCGTACATCATGCCGGTGGGGTTGGAGGGGTTATTGAGAATAAGTGCTTTGGTCTTTGGGGTAATGGCGGCGGCGAGCTTTGCGGCGGAGAGCTTAAAATTCTCCTCCTCGGTGGCGGTGACCACCACAGGCACGGCCCCCATCATGCGAATGAGCTCAATATAGCTCACCCAGTAGGGCGCGGGTAAAATAACCTCGTCACCGGGGTCAATGAGCGCGCGAAGGGCAGTGTAGACCATATGCTTTGCGCCGCTGCCTACCACTACCTGTTGCGGCTTGTATGTAAGACAGCAGTCAGCCATCATGCGCTCGCACACCGCTTGCCGCAGCTCCAGCGTGCCATGGGCAGGGGTATAGCGGGTAAAGTTCTGCTCAATGGCGGAGATACCAACCGCCTTAATTTCGTCCGGGGTGGCAAAGTCGGGCTCACCCGCCCCAAAGCCGATTACGTCAATCCCATCGGCCTTCATCTGCTTAAACATAGAATCAATGGCCATGGTGGTAGACGCCTGGACATTGGACGCAATCTGAGACAGCTTTTTCATGGGGAATCTCCTCCGAATATGGTACTTACAAGCGGGCGGTTTTGCCGCCTGTTCTTGCTTTAATAATACGCACAATCACCGAACTCAACACGAGGTTAACACAAAGCTCCAGAATAAAATTGACGCCAACCAGCCCGGTCAGTACATAGGTGGCAATGTCAGCGCCAAAGCCGGTTGCCCATGCAGCCAGGAAATCAGGAAAAAGAAAGAATAACGCAAGTAAAAACAGGCCGGTATTTACCACGGGGCTGACAATAGCGGCAATCACAGTACCCAGAGTCATACTCCGCTTTGCAAAAGTCAAATATAAGACTCCTGCCGCTAAACCGGCAAAGACGCCCTTTCCAAGGCAGGTAAGCATTGTAAAAAAGGGCTGTGCATTCCATAAAATTGCTCCACCCCGATCCCACCCCAAGATACAGGCAACAAGTACAACTGCGCCAAATACGCCGCCTAGATATGCGCCTGCTTTCACGCCATAGATTGCCGCGCCCACTACAATAGGGGTAAGCGCCAGCGTAATGGAAAAGGGGCCAAAGTGAACGAACGTAGACATGAGCTGGAGAACGACGATAATGGCGGTAAATAGCGCCAATCCCGTCATGCGTTGGGTTTTGCTGCTTGACATAAAAAAACCTCCTGCTCCCGCCCCTCTTAGAGGGTGCAGGGCAAATATTTATCCACGGCCACAGGCCGTTGGACACAAAGGAATTTACGCCTTCCGCGGCTTGGATTCGGTGCTTTTCTTGTAAATCAGATAAAGCCCGTCCAGAAGCAGATCGGCATCGTAGACTATCTTATGCTTACAATATTGCAAAATTTCCGCTCCGGCTGTGCCGGTAGCAACCACAGTAGCAGCTGGGGCGCTGGCCTCCTCTAGACGGTCAATCATACCATCTACCAGACAGGCGTTGCCGTATACCGCCCCGGCGCGCATAGCATCCACCGTGTTGCGACCCAGGATGGTGGACGGCGGCTCAATAGAGATGTGGGGCAGCTCGGCGGCCTGGTCGGAGAGCGCCTCCAGCGCGACTGTCACGCCCGGCATGAGCACACAGCCCTCGTAGGTATTACCAGAGAGTACCGACATGGCGATGGCTGTTCCCATGTCCACCAGAATCATAGGGCCGGGGTACTTGGCGATGGCCGCAACCGAGGCAGCTACAAGATCGGTACCCATCTGCCCGTGAATGTCCGAGCGGATGTTCAGCCCCGTCTTGACACCGGGACCCATGAGCATAGGGGCTTTCCCGGTCAGCAATTGCACTGCGCCACAAATGGCACCGGTCATCGGCGGTACTACACTAGAGATAATAGCGCCTGAAACTATTTTGACATCAGTGTTGTAAAGGGAAAAAACCTGACTCAAATCAATGGCACACTGGTCGCTGGTCGCGCCCTTTCTCGTGGCTAAGGTCGCTCGAAAGTGAAGCTTGCCCTCTGGCGCAAAGAGTCCTACTGTGGTAGTTGAGTTTCCAATATCAATTGCCAGCACCAATTTTCCCACTTCCCTTCTCCTGTGTCAATTGGGATTTTAGCAGAAAAAACAAGAAATAGCAAGCGGGGGATATGACAAGCCATATCCCCGCACGCCTTAAAGAATTTAAATTTTACCCCGAATGAGAGCGCCCATCTTCTGGGTACCGATAGGGGTCCAGCCGGGCTCGGCAATGTCGGCAGTACGCCAGCCCTCGGCCAGCACGTCATCCACCGCACGCTCAATAGCGTCTGCCTCAGCAGGAAGGCGGAAGGAGTATCGGAACATCATTGCCACCGACAGAATGGTGGCAATGGGATTGGCCTTGTCCTGCCCGGCAATATCGGGAGCGGAACCGTGAATAGGCTCATAGAGGCCCGGCGCGGTGTCTCCGATGGAAGCCGAGGGCAGCAGCCCGATAGAGCCGGTAATCATGCTGGCTTCATCCGAGAGAATGTCGCCAAACATATTTTCCGTCACCATCACGTCAAACTGACCCGGGTCGCGTACCAGCTGCATGGCACAGTTGTCTACCAATACATCGGAATATTCCACGTCGGGATATTCCGGGGCCAGGCGGTGCATCACTTCACGCCAAAGTCGGGAGGTCTCCAATACATTGGCCTTATCAACGCTGTGGAGCTTTTTCCGGCGAAGCTGAGCCAGCTCAAAGGCCTGGCGGCCGATGCGTTCAATCTCCTGCTCTGAATAGGCCATCAGGTCGGTACACTCCACGCCACGGTCAGGGGTGTCGTACCGGCCTCGCTTGCCGAAATAAATGCCGCCGGTGAGTTCCCGCACCATCATTAAGTCCATGCCCTTTTGTGCCGTTTCCAGCTTTAATGGGCAGGCGTTTACCATGGCGGGTCGCAGCGCCGCAGGCCGAAGGTTTGCATATAGCCCTAAATCTTTGCGAATAGCGAGCAGGGCGGTTTCAGGGCGCTGATCGGCTGGCTTATCGGCGCCCCACTTGGGACCGCCCACCGCACCCAGAAGTACTGCATCGCAGGCTTTGCACTTCTCCGCAGTACCGTCAGGGTAGCTTTTCCCCACCGCATCGGTGGCACAGCCGCCTAAGAGCACGTCTACGTACTCAAAGGTATGTCCGAACTTTTTACCAACGGCGTTAATAACGCCAACGGCTTCGGTCACTACCTCGGGACCGATGCCATCGCCTTTAATTAAAGCAATTTTATAATTCATTCTTTGATCCGTCCTTTTTCGGGCGGACACGACAAGTCATGTCCGCGTTACTGTGCGATTCCCCGTGCTTTCAGGGAATGTAACAGGCCGCCCTGCTCAATAATACCGGTGATAAACGCGGGAAAGGGCGCGGCCTGATAGGTCTTGCCGCTGGTCTCGTTGGTAATTTTTCCGCTTGTAAAATCTACGCTCACCTTATCCCCGGCCTGAATTTCGGCGGCAGCTTCGGGGCACTCCATAATTGGGAAGCCAATATTAATGGAGTTGCGGTAGAAAATCCGGGCGAAGGAAGCGGCAATGACACACTTCACGCCGCAGGCCTTAATGGATACAGGCGCGTGTTCGCGGGAGGAGCCGCAGCCAAAGTTCGCGCCGCCCACCATAATGTCGCCCTCCTCTACTGTGGTAGCAAAGTCGGCGTCAATGTCTTCCATGCAGTGGGTGGCCAGAGCCTTTGGGTCAGGGTTATTCAGGTGGCGGGCAGGGATAATTACGTCGGTATCTACATTATCGCCGTATTTATAGACTTTTGGCATGATTGTTACCTCCTCACAGCTTGGCCGGGTCAGTGACCACGCCGGTCACTGCCGAAGCCGCCGCAACTGCGGGGCTTGCCAAAATGATTTCCGAGCTGACGGGGCCCATGCGGCCCACAAAGTTGCGATTGGTGGTGGAGATGGCCCGCTCCCCATCAGAGAGTACCCCCATATGGCCACCCAAGCAGGGGCCGCATGTGGGGGTGGAGACGGCGCAGCCGGCCTGAATGAAGATCTCCACATAGCCCATACGCATGGCATCCAGCATAATTTGCTGGGTGGCGGGGAACACAATGCAACGTACTCCCTTAGCTACCTTGCGGTTCTTTAAAACCTCGGCTGCCTGGCGCATATCCTCCAGCCGGCCGTTGGTGCAGGAGCCTATGATAACCTGCTGTATGGGCGTACCTGCCACCTCGCTCACCGTGCGAGTATTGGAGGGTAAATGGGGCAGCGCAACCGTTGGCTCAAGGGTATCAAGGTCAATGATCACTTCCCTCTCATACGCTGCGTCAACATCAGGCTGGAAACTCTCCCACTCACGTGAGACCCGTCCTTTGAGATAGGCGCGGGTTACGTCGTCCACAGGGAAAATACCGTTCTTACCGCCGGCCTCAATTGCCATGTTGGAAATGGTAAAGCGGTCGTCCATGGTGAGCGCTGCCACCCCTTCCCCGCTAAACTCCAAAGATTTGTAAAGCGCACCGTCCACGCTAATGATGCCAATGAGGTGAAGCACCACATCCTTGCCGGAAACGTAGGGACGAAGCTTACCTGTGAGAGTCACCTTAATGGCAGGAGGCACCTTAAACCAGGCAAGGCCGGTGGCCATGCCCGCAGCCATATCGGTTGAGCCAACACCGGTAGAGAACGCACCCAGTGCGCCGTAGGTGCAGGTGTGGGAGTCGGCGCCAATAACAGTCTCACCGGGCGCTACCAGCCCCTTTTCAGGCAGGAGGGCGTGCTCCACACCCATCTCCCCCACATCATAGAAATGCGTGATGTCAAAACGCTTTGCAAATTCCCTCGCCTGTGCGCAAAGCTGGGCGGATTTAATGTCCTTGCAGGGGGTGGAGTGGTCTAAGACAATTGCAATTTTATCCTTGTCAAAAATCTTGGTCAACCCGGCTTTGTTAAACTCAGTAATGGCTACCGGCGCGGTAATATCATTGCCTAGCACCAGGTCCAGCTTAGCTTCAATCAGCTCGCCAGCCTCCACCGAGGTTAGGCCCGCGTGTCTAGCCAGAATTTTTTGGGTCATAGTCATTCCCATCGAATTGGCCTCCTTTGAAGTTTGATTTAAACTTATTATGACAGAAGTTGTAGCTTTAAAATGTAAAGCATGTTACAATTATAGCAGAAGAGGTGATTCAGCGATGAGCGACATTTGGCACCCGCTGGCGGAGGGGCAGACAGTGAAGGTCTATGAGCCGGGTAGGCTTATTTACCTTCAGGACACGCTGGCAGAACAATTCTATTACATTCTGTCTGGTACTGTAAAGTGTTTTATTAGCTCAGGAGATGGTGATGAACGAATTTTAGCATTTCATCAAGCGGGATCCCTCATCGGTGAGGCCGCCTTTTTCGACAAACAGCCCCGGATTTCCTCCGCTGTTGCGGTAACCAAGTGCGAGCTCATCTCTGTTGACAGACTACGGCTATCTGCTGTTTTCGCCCAGCGCCCGGATTTGGCGGTTTCCATGCTGGAATATCTGGCCCATACGGTGCGCCTGCTATCCACTCATGTAGATGGGGCGTTTCTTCCCGCCGATCGCCGCATTGCCCGCCATCTTCTCTCCCTCCCTGCTTGGGATGGCACGTGCACCTGTACCCATGAGGAAATCGGCTTTTCGGTAGGGGTAAGCCGGGTAACGGTCAGCAGAGTTTTGGGTGATTTTGAGCGCCGTGGCTGGCTAAAAACCGGGTACCGCTCTCTGCAGCTCATTGATCGATCGGCGCTAAAGGATTTTTCGATACAGACAAATTAATTGACATGTTACGCTGGATATGCTAATCTAATAAAATCTTATAGATGAAGGGAGCGAAGTTTTATGACGATGATTGGTATGTTCGCCTTAAATATGGCTCCCGGCATGGCCTGCTGACGCAGGCGGCATCTGACTGTGTTTGCCCGGGAGAAAACACCATTCTTCCGGGCATTTTTATGCCCAAAACAGAAAAGGAGCATAAAAACATGGTAACCTTACAAGAAATCACGGTAGAAAATTTTGATTGTGTCATCGGTCTTCAGGTAGCCGATGACCAGCGGAACCTGGTGGCCTCCAACGTGGAGTCTATTGCCCAGGCATGGGTACAACCTGAATGCATTCCTCTTGCCATCTATAAGGCTGACACACCCGTGGGCTTTGTGATGTACTGCGTTGATAGGGACGACGGCGAATACTGGCTTTACCGACTGATGATCGACAAGGAGCACCAAGGACAGGGCTATGGCCGTGCGGCTATGGAGCAGGTCTTGGCGCGGGTCAAGTCGGATAGCGCACACCACAGAATATTTCTGGGTGTAGACCAGGCCGGTGTTGCGTCGTTAGCCCTCTATCAGGCATTAGGTTTTCAGTTTGACGGCAGAATCTATGGGAAAGAACACATTATGGTGCTGGAATACTAAAAAAACGAGGGCTGCCAAGCAGCCCTCGTTTTTTTGTTTAAAGGATGATACAAATTAAGCCGCCGGATCCCTCGTTAATGATGCGGGTCAATGTCTCGCGGAGTTTGCCGCGAGCGTCCTCCGGCATACGCAGAAGCTTGGTCTGCAAGTCCTCTCCCACCAGTTCATGGAAGGACTTGCCGAAGATGTTGGACTGCCAGATGGCTCTGGTGTCCCCCTCAAACTCCTGGAGGAGGAAGTTGACCATCTCCTCGGATTGCTTTTCATTGCCAACAATGGGAGATACCTCGGTTTCCACGTCGGCCCGTATCATATGGATAGAGGGAGCCGATGCTTTTAGCCGTACGCCGTATCGTCCGCCCTGACGGACGATTTCCGGTTCCTCCAGGGTCAAATCGTCCGTGGTTGGCACCACAATACCGTAACCAGTCTCACGCACCTCTTTTAGCGCAGTTGCAACCTTGTCATACTCGTGCTTGACTCCGGATAGCTCGGTGAGTAAATCCATCAGGTCGCCGTCATCATGGATAACAAAGCCTGACTGTTCAGAAATGGTATCGTAGAACAGGCTGCGGGGCAAATCCAGGGTAGCGCAGGCCAGCCCTGTGCCCAAACTCATGGAGGAAATTTTGGCGCTGGACACCCGCTCACAGGTGCCGATGGCTGCCACGGCCCGCTCCACATCGCGGATGCGGCGCATCCCGGCGGCGCTCTCCCGAATGGAGGTATAGAGGGCGCTCTTAATGGGATGACCGTGGGGCAGAGCATCTACCCAGGGGGGCAGGAATAAATCCAGCTCCTTGACCGGGAACTCATAGAGCACACCCTTGATAATATCGGTAACCGCCTTTTCTTCCAGCTCCAGACAGTTAACCGCCACACAGGTCACATCATAGCGAGAGGCAATGTCGGCTTGAATGGACTTTGCCCGCTCCGAGTTGGGATTTGCCGAGTTAAGCACCACTAAGAAGGGCTTTCCAAGCTCCTTGAGCTCTGAGATGACACGTTCCTCGGCCTCTAAATAGTCGTCCCGGGCGATGTCGGTAACGGTGCCGTCGGTGGTAATCACGATGCCGATGGTGGAATGTTCGGCAATAACCTTACGGGTGCCAATTTCGGCGGCTTCGGTCATAGGTATCTCGTGCTCGAACCAAGGTGTTGTGACCATGCGGGGCATATCGTCCTCGAATTGACCGGTGGCGCCGGGAACCATATAGCCTACACAGTCAATGAGCCGTACCGAGAAGCTGGCCCCATCGTCCATTGAAATGTCCACCGCTTCCTCGGGGACAAATTTTGGTTCCGCCGTCATAATGGTACGTCCCGAGCCACTTTGGGGCAACTCGTCGCGGGCTCGCTCCTTGCGGTAGACATTCTGTATATTGGGAATCACCAGTGTCTCCATAAAGCGCTTAATAAAGGTTGATTTACCAGTGCGGACAGGACCTACTACCCCGATGTAAATATCCCCCTCGGTGCGCAGGGCAATATCCTCATAGATTTTGCGCTGTTCCATGCTTCTTCCTCCTCCTTACCGCTTCCTGGGAATCAGGAGGAGCTTACCGCCCAGGGCGTTTCCATCCTCCAGCTCGTTGGCCTGCATGATGTCCGCCATGGTGGTGCGGTAGGCCTTTGCAATGTCCCAAAGCCGCTCCTGTCCTACCACCCGCAGAACAATGGAGGGCTCCTTGCCGCCATCTTTAAGTACCATCTCGCCCACCTGTACGCCGGAGACTCCCACCACACGCTTGGAGGCAAGAGCCAGATAGCGGAAATCTAGGTCAAAGCGAACCTCTATTCCAACCGTAGTCGGCGTGGCGAAAATCTCACCGGGACATTTACAGGCGCAGGAGTAAAGACAGCCGTCAGGCAGGTCTGCCGGACAGGGGACATTTATCTGGCGGGAAACCGAGTAAACCTCATCCTCTTCGGTCATATAGAGAACGGTCAGCACGGCTTCGGCAGTAAAGGAGACCCTGCCCCCTTCCTTGCTCTGGCTAACCATACCCACGCTTACCCCAGACTCAATGACAGAGCGGGCCATCATGCCCACTTCAATTACCTCTCGAACGTTTTGACGGCGAGTATTGTACTCTACCAGGTCGTTCATGGTGTAGGGACGCTGCTCTGTGGAGAGGTCACAGGTCGTGCTGTAAATGTCGGTGAGTAGCTCAATACACCGCTCCTCGCGAATGACAGCCTGGGCCAGCAACCCCATAGAGACCGACACCGTCCGGCCATCTCCCGACCCTAGCGTACAGCTCAGGTCAGTAAGCAAAACCTCCAGAGTGCAGTCAGCCTCCTCCTCCACGCCGGTAACCTCCATGATTTGGGAGAATGGCAGCTCGTAGTCGGTGGAACAGACCGCGCCATCTATGGCGCGATAGCAGATGCGCAGGGTAGCCTCGCCCTTAAAGATTAGCTTATTACCAATGATTTTTGATTCCGTACAGCAAAGGTCGGCTCTACACTTCAGAAGCTCGGCAGCCTCCGGGCGACTGCCCGAGATAGCCAAATCATCCGAAAATGTAAAGGGTTTTTCCTGCACACATGTTACCATGTATGTCTTATGGCACTCCTTTAGCTGTTCTATGCTTTGGCCACAGCTATTTTCTGCTCCGGTGCAGACGGTGATGTCTACCTGTCCGAACACCTTGATGGTAATAGCTAAATTGACCCGCACCAGTACCTTGCGGGGATTGATCGCTCGGGTATCGGAAGATAGAATGCGGGGTACTGCAATTACGGCGCAGGAGGAATTGATTCCCGCGCCCTCAACAGCGCGGAAAAATGGGATGTTTACCTCCATACGGCGCATGCCAAGTTCCCCATCGGGGAGATAGAGGACGGCGCAGCGGGCCGTGCCCGAGATTTCCGCCCGTCCGTCGGCAGTCTCCTTGCTTTTCAGGCAGACCGTTCCGGCGGTGTCTACGATACGGAGAATATCCGGACAAGCGTCGGGGACAATCATTTCCATGGTTTCCTCATGGAGAACGGTGGTGTCCAGCAGCGTATCGTAACAGGCTAAATGGGTGCGAGTCAGTTCAAGCTCCATAGCGTTCCACTCCTTGTACGGGCCTTGTCAGCGCCCTTTTCATGCTACAAGACTATATGTACAAGGGTGGCACGTTATGACAGTAGCCTGGGAATGATCATCCGGATTATCATTCCCAGGCTAAGTTTAGCGAATGCCGAACAGTGCGCGTAAAATGCCGCGGAAGGCTTTGGGAGACTTGACCACAACGATTTTCATAGCAAATACCTCCTAGTCTTGATTGTAATGCTCCAATTGATTGCAGCCCCAAAAACCAAGAGCTGCACCGATGATTAGCATAATCATGCTGCCGGGGAACAGCAGCACGGCCGCTCCGGCGGCACAAAGGGCTGCTGTTCGGATGGTCTTTTTACTGGGAACGCGCATAAAAACGCCGCCTCCTTCCCGTTTACCGGTATCTAAACCAGTATACGCAAAAAGTGGCGGCGTGTGCATTTGATAACAACTAGAGTATTGTCTCTCCCATCTGGGCGATAAACGGATTTCTAATCAAGGGACGTAGGTAGCTGCCCCTACTTTTCCCATGGCTTTCGCTGGGCAGCCTGCTCATAAAGCCGTACATAGCTTTCGTGGCGGGTAGGGCAAATTTTCCCCTCTTGCAGGGCCTCCAAAACTGCACAGCCTTTTTCCTTTACATGTGCACAGCCTACAAATCGGCAGCCATCCAGATAAGGGATAAATTCCCGAAAGGTGTGGGACAGCTCCTCCTTGCCGCAGCCCTCCAGACCCTCGGTATCAAAGGAAGAAAAGCCGGGAGTATCAGCAACAATGGCTCCGTTTTTTAGAGGGAAAAGCTCTACATGGCGGGTCGTGTGGCGGCCCCGGCCAAGTTTGTCGCTCACCTGACCAACTTGGAGGTGAAAATCAGGCTCCAGACAGTTTAAGATGCTGGATTTTCCAACGCCCGAGTTGCCTGTAAAGGCAGAAACCTTTCCAGAAATTGCGGCGTGTAGAGCAGCCATTCCCTCCCCTGTTTCGGCGCTGACCCGTAAGGTTTGAAGGCCGACAGAGGTATAAATTTTGTAGAGTTCCTCCGCTCCGTCCAGGTCGCACTTGTTAAGGCATATGATAGGCTCACAGCCCTTGTGCTCGGCAAGAGATACCATTTTGTCAATGAGAAATGGATCGGTAATGGGGATAGCACCGGAGGCAATAATGACCAGCTGATCAATATTGGCCACTGCCGGACGCTGAAACTGGTTTTTTCGGGGCAGAATGGCATCTACCATACCGCTTCCGTCGGGCAAGGTAGTGTACTCCACCTGATCCCCCACCAAGGGGGTAATCTTTTCATGGCGAAAACGTCCACGCGCCTTACAGGTCACCGGGGGCGCGCCATTTCCACCGTCTACATAGTAGAAGCCGCTTAGGGCTTTTAATATAACGCCCCGGCTCATTTCACAAAATCAACATACTGGGTTTCCACCAGCACACCGTCAATGTAGGTGCACACCTCTTGACCAAGACCGCTGCCCTTAACCTGGTAACGCGGCTTACGGAAACTGGTGTCTACACTCTCGTGTATCATCTGCTGCCCTGCGACGGTAATGGTTACCTCTACAATATCTTTGTCAGTGGGCAGTACAACCTCAATGATTTTTGTCACTGTCTCAGGCGAAGGAGAGGGGGACGGCGAATCGCTGGGGGATGGCGAAGGCGAATCGCTGGGAGGTGGGGAATCCGGCACCTCCGGGTCGGGGCCGAGACTAATCTTAAATTGAATGATTTGCCCTTCCCGCACAGTAATGCCGGGATCAACACTCTGCCAAATGACGGTACCCACAGGCGCGCTTGCGTCATAGGTGGGGGTTACGCTACCCACAATCAGCCCCAAGTCCGTTATTTGCTTTTCCGCATCCTCGCGGGTTGCCCCAATGGTAGAAATCATGGGAAATTCCTTTATTTCCGGGCCGGTGCTGACGGTCAGAACCACAGTCTCGCCGGGCTTTACCTCCTCACCCTTTAGGATGGACTGAGAGATAATATAGGTCTTGGTTACGGCGTCGCTGCTCTGCTGCACCACTTCTACATGAATTTCCTTGCCAGTCAAAATAGCCTTTACCGTTTCAAAGGGTTTATTGGTGTAGTCATCCATAACAAAGTAGTTGCTTCCACCCGAAATGTCGACCTTAATGGTCAGGCTGCCTGCCTTGACCTCCTCACCCGGCTTGGGGGTCTGATCGATAATTTGACCGGCAGGAGCCTTACTGTCAGCCACTACTTTACGCCGTTCAATGGTAAATTTGCCTAAAAGCTCGGGGTCAGCTTCAGCCTGCTCCATGGTAATACCGGTGAGCAAATTGGGAACCAGATAGGTTTCCTCCTTCGGCACAACCACTCCGGAGAGCACGGTCCAGAGGAAGTAGCCAATGGCAACAAGAAAGACAAGAATGGCACTGACGGCGGCAATGGCAGGAACCTTGCTCTCCTTGCCGCGGCCACGACGGCGGTCCTCATAATCATCTTCCAATTCATCATCCTCCTCACGGCGGCGGCGAACGGGACGGCGCTCCTGCTCCAAAGCCTGACGAAAATTGTGACTGCCGCTGTGCTCCATCACCTGTGTTGGTTCATCCACCCCTGCCAGGAGATCGGCGGCGGTATATTCAAAATTAATGTTGGGATTCTTGCGGAACTCCTCTAAATCAGCCAGCATAGCATCGGCAGAGAGATAGCGCTGCTCCATTTTGGGGGCCATAGCCTTCATGGTAATGGCCTCTAAGGCCTCCGGTACTTCTGGATTAACCTCTCTGGGCGAGAGCGGAATAGAGTTGATGTGCTGAATAGCAACCGAGATAGGGGAATCGCCCTCGTAGGGCAGGCGGCCGGTGACCATCTCATAGAGCACCACACCGGCAGAGTAAATGTCAGAGCGATTATCAATATGGCTTCCCCTGGCCTGCTCGGGTGAAATATAGTGCACCGAGCCCAGCGCCTCTTGAGTCAAGGTGTTCTGGGCAGCCGAGACCAGGCGGGCGATACCAAAATCGGCCACCTTTACACTGCCGTCACGAAGCACCATAATATTGTGAGGCTTAATATCACGGTGAATGATACCCCGGCTGTGGGCGTGACCCAGCGCCTTCATAATCTGGGTGATAAAGTGCAGCGCCTCACGCCAATTCAGCGGCTCACCCTTCTTGTGCATGTACTGCTTGAGGGTAATGCCGTCAATCAGCTCCATGACAATATATTCAAGCTGCTCAGAGCGAGACACGTCATAGACAGCCACGATGTTCGGGTGAGAGAGCATGGCGACAGCCTGAGACTCGTCGTGAAAGCGGCGGCGGAACTCTGCATCCTGGGCCAGATCGCTCTTTAAAATCTTAATGGCAACCAGACGGTTCAGACGATGACAGCGGGCCTTGTAGACCACAGCCATACCGCCGGAACCAATGCGCTCTATAATCTCATATCGATTGTCGAGTAATTTACCTATGTATTGATCCATGGTAAATATCCTCCTAATTCTTTCGTCATTATGCCTGCAATAGCACGGCGGTTACATTGTCCGGAGCGCCCCGATCCAGGGCAATGCCAAGCAGCCGCTTACAGCAGTCCGCCATATCGCCTCCGTGTATGATCTCGTAAAGCAGCTCCTGGTCGGTTACTACGTTGGAAAGACCGTCCGAGCAGAGAAGCAGGCAGTCTCCTTCTGCCAGCACCTTCTTGTAAAGGTCGGCCCGAATGTGCTCCTCCGCGCCCAAGGCGCGGGTAATAAGGTTCTTCCTCGGATGGAGGCGTGCTTCCTCCGGAGTAATATCACCACGCTCCACCAAATCCTCTACTACCGAGTGGTCACGGGTCACGCGAACAATACCATCGCTGTTGACCAGGTAGCACCGACTGTCACCGATGTTAAGGATGTAAGCCATGCCGCCGTCCAACAGGGCAGCCACCATAGTAGTGCCCATGCCCAAGCAGTCCGGGTCAATACTGGCACGATAAAATACGGCGCTGTTGGCAAGCTCCGCGGCATCCATGAGCACCTGTCCCGGGTCGGAGGTTTCGGTGGTGGTCTGGTTGCGCAGGGTCTCCACCAGATTATCCACTGCCAGAGTGCTGGCCACATTACCTGCCTTGGCGCCGCCCATACCGTCGCAAACGACGGCAACGGCCAGCCCATGGTCGGTCATATCTAAGTAATAGGCATCTTGATTTTGTTGTCTGACTGCGCCCTTGTCTGTGACGCCCCAACCTTTTACCATATCGATTGCCTCTATTCTTTGATTGCTTGTCACGCTTCCCTCACCTCACGGTCGGGTCAATAACTCCTGCGACTGCGCAAAAAACTCCAAGTGGCTT
>CAZDDZ010000060.1:0-17059 GCA_964504285.1 uncultured Pseudoflavonifractor sp.
CCATACTACCGCTGGAAAGGGATACATTGCGCTCCGGGGACAGGCCTCCGGCCAAAACAACAATCTTCATATTCTTACTCCTCTCGGGAATAGACTCATTTCATTTTACGCACTTATCAATTATTGTACCACTCTTTGGCATGATTCTCAACTATTTTTGCTCTCTTCTCACTAGCCCGACCAGTGTAATCCGAACCCGCCCCAGCACCTGATTTCCCGCGTCTGGGTTCGTTATCCTCCTCGCCTTACAGCAAGTAGGGCTTCGTCGTCCGCCTTCCCAGCCGCGTGAAATCAGGCTCTGGGGTGCCGTGCAGTTCAGCAGGAGCAAATTTTTGTCAGCGCAAGGAAAAGGGCGCAGGTAATACTGACGTATTGCCAAGTCGTTTTCTGCGGCGCTGGCGGAAATTTGCCCAGCTGGACCGGGTTCGGATGACACTGGTCAGGCGAAAAGAAATGGCCGTACACCATGGTGTACGGCCATTTTGACTCTTTTTATTTGGTGCCGAAAATGCGGTCTCCCGCGTCACCCAAGCCGGGCACGATGTAGCTGTGGTCGTTAAGCTTCTCGTCCACTGCCGCGCAGTAGATTTCTACATCGGGATGATCCTTCTGCACTCGCTCAATTCCCTCGGGAGCGGCGATGATGTTCATAAGCTTAATATGCTTGACATCGTAGTTCTTGATAAACTGAATGGCTGCCGAAGCCGAGCCGCCGGTGGCCAGCATGGGATCGAGGATAATTACGTCGCGCTCGGCGATGTCGGTGGGCATCTTGCAGTAATACTCTACCGGCTCCAGACTGTCAGGGTCGCGGTAGAGACCGATGTGACCGACCTTAGCGGAGGGAATCAGGGTGAGAATACCGTCCACCATGCCCAAGCCGGCGCGGAGTATGGGAACAATGGCCAGCTTCTTGCCGGCCAACTGCTTAAAGGTAGCAGTAGCCACAGGTGTCTTAATTTCCACATCCTCCAGCGGGAGGTCGCGGGTAGCTTCATAGCACATCAGGGTGGCGATTTCCGAGACTACCTCACGAAACTCCTTGACCCCGGTCTTTTCGTCCCGCAGGATACCCAGCTTATGCTGTAGCAGCGGGTGATCCAGTACATGCACCTTATCCATCTTTTCCATCGTCAAAAATCCCCTTTGTTATTTTTCTTTTCCAGCCGTTCCCGCTCCGCCTGAGAAAGGCGGTGGTAGACCGGGGCGAGCCCCCCTGCGTCGGTCAGCTTGCCGCAACGTGCCTGCTCCAGCGCCGCGCGTGCCACGCCCCAAGCGCTTTGGTGGCGCAAATGCGTCGGGGCAAGCTCTGCCGGAATGCCCAGTTCTTGCAGATGATTATAGCACAAGAGCGCCCCATCTCCAACTATAATTTGCGTTTTTTCCTCATTTTTTAGTTCCTCGCCCAAGTCGGCCAGACCAATCGCTCTATCCTCGGTGATGCGCACCGGTGCACCGTTCCGCACGGCAAAACGTGCGTTATAAATCTGTCCCCGCCGGGCATCCATAGCCGGACAAATGGATTCACCCATGTGAGCCGCCCCCCAGGCCATGGCCTCTAACGTGGAAACCCCCGCGCAGGGCTTGCTTTCCGGCCAGGCAAGCCCCTTGGCTGCCGCCACACCAATGCGCAGTCCGGTAAAGGAACCGGGGCCTGCCGCTACGGCAATTAAGTCAATCTGCGCCAAGACCAACCCGCAGTTTTTCAGCAGGTCTTCACACATGGGCAAGAGCGTGCGGGAATGGGTCAGGCCGTTATTTTGAAAGGACTGGGCAATTAAAATCTCATCCTCACAAAGGGCCACCGAACAGGCCACAGCAGAGGACTCCAACGCTAAGATTTTCATGTTATATTCACCTCAAAAACAGCAGGAGCAGTCCCCCTGCTCTACGGCTGGATCGTTATCGTGCGCGCGCCTTCGCTCTCACCACGGCGAATGTCCACTCGAATGCAGTCCTGCTCCAGAGCATCGCTGACAATTTCGCTCCACTCCACGGCGCAGACTCCGCCCCGGGCCAGATAGTCCTCCCAGCCGATGTCAAACAGCTCGTCAGAGGAGCCCAGCCGGTACATGTCAAAATGGAATAGGGGCAGCCGACCGTCCTCATACTCGTTGACAATGGTAAAGGTGGGGCTGGTTACCCGCTCCGCAATTCCCAGCCCTCGGGCCAGGCCCCGCACAAAGGCGGTCTTCCCCGCCCCCAGGTCGCCGGTAAACGCTACCACGGCTCCGGGGGTAAGCCGTTCGGCCAACTTGACACCCAGTTCCTCCGTCTCAGCCACTGTATTGGAACAGTACTCCATAAACGCACCTCTCTACTTTTTTCCGTTGCACATTATAACATAACTCTTAAGACTCTGCAAAAAATGTTTACTGGTACCGAGAAAGATGGTAGAATACACAGGACATCATTACAAGAAAACCAACACCAAGGAGGTGGCACTTTGTCCTGGCTTTCCGACTCCCTGCGGGAATTTGCCCGTAAAGGGGACATTTTGCTGTTAAGTCTCTGTACTGCTGCCTCCTTATTTGGGCTTACCTTAATTTTCAGTGCCACCCGCTACCTGGGGAGCTACCGCAATGTCATGGTGCAGGGGATTGCCATTGTGCTGGGCATTTTTATCTATATTTTTCTTTCCGCAGTGGACATTGAATTGATTACCGAAAGATCCTGGAAGCTCCTGCTGATTTTCAATGTGGTTTTTGTAATGTTAACCCGCACCCCTTTAGGTGTAGAGCAGGGCGGAAACCGCAGCTGGATTCATATTCCCGGTTTTCCCGTTAACCTTCAGCCTGCGGAAATCGTCAAGCTCTCCTTTGTTCTTTTGCTGGCATGGCAGTGCTGCAAGCTTCAGGAGTGGGGCATTTCCAGGCCCTCCTCTGTCCTTCAAATTGCCGGACATACCGCCTTTATGTGCGGTTTGGTGGCCGTTGCCTCGGGCGACTTCGGTATGGCGCTGACCTATCTATTTATTTTTGTTGTGGTTGCCTGGACTGCGGGCGTGAAAAAGCGCTGGTTTTTTCTGGCCATCGGAATTGCTGTTGTTGGGGTCATCTTAATTTGGCCCCATATAGAAGACCAGTATTTTGCCCAGCGGGTTACGGTGGTAATCGACCATTTAACCGGCAATCCAGACACCCTCTACGAGCAGACACTTGGAAAAGGCTTTCAGCAGACCCGCAGTATCCTGGCCATTGGCGGGGGCGGTCTTTGGGGGCAGGGGTATCTTCAAGGTATCCAGACGCAAAGTTCCAGTTTTATGCCCATCTATGTCCGGGAAACCGACGAGATTTTTGCCGTTTGCGGTGAGGAATTCGGCCTTGTGGGCTGTGTGCTTCTGCTCCTGCTGCTGTCGGGCATTATTCTGCGCTGCATCTGGGTGGCCCGTCGGGCCAAAAGCCTGCAATCCGCCCTGATTGCCATGGGCTTTGCGGGGATGCTCCTGGTACAAATCGCCATCAACGTAGGCATGTGTCTCTACATTTTCCCTGTTGTTGGCCTTACGCTCCCTTTCATCAGCTACGGCGGCTCGTCCATTATCACCATGTTTGCCGCTATGGGAGTCGTCTCCAGTATTAAAATGCGGGCCCTCCCAAGCTGGATCAGCGACCGCAGTCTCATCTAGAGCGTTTCTGAAAAGTATCAAAACGCCCATAAACTTGTCTTTTTTCGTCAGGGCAGCGCCAATTTTCCTTGCCATACGTCAGTATGGCTGCAAAAAATCGGCTTGCCTGGCAAAAAAATTCTGCGTTTCTGTGCATTCCGCTACTTTCAGAAACGCTCTAATCTCAAAACGCCTTCTAAATTTATAACTAAAACAAGTTCGAGAGGCAATATCATGAACTTTAATATAATAGACCAAAGCAACTGGAATAGACAAAATACGTACAATCGTTTTTATCATGATTTGCCCTGCACATATAGTATTACGGTAAATATTGACATATCTTCTCTCTATAACACTGTGAAGTGTCATAAACTAAAGCTATTTCCAACAATCTTATACGGGCTTTCCAATGTTGTAAATTCCCACAGAGAGTTCCGCATGGACTTAAACAGTAATGGAAAAGTTGGCTACTATGATGTAAGCAATCCGTGTTACACCATTTTTCATATTAAAACTGAGACCTTTACCAATGTGTGGACGGAATACAATTCAGACTATACTGTTTTTATAGAGAATTATCATAACGATATGTTAAAATACGAAAATGACCTTGTAAATTCTAAGCCTATTTTAAGTCCCAATCTTTTCAATGTCTCATGTATTCCTTGGACAAGTTTTACGGGATTTAATTTGAATCTGCAAAAAGGATACGACTATTTTTCTCCAATCTTTACGATAGGAAAGCTTTTTGAAGAAAATAAGAAGTATCTGTTGCCTTTAGCATTACAAGTTCACCATGCTGTCTGTGATGGTTTTCATGCTACAAGGTTTATAAACGAATTTCAAGAATGGGCAGATACATTCATGTTATAGCATAGCGCGAAATGAGAGCATCACTGCTGATAAAGCATTGATGCTCTCAAAATCTTTATACGAAAGAGTCACTAATGCAGCGGCATTTTTTACATTCCGGAAATAATCTCTCTTGATTGGCAGAGAATATATTTACGTCCTAACCCACGATTTATCCAATTAAGGAGGTCATTCTCTTGAAACAGCCTGCATTTCTCCGTCGCATTTTCCCCTTGCTTCTGGTCACCGCTCTGTGCATGACGCTAACCATCCCTGTCTCCGCTTTCTTCGGCAGCAAGGCCGAGGAAGCGGCACCCACTGTCGCCGCCTTTGCCAAGAACGGCCCTGCCTCAGCTCCCATCACCTTTACTACCGAGGATTTTGTGGTTAGCGGCAAAGAAACCCTGAACTCGGTGGTGCTTACCACCCTGCCCGACCCGGGTGCAGGCATGCTCGCCATGGCAGGCCAGCCTTTGGCCGCAGGCGATACCATTGCTATGAGCGCCATCTCTGGCCTATCCTTCCAGCCCTTGGCCGCCCCTGTGGTTGCCGCCACCAGCTTTAGCTTTGCTCCCGTGTTCTCTGACGGCACCTCCGGCGATGTTGTCAGTGTTGGCATCTACCTGCTGGCCGCCAAAAACGAGGCTCCCATTGCCGAAAATTTAGAGCTGTGCACTTATAAAAACGTAGCGATTACCGGCCGCTTTGCCGCTACCGATCCCGAGGGCGACCTAATTACCTTCCAACTGGTGCAAAAGCCCGCCCGCGGCGCGGTTACCATGCCTGCAGACGGCTCTTCCGACTTTGTTTACACTCCCTATGAGAACAAGACCGGTAAGGATGCCTTCACTTATGTAGCCGTGGACGCAGTGGGTAACGCATCGGCACCCGCCACCGTAAAGGTGTGTATTGAAAAGGCCAGCACTAAGGTCACCTACTCCGACATGACCGGTGTCCCCTCTCACAAGGCCGCTATCCGTCTGGCTGAGGAAGGCGTTTTTGTGGGTGAGACCATTGACGGCAAGTATTTCTTTAATCCTACCACCCCTGTGACGCGCAGTGAGTTCGTTGCCATGACCATGAAGGCCACCGGCATGAAAGCACTGGAGGACGTGACCACCACCGGTTTTTCTGACGATGTGGTAATTCCCACCTGGGCTAAGTCCTATGCTGCCTCCGCCCTCAAGTCCGGCGTGGTACTGGGTGCCGGCCAGTATGATGGGCAGATTGTTTTTAACGCCGCCGCCCCCATTACCCGCGCCGAGGCTACTGTGCTTTTAAACCGTGCGCTGCGTATTACCGACGTAGCTGAGACAATGTCCACCGGTGCCGAGGCCGCCCCTGTCTGGGCCGCCCAGGCAGCCGCCAATCTTGAAACCTGCGGCATTATCCGCACCAACAGTACCGGTACCCTGGGGCTGGGCGACCAGCTTACCCGCAGCGATGCCGCCGAGATGATTCTCGGAGCACTGGAAGTGCTGGACGGCCGCAAGAGCGGCGGACTGTTCGGCTAATTGCTTTAAAAAAGCCCTTGCTCTGCTTTAAATGCAGAGCAAGGGCTTTTTTGTTTACAGGTCCTCAACGGCAATGGTTAATCCCGGTACAAACTTCTTATCCATCTGATGGCGTGCTTTGCGATTCTCCACCGTGTCAAAGATAATGGAAAAGTCATAGTCAGGGGGATAGAGTTCCTCGGCAGGTGTTTTCAGTGTAAGACGCTTATGGTTTACATAGCTTTTCTTGCCTTTGATTTGAACACCGACCATTCCCTTTTCGTCGGCGGGTTTAAACACCAATCCCAGCGCACCCTCGGGGCCTACCTCCACGCTGTCACCCAGTGAGAAATGCGTCACAAGCGCAGTCTTTTTCTTAATTGGCTTTAGCTGATGCAGACCGGTGGCTTCCTCCTGCCGGGGTATAAAATCAACCGTCTCATTCGGGAGCAGATTTCCTTCTGCCGCCGAATGCGCCCACTCTAACATATGAGCAGGAAAGCCCAGCCGTCGGGCAATATAGAGTGCGCAGCTCTCCCCTGCCTCTCCAAGCTCCAGTCGATAGAGGGGCCTTAGGCTTTCGCGGTCAAAGGCCATGCGAGCATTGGTTAGTCCCTCCATGGCGGCAGCATAGTCCTTTACCTCCGGGTAATGGGTCGTAGCCACAAAGAGACAGCCCCGGCGGCGCAGCTCCTCCAGAATGGAAACAGCAATGCCCATGCCCTCTGCCGGGTCGGTACCCGAGCCTAATTCGTCCAAAAGAACCAGACTGTCTCGCCCGGCTTTTTCTAAAATATTAATAATGTTGGTGATATGTGCCGAAAACGTAGAGAGGTCCTCCGCAATGCTCTGTCCATCCCCGATGTCGCAGAGCACATTGTCCCGCATGGCAAAGCAGGCTTTCTCCGCCGGGACATGAAGACCGCTCTGAGCCATAAGTGACAGCAGGCCCACAGTCTTAAGCGCCACCGTCTTGCCCCCGGTATTGGGGCCGGTAATGACAATACCCCGCACACCGCCCCCCAGCCGAAAGTCCAGCGGGACGCACTCGTCACGGCGCAGCAGCGGGTGCCGCCCCTGCACAATTTCAATGGTGTCCCCCAAATGCATCGTAGCCGGCACACCCCGTAACTCGGCGCTGAGTTTGCCCTTGGCAAATGCCACATCCAGCGCAGTCATGGCCTCCATGTTGATCTTCAGCTGGGGCAGGCAGTCATCCACCAAGGCGGTGAGGGTGTAAAGGACCCGGCGCACCTCGTTATCCTCCTCAATCTTCAGGGTGGTTACTCCCTCCTGGAGCTTTGCCACTGCCGCCGGCTCAATGAAATAGGTGCCCCCGGTACCGCTGATGTCAATGACGGTACCGGAAATTTGGTGCTTAAATTCCTTTTTTACAGGAAGAACATAGCGTCCGTTTCGAACAGAAACCGTACTGTCGCTAAAGCAGCTTTTTCTCCCCCGGAGCAGTTCATCCAGCTTGCGCTTTATCTGCTCCTGCTGGTTTTCAATTTTTCGCCGAATGTTCCGCAGGGCGGGGCTTGCAGAGGAGAGCACCTGCCCGTTGTGGACGGCCAGGTCAATTTCCTCCTTTAGCTCCTCCAGCTCGGTGATGGACCCGCCGTACCCGGAAATCCCCGTCTGCTGGCACTCTGCTCGCCTGAGGTAGGCCTTCAGCCGTTTGCATGTGGCAAGGAAAACCGAAAGATATTCCAGTTGCTCCCCCACAAGTATGGCCTCCTTCTCACAGAGGGTAATAAGCTCCTCCATATCGGTCATGGGAGACAGCGGCGGCATACCAGAGCTATCCAAAATTCTTCTGGCCTCAGTGGTTTCCTCCATGCGAATTTGACACTCCCGCTCACTTTTGGCAGGGGTCAGGGCAGATAGTGCCCGGCAGGCGGGCTTGGAAAGGGCATAGTCGCAAAGCATCGCTTTGATCTTTGTAAATTCTAAACTAATTTCAGGATGATTCATGGTTTTATTGTCTCCTTGTAATTGCTGATTGGCACAAAAAACGGCAGGACAAACGTCCTGCCGTACCAAATATGGCCGTTTCAGCAGTCTGTTCAGTGATTATGGCACGCAAACCAAGGCGGAAGTAACCTCCGCCTGCGCATACCGGGACAACATTTAGTTGTCGGTCACCTGAACAGATACAATTAACAAACAAACCACCCTTTATATGATGTTACGGTCAGCATACCACATTCTTTCTCCCCTGTCAATCCAGGCGGGCTTTAGGCCGCTTTCCACCGCACGGCAATAGTAAAAATACCATTACGCAAGGTGGCTTTGGTCTTGCATCCCATCTGGTCGCACAGTGCCTTGACAATAGCAAGCCCCAGGCCGGTAGACTGGCTGGTGCGGTTTTTGTCCGAGGTAAAAGAGCGGTCAAATACATGCGCCACGTCCTCGTCCGCAAGTCCGCCGGAGCCGTTTTCGAAGGACGAGACTACCTCTCCCCCCTCCCGGTAGAGCCGCACCGCTAAGGTGCCCTCGCCATGCTCCAGGGCGTTGCGAATGAGGTTTGTAAAAATTCGCAGGGCGGCCGACGGGTCACCCCACACCTGTGGCAGCCCCTCTCCTAGCGCTACCTCTACCTCCAGGCCGGAGGAGGAGAGATCGTTATAAAAGCCGGCCACCAATTCACTGAGGGTAGTGTACAGGTCAATCCGCTCACGTACCAGCGGGTACTCGCCCCCGTCCAGACGGGAGAGGTCGTAAAAACTGGAAATCAAACTTTGCAGCGCCTTAGCGCGCCCCTTCACAATGGCGAGGTACTCCTCACGCTCCTTCTGGCTTAAGCCATCCTCGGCCAGAAGCTGAAGATAGCCCAAAATGGAGGTGAGCGGAGTACGGAGGTCGTGGGAGACATTGGAAATCTGACGGCGAAGCGCGGTCTCCCGGCGGCGAAAGTCAGCTTCATCGGCACGGCGCAGCTCCAAAAGGCTGTTGAGCGTGGCTACCAGTTCCTCCGCCGCAGCATTGGGGGCAGCCATTAAAATCTTGGCGTTACTGCCTGTGACGGCATTTTCCTTAATTTGACGGGCAGCGGCACGCAATGCTCGCTCCACAGTGTAGAGACGCAGTGCCAAGAGCAGGCAAAGGACAGTGGTCATTATGAAAAGAACTGTCTGCATCTTTTCTCTCTACCCCCCATGGCAAACGGCGGGGGCAAGCCCCCGCCCTACGCCGAATTTATTATAGTTCACGTCTGCGGAACACTGCCAGCCCGATTAATGTGGTGACTGCCAGCCAGCCTAACCCAATCAGCCAGACATTGACCAAAAAATCTGTCCCCTGCACTCCGGACAAGTTTCCAAAAGGTGTAGTCAGCAGAAGGCTGTACACAACCTGCGCCGCACCTGAAAGGGGGCCTGACGCAATTTCCCCCGCAAAGAAAATAACAGGTGCTCCCAGAATAAATATTACGCCATATAGTATAGCCCAGATTAGATTGCTTTTTACCGAGCATATAAGCAGTTGCCCCAGGCCAACCGCCCCCAGCCACAGGGGTAGCGCCGCCGCAAGACAGTACCACAAAATGTCAAGACAGTCCGCCACCTGTTCCGGTGCACCGTGCGGCATAATCAGCCAGTTAAGCCCCAGATAGAAGCCAATCAGCACTCCGCATACCAGGAAGGACACGAAAATCGTGGTTAGGAGTTTTCCCAGGTAGATGCGAGCACGTGGAATCCCAAAGGAAATCTCGTTTTTTAGGGTATTATGCTTATACTGATCGGAAAAAACCGCGTCGCAAAGGAGGAGTATTAGGAAGAAGCCCACAGGCAGAAGGGTATACAGCAAAACCACTGCCTCTGAAAAATCCCATGCACCGCCCGCCCACATCCACGGAATGCTTAATAGCGTCTCCCCCAACAATACAAGCGCTACCAACAGGTAGAGATACCTTCTGTGCAGTACCTTGTAGAGCTCCGCCTTCAGATAGTTGAGCATGGTATCTCTCCCTTCTCTCAATGGCGGCTAAGAAATCTCCCGCTTGTTCAGGGCAATCACGCCCAGCAGGGTGCTGACCGCAAACCATCCCGCGCCAATAGCCAAGCACAGGACAAAAAACGACCAATCGTTGACCTTGCCCATTGTTTCAAAAGGCGTGGTAAGCAAAAATTCCCTTACTTTCATAAAGACGGGATTAATCAGCATGGCAAGCAGCTTCAAAGCTTCGGGCACCAGCATCGCCACCCCTACAAAGGCGAAGGAAGCCACCGTGGAACTTTTGAAAAGGACAAGGCACAGCATACTCACAGCTTGGCTGCCCAGCCACAGCGGCAGCGCGGATAGCACAGTAAAGCCGATATGCCGCATCACCTCGCCGTCCAGTGCCGGATCGTGGGGCAAAAACACCCAGCAAAGGGCAACATAGAAGCCTACAATAATGACGCACGCAATAAGCGCCACCACGCAGGAGACAAAGAGCTTGCATAAATAGATCCGTGCCCGTGGAATCCCATAGGACACTTCATTTTTAAGGGTATTAAACTTATACTGGTCGGAAAAAACCAAATCGCCGGTGAGCAGGGTGCAGTACACACCCACACTCAGAATAGCGGACAGAATGCCCGCGCCGGAGGCAAATCCAATATCGTTTCCATTGGCGTTGGTATAGACCCACCCGGCCACCAGCAACCCCGCACCCGCCAGCATGGTCAGCAGGAACCAGTAGGTGTACTTGCGGTGGAGCACCTTATAGAACTCTGCGCGAATGTAATTAACCATGGTGGACACCCCCGATCATGGCAAGGAAGTAGTCCTCCAAATTGGCCCCCTTCTGCTCCATGGAGCGAAGTGCCACGCCGCCATTTACTAAGACTGCTGTCACACGCTGGGGCTCGTCCAAATGGCAGTAAAGACGAAGAACGTTGCCGGGAAGTACCTCGTAGTCGCGGACGCCGAGGGTCTGCTCCAGTACTTGTGCAGCGTTGGCGGCATCATCCACGCTGATTTCCAGGCAGGCGCGGCATTTTTCGGCCAATGCTTTGGCGGAAATCTGCTCAAGCATATGCCCCTTATCAATAAAGCCGTAATGGGTGGCTAAATTGGCAAGCTCGGGCAGAATGTGGCTGGAAATAAGAATGGTGGTCTGGTTGTCTCGGTTTAAGTCCAGCAGAATATTGCGGAACTCCACGATTCCCTCCGGGTCAAGTCCGTTAATGGGCTCGTCCAGCAGCAGCAGATCCGGGCTATCCATCAGCGCCAGCGCTAAGCCAAGGCGCTGCTTCATGCCGAGCGAAAAGTTTTTAAACTTTTTTCTACCCGTGCTCGTCAGATTCACCTGCTCCAGCGCCGCGTCCACACAGGACTTACCGGGAATCCCCCGCTGGAGACGGTAATACTCCAGATTTTCACGAGCGGTAAGGTAAGGGTAAAAGCTTGGGATTTCCACCATGGCTCCGGTGCGGGCACGGTTTTTTTGAAGCTCGGTAACGGTAGCTCCACCAAATAGCTCCAGCTCTCCGCCCGTTGGATTCGTCTGTCCGGTTGCCATGCGAATGATCGTGGTCTTGCCTGCGCCATTGCGCCCTACCAGACCATAAATTTGTCCCTTTTCAATGGTCATATTCACGCTGTCCACCGCAGCCGCACTGCCGTACCGCTTGGTGAGGCCCCGTGCGACCAGCACGTTTTCTGCCATATGGCATCAACCTCTCTTTCTTAACCTGGGAATGATGCCAGTATAATCTTCAGTTAACAAGTTGAGCTAAATGAAAGGTGAAGAATTTATAAAGTAGCGCCCAGCCACCCTCACCGGGCCGCCGCCAATCACAGCTCGTTCATTTTAAATCCAATGCCCCACACGGTTTTGATATACTCGGTGTCGCTGGCCTTGGTGAGCTTGGAGCGGAGATTTGAAATATGTACATTCACTGTATTGTCATCCCCCATGTACTCCCCGCCCCATACCTGCTCGTATAGCTGCTCACGGGTGAATACCTTCTTGGGTGAAGCCATCAGCAGAGAGAGTATTTCAAACTCGCGGGCAGTTACCGCAACTTCATGCCCTGCTGCCGTTACGGCGACGCACTCTCTATCCAGCACTAAATCGCCATGTATCAGGCGGCTAATTGTCTTATCCGGGCCGGAAAACTGCTTATACCGCCGCAGCTGCGCCTCTACCCGTGCCAGCACCTCGTCGTTATCAAAGGGCTTAGGGATAAAATCGTCCGCACCCAGCCGCAGCACCTCTACCCTGTTTTCAAGCCCCGCTTTCGCAGAAAGAACAATAATGGGCATGGTCTTACCCTTACGGACATGAGTGATAAATTCCTCGCCGGTCAGACCGGGGAGCATTAAATCCAGAAGAATCAGGTCATAATCGTACTGCCCAGCCCAGAGCACGGCCTCGCTGCCCGAAAAGGCAGGGCGGCAGCAGTAGCCGCCACCCTCCAATATCCTGCACAGCAGGCGGTTAATGTCCTGGTCGTCCTCCACTACGAGAATATTGCAGGCTTCCATGCTCAATCTCCTCCTCGCGGACACAGTAACTCTTGTCCGCTTTATTTCGTCCGGAGTCTACGGGCCAGCTCCGGGTCGGGGTCTACATAAGCCGTTTGATAGGTGGTATAAACCACCATACCCGGCTTTGACCCTGCCGGTTTTTTCACAAAACGCACAGGCGTATAGTCCACCGGCACCTTTTTCCCATCCTTAGCCTGTGAGTAGTAGGCCGCCAGCATAGCCGCCTCGGTAAGGCTTTGAACATCCGGCTCGCTTCCCTCCGCCCACAGGATAACATGAGAGCCGTGAATTTTCTGCGTGTGGAGCCAAATATCGCCCTTCCCGGCAGTCTTGGTGGTAAGCAGATCGTTCTGGCTGTTATTCTTACCCACCGAAATACGCAGACCCGTTGTAGAGCGAAATTCCATAGGCTTACCCGCCACCGGCTTTTCCCGCCCCTTTGTCTTCCCCATTCGGCGGAGATAGCCCGTGGCCGTCAGCTCCTGGCGTATCTCCTGTAAGTCCCGCTCCCCCTCCGCTAATGGGATATTCTCCAATACGCTGTCCAGGTAGTCAAGCTCTCGTCTGCCCTTCTCTATCTGCTCGGTCAGCACCCGCTGGGCAGTCTTGGCCTTATTATAATCCTTGTAATACTTTGCTGCATTTTGCTGGGGTGTCAGGAGCGGGTCAAGCGTTATGTCAACCTCTCCCCCATCGGGGGCGTAGTAATCGGTCAGGCGTACCTTACCCATGCCCTTTTTCATCACATGCAGGTTGGAGGTGAGAATATCCCCCAGCTCCCGCTTGCGCTCCCTATCCTTTGTGGCCTCTAGCTCCAGCTCCTGCTGGGCCACACGGCGGCACGTGCGCTCTCTGGTGCGGGTGACCGTTTTAAAAAGCTCCTGCTCCTTTTGCCCTGCCCGCTGATTGCCCTCTCGGGCGGCGTAAAAGTCATCCAGCAGGTGAGAAAAGGTATCGTACTCCTTAAGCTCGGTACCTGGACCGTACTGCAAAATGGGCATAAAAGAAAAGTCCACGGGCTTACCGTCCCGTAAAAGCATTATAGGCTTGCCCGCTCCCCCTCTTACTTTCTCCTCCAGCACACAAACCTCCTCCACGGTGGAGGGACGGCCTAAAAACTCCAGCTCCCGGCCAATGAGCGGGGGTACGCCGGGACGCGGCTGGGGCGGACGGTAGAACAAACCGGGCATAATTTGCCGCTGGGTAGACATATCCCCGTCTACTCGGCGCAGGCAATCGGTAATCCGCCCCTCTCCGTCCAGTAAAATGAGGTTGGAGTGGCGGCCCATAGCCTCTAAAATCAGCTTTCGGTTTACCCGATCACCCAGTTCGTCCAAGCATTCCAGCGAAAATTCCACCATACGCTCCAACGGCGGTTGGGTAATCTCCAAAATCCGCGCACCCACCAAGTGCTTGCGCAGAAGCATACAGAACATGGGCGGCTCGGCCGGGTTTTCCCGCACGGCCTCGGTAAAATGAAGCCGGGGCTGGCTGGGATTGGCAGACAGGAGAAGCTTTACATTCTTGCCTCCGCCGCGCACGGCAAAGACCATCTCGTCCCGGCCGGGCTGATATATCTTATCAATTTTCCCGCCGGACAGGGTTTTATATAGCTCCGCTATCACTGCCGACAGGCAGATTGCATCCAATGCCATTCCAGTTCCTCCAAAAATACAGCCACAACAAGTCATGTCCCTGCCCAAGCGGCGTGGGGGACATGACTTGTCATGGCCTATTATTCCATCATCATGCCAAACAGCTCATTAAGCCGCGTGGTATTGCCCTGCAAGTACAGGTATCCAAAAAGTGCCTCTAGTGCTGTGGCAGTCTGGTAGTCGGCACGGCTGGCAGCTTTGGGCACCGTGTGTGGGCTGGTGTTGCGGCCCCGGCGAAATACATCCTGCTCCTCCTCGGTAAGGTGGGGCAAAATATTCTCTACCGCCGCTGCCTGGGCCGGGGCGGCTACATAGCGCACCGTTGCCTTGTGCAGTCCCTTGGAAGTTGCCTTGCCGTGCATGCACAGCCAGGAGCGCACCATCAGCTCAAACACACAGTCGCCCAAATGGGCAAGCCCCAGAGTGCTGATGGCTCTAATTTCATCGGGGGCGGCTTTTAAATGAAAATAATCCGTCATTTCGATTTCCCTCAATTCAAACCAGTCCTACCTGCCGGGAGAGCTGGGTCAGTATGTTACGGCAAGGCTTAAATAACACCAGTGCCACGGCAAAATTGCCCGCACAGTGGAGTGCGTCAAAGGGAATGCCGGAGATCCACCAGGTAAGGGCAAATTGCCAGCCGCCCATAGCAAAATAGACCGGAGCACACAGGGCACCGAAGGCCAAACCGAAGGCTGCCGAGAGCATGGCCCAGCCAAGCGGGCTTTCCATTCTGCGCAGAAACCAGGCGAAAAGCGCTAAAATAGTCCAGACGTAAAGGTAATTTACCGTCCACAAATTAATGCCCCAAACCATACATTCCAGGGCAACATAAACGTAGATGGGGTACAGCGCCCGTAACCCAAACACAACGGTGTATACCATAACCAGCAGTGAAACCGGTTCAATATTCGGCAGCAACGCCATGATTTCCTTGGCCACAAACATAATTGTGCCCAAAAATGCCAGCACCACTACACCCTTGACGGTCAGTCGTTTTGCTCCCTTACCCGCCATAACCCACGGTAAAGGTTAGCTCGTATTGCTCACCGTCTGCAACGGGCTGGGTTCCGGCCCCTTCCATTACAGGCTCTCCACCCTTGGTGATGCACCACCACTCCTGATTAGCCTCGTTAACGGTTTCGCCGTCAGCGGTAAGGATGTACAGACCGTAAGGCCCTTGGTTATCCTCCACTACTTTTCCTTCCAGCAAAAGCCCCTCCAGATATTCCTGGTTGGTTTTCAGGACAAAATCCTTGCTGCTGCCATCCTTATGCACAACCTGAATTGTAACGGTTTTCTCTCCCGCCACAGTTTGGGGCCGCATGGAAAAATAAAGTGCTAAACATGCAATCAGCACAAGCACTAATGCTCCGGCTGCGATAATTATACTCATTTTACTTTTCTTTTCTTTCATCTCTTTCTTCCTCCCTTGCTTTGTTGCGGAGATAAGTGTAGCACAATTTGTCGCAAATGTACAGCGGAGCGAACCTTAAAAAGGTTCGCTCCGCTTTTTTATTGGGGCTTATCGCTGGAATACTTTTGATAGGCGGCGGTAACCTTATCCGCAGGGGCCTGCTCTACTTGATACCAGCCCTTCTGCTGTGCAGTCTGGAACAGCTCGGTCTGCGTTTTGTGGCCCTGATTAAAAATTTTCAGAAAATCGTCGCGCAATTGGATATTGACGCACTCGGAGGCAAAGATGTCGTAGTTATCTGTCATCTTCTTCTCTGAGAGCATGAGGTCGGTGATACGTTCCTGGTCATTCATTGGTCAATTCCCCCTTACTTCAGATAGCCCAGCAGACAATCGTAGTTCTGCTTGTGCTGGTTGGCATACTGCTGGAAGCTGGTCTTAAGGCTCTGGTCGGTGGATTCCGCAGCCGCTGCCTGGTACTTGCAGCACATCATCTTTTCAAAGCCAAGCTGGTCAGAGAGGGCGCCAAGCTCCTTGCCTGTAATATTTGCCATGGTGAAATCACTCCTTTTTCTGATTTACACCAACAGTATTCCCTGACAATTATATTTTATAGCTGATTCACTTGAAATCCTGCCGGAATTTCAAGTGAATCAATTTTCTGCCCATATTACTTACATGGCAATGCACAAGAGCTTGAAAAATCAAACAAATTTTCAGGTTGCTGAAATTTAAAACTTTATTTTATTTCGTTTAAAATATCGGACAGCCATGTCCGTTAAATTTAAAAATTGCATAAGGTCGCTGCCCCAGGTGCTCTACCCGCGCGAAGCAAAACAGCGGCGTCAGGGGAAAATCTCGCGCCTGATCAAACGGCACCGCCAGGGAAAAGCCGCCCTCCTCCCTGCGAAGGAGCATACCCCGTGTCTGTCCGGCGGCGCGCGCCAAAATACGATCCCCCATTAGCTGGGCAGGGTTCTCTTCTCTATGCCAGCCGGGTGGGCATCCATTTGCTCCGCTATTGCTGCTTTGCTCAAAGTGAAACGCTATTTTTGCTTCGCCCTTGGTCACCGGCCAGCAGCCTTTTTGCCTGAGCTCACCAACGGGCAGGCTACGCCTCAGGTGCAGACGGCCGCTTTCCGGCATAAGGGTACCCAGCAGCATACCACCGCCTGCACCCGCTACATGCACCTTATAAAGCCCCTGCCTGTCGTCTGGCATATCTGCCTCAAAAACGGCCCGCAGCCCCTCCTCATGTACCGTCAGCACGCCGCCCGCCTGTCCCAGGGTGAAACGCTGTTCCATACTGCTCCCCCCTCTCTGTCCTTCCATTTTATGCTTATAGCGAGGTTTCCTTGACCATTTTTGTAAAAAATGCTCCGCACACTCCACCGTCTTCTGTAACGATGGGCATACGGAGCATATGTTAAAGACTCAGATAGTGTTGACACGAGCGCTCGACCGCCATCATTTGGCGATCTCAACTCATGTCAGCACTATCTAATGTCCACTGAACAAATGCGGTTTGCGAACCGCATTTGCATAAAGAGCAAAAG
>CAZDDZ010000061.1:0-16950 GCA_964504285.1 uncultured Pseudoflavonifractor sp.
CGGTTCATCTCACGGAGCACCCGGTCGTTGCCCGCCTGGAAGGGCAGATGGATGGCGGGAGCCACCTTCTCACACCTTGCCATGGTGTCAAAGAGCTTGTCCCCCGCGTCCTTGGGGTGGCTGGTCATAAAGCGAATGAGAAATTCTCCGGGAACGGCGTTGACCTGCTCCAAGAGGTCGGAAAAGTCCATGTCCAGGTCTAAATCCTTGCCGTAGGAGTTCACGTTCTGACCCAGCAGGGTAATCTCCCGGTAGCCGGCGGCTGCAAGCTCGCGCACCTCGGAGAGAATAATCTCCGGATCACGGCTGCGCTCCCGGCCCCGGACGTAGGGAACAATGCAGTAGGAGCAAAAGTTATTGCACCCGTACATAATGGAAACCCAGGCCTTAATGCCGTTCTGCCGCACCACGGGAATGCCCTCGGCAATGGAGCCGGGGTCGTCCGCCGTCTCAAAAATCCGGCCCCTGCGGGACTGAATCCGCCAAAGAAATTCCGGAAACCGCCACAGAGCGTGAGGTCCAAAGACCAAATCCACATGGCGGAAGGAGGCCTTAATTTTTTCGGCCATGTGGCTCTCCTGCATCATGCAGCCGCACAGGCAGATAATTTGGTTGGGATTTTTCCGCTTGGTGTGGGTCAGTGCGCCCACGTTGCCCAGCACCCGCAGCTCGGCGTGCTCCCGGATGGCGCAGGTATTGATGACAATTACATCGGCCTGGTGCTCATCCTGCGTGAAGCCGTAGCCCATCTCGGCAAGGTAGCCCCGAATACGCTCGGAGTCGGCCTCGTTCTGCTGGCAGCCGTAGGTATCTACAAAGGCCAGGGGTGGAGTGGCAAGGGGCGCGTTTATCTCCTTCACCTGGGCACAATATTCCTTTTGCCGGGCAATTTCATCCGGTGAAATTACAGTGGTTTTATGTTCCAAAACGCTTCCTCCAGTTGTGTGCTGATAGATATATTATTGTCCGCGCCGGGACTAGAATCACAGCGCGTGGACACGAAGCATCCACATGCGCATATAAGTAACTGTTAAGTAGTTATTATATCATTTTTATAGGATAAAAACAAGGGCTTGGTTTCGTTGACGCAGGGTGGATTCGGGGGTATAATTATTTCTAATAAACCCATTTTACGCGGGAGGTGCCGGCCTACGATGAAAACCCTTGTAATAGAGAGACAAGCCGTCAAGCAGAACTTGACAATCATTAAAGAGCGGGCGGGGAGTGCAGCCATTTATGGGGTACTCTCCGGTGATGCCTACGGCGCGGGGCTTGTTGACATGGCAAAGCTTTTGCGGGATGAAGGAATCAACCGCTTTGCCGTGTCGGAGAGCGCCGACGCCGAAGCTTTGCGGAAGGCCGGCTTTGTGGAGGCGGAGCTTCTCATGCTCCGTGCCACCACCGACCGGGCGGAGCTGGAAAAGCTGGTGGATTTAAACGTAGTATGCACCATTTCCTCCGCCGAAACCGGCATGGTGCTCAATGGCCTTGCCGAGAGCCGCTCCACCGTGGTAGAGGCCCACATTCAGGTAGACACCGGCATCGGGTACGGCGGCTTTCTCTGCGCCGAGCCGGAGAAAATTCTCTCGGTATATAAAAATTTGCCCAATGTGGCTATTTCCGGTATTTACACTCAAATTCACTCGGTGAAGGCCGACGGTAAAAACGCCACCGCCGAGCTAAACAGCTTTAAGCGTCTGCTGGCCAACATTCATGCCGCCGGGTTTGAGACGGGCACCATCCATGCCGCAGGCTCCTTTGCTCTGCTCCACTATGACTTTGCCCGGCTGGACGCGGTGCGGGCGGGCTCCGCCCTGCTGGGCCGCTGCCGCCGCACCAAGGGAGACGGATTACAGCGGGTGGGCTACGGCGAGTCGGCGCTGGAGGATCCCCGCTGGCTCCCCAAGGGCCATACGGTGGGGGGAGAGCATTTGGTCACTCTGCGCAGACCCACCCGGGTGGCGGTGCTGCCCGTGGGCTATTTGAACGGTTTCGGGGTGGCCCGCGTCCGTGACGGGGGGCTGTTTGCCGCCCTGCGCCGCTGGTGGAAGGGACGTAAAATCACCGTGCGGATCGGGGGAGAGCGGGCCCGTGTCATCGGGCGTGTCGGCGGGGTGGAAACCCTGCTGGATGTAACCAATCTTAAATGCGCTGCCGGAGATTTAGTTTATTTTGATATTGACCCCCTGTACGCCAAGGGGCTGGTGAGGGAGTACCGATGAAAGCAGTTGTTACGCGGGTAAAAAGCGCCTCGGTGGAAATCGATGGCAACGTAAACGGGCAAATCGGACAAGGCTTTCTAGTGCTGCTGGGGATCGCCCCCGGCGACACTGAGGAGCTGGCCGACAAGCTGGCCGACAAGGTCTGCGGTCTGCGGATTTTTGAGGACGAAAACGAAAAAATGAACCTTAACCTGGAGACGGTGGGGGGTAGTCTTCTGGTGGTGAGCCAGTTCACCCTTTACGCCGACACCAAGAGCCGCCGTCCCGGCTTTACCGGGGCCGCCAAGCCTGACATCGCCATTCCGCTGTACGAAGCCTTTATGGATTACTGCCGCAAGCGCGGTTTTTCCGTGGAGCACGGCGAATTTGGCGCGGATATGCAGGTATTTTCCCAAAACGACGGGCCGGTAACCATTTTGCTGGATACCGAAACCATGTAGTATTCTTCACTACACAAAAGGAGCACGCTTATGACCATTCAACAGCTTACAGTACCTCCCATCGGCACCAACTGCTATATTTTAATAGACGAGACCACCAACCATGCCGCCATTGTGGACCCCGGCGGCGGGGCGGAGGAGATTTTAAAGGCGGCGGCAGGCCTGACGGTGGATGCTATTTTCCTGACCCACGGCCACTTTGACCACACCGGGGCGGCGGCTGTCCTGCGGGAGACTTTTGGCTGCCCCATTTACCTGCACCCCGCCGACAAGGCCATGATGGCGGGCGACTTGATGCCGCCGGTGTCTAACACCGTGGATTACAGCGACGGGGACACGGTGACCGTCGGTTCTCTGACCGTGGCGGTTGTGCACACGCCCGGCCACACCCCCGGCGGGGTGTGCCTTTTGGTGGAAAACACCCTCTTTGCGGGTGACACCCTGTTTAAAGGCTCCATGGGCCGCACCGACCTGCCCGGCGGCGGGTATGAGATTTTAATGTCCTCCCTCCGGCGGCTGGGCGGGCTGCCCGGTAACTACCGAGTGCTCCCCGGCCACGAGGGCGACTCTACCCTGGATGCCGAACGTCGGGAGAACTACTACCTGCGGGAAGCGATGCAATGAAGCTATACCTAAAGGGTCACGACCTGAAATACGCCGCCGAGCAGATTATGATTACCCTGTTTCCGGGGGAGCGTCCCCTTTACCCGGAGGAAGCGCCCCGTCCGGAGGAGACGGCAGCTACCCTCTCCCTTTCCCACGGAACCTGCTGGGTGACCGGCAAAACCGTGCTGCAATACGGGGGCAAATGCTACACCGGCTGTGCCCGGGCCAAGACCCAGGGATTAACTGAGCCGGTGGAGCTTGACCGGGCCCACCAAAAGGCCCTTAAGCTCTCCTTTTACCGTGCCGCCGTTGTCGCCCTGGGCAAGGAGCCCCCCTGGGGGGCGCTGACCGGAGTGCGACCGGTAAAGATTCCCACTAAAATTTTACTCTCGGGCGGTACGCCCGGGGAGGCTGAGTCCGCCCTGCGGGACACCTACCGGGTAACCCCCCTGCGCCGCAGGCTTGCCATGGATTGCGCAAATGCCAGCATTGCCGCCAAGGATAGCCTGAAGCCCGACGAAATCTCTCTCTATGTGGGCATTCCCTTTTGTCCCACCCGCTGCGCCTACTGCTCCTTTGTATCTGCCGACGTGGGGCGCACCCTTAAGCTGGTGGAGCCTTATCTGGATGCTTTGTCCCGGGAAATTCAGGCAGCGGGGGAAGCCCTTCGGCAGGCCGGACTTTTTGTGCGCACGGTATATATCGGCGGGGGAACCCCCACCACCCTGTCGGCAGAGCAGCTTGCCGCCCTGATGGGTGAAATTTCCGCCTACATTGACCTTTCCCGCTGCACCGAGTACACGGTGGAGGCCGGACGGCCCGACACCATTACCGCCCCCAAGCTGGCCGCCATTAAGGCAGGGGGCGCGGACCGAGTTTCGGTAAACCCGCAGACCATGCATGACCACGTGCTCTCCGCCATGGGTCGAGCCCACTCGGCGGAGGACATTTTGACCGCCTTCGGACTGGTGCGCCAATCGGGCCTTTCCTGTGTGAACATGGACTTAATTGCCGGTCTGCCCCAGGACAGCGCGGCAGGCTTTCGGCAGTCCCTGGACCAGGTATTGGCACTATCGCCCGAAAATATTACCGTTCACACGCTGGCTCTGAAAAAGGGTTCTCGCCTGCTGACGGAGGGGGGCAGCATTCCCTCCGCCGACGCCGTGGCCGCCATGCTGGATTACGCCTGGCAAACCCTGCGTGAGGCGGGCTATATCCCCTACTACCTCTACCGCCAGAAGTACATGTCCGGCTCCTTCGAAAATGTGGGCTGGACAAGGCCGGGGTATGAAAGCTTGTACAACATTGCCATGATGGAGGAGCTTCACACCGTGCTGGCACTGGGCGGCGGCGGTGTAACCAAGCTGGTGGATACCCGCCGCGGAAAAATTGAGCGCATGGCCGACCCCAAGTACCCGTATGAATATATCGCAGGCATAGAGAAAATTATAGCAGACAAGGCTTATCTGGCTGAATTTTACGCCAAAAGGAGGGACTAAGGTGTCCTATCAATTGCAAGAAATCAATGCCCGCGCCAAGTCCGACCCCAAGGGCTTTATGGAGGAGTGCGACGCGGCCTACGCCGTGCGTATTGCCGACGCAGCCGGGCGCATTGCCCAGCGGCAGAAGGAAAGTCCCATCGTGCTCCTCTCCGGCCCCTCCGGCTCCGGTAAGACCACTACGGCCCTCAAGCTGGAGGAGGAGCTGCGCCGCCAGGGTATGAACTGCCACACCGTCTCCCTGGACAACTACTTCTTTGCCATGAACCCCAAAACAGCACCCCGTACCCCCGAGGGCGACATTGACTACGAGTCCCCCCGATGCCTGGACATGGAGCTTTTGGACGAAACCTTTACCAAGCTCTCCCGGGGTGAGGAGGTTATCATTCCCCGCTTTGAGTTTACCCGCCAGATGCGCAACGACGCCCGTGGCGTCCCCCTGAAGCTGGGTGAAAACGAAATTGCCATTTTCGAGGGCATTCATGCCCTTAATGACGACATTGCGGGCCGCCATCCGGAGGCAACCAAGCTGTATATTTCCGCCAGAAGCAACGTTTTGGAGGATGGCGAGCTGCGCTTTAAGGGCACCTGGATGCGTCTGACCCGGCGGGCCGTACGGGACTACAACTTCCGCGGCACCGACGTTTCGGCCACCCTGGCTATGTGGGCCAACGTGCGCCGGGGGGAAAAGCTCTACATTTCTCCCTTTAAAAACAAGGCCGATATCATCATCGATTCCTCCCAGCTTTACGAGGTGCCGGTGATGAAGCACTACGCCCTGCCCATTCTTCAGGCCGTTCCCCCGGAAAATCAGCGCCGGGCCGAGCTGCTGGACCTGATTGCCGCCTTTGACTACTTTGAGCCTATTGACCCCGCTTTGGTTGCCAAAAACTCCATTCTCCGTGAGTTTATCGGCGGAGGAAGCTATAAATATTAGTGTTGCCACCCATTATGTAAAAGGAGATGTTTCCATGTCCGACTGTACCCACGATTGCGGCAGCTGCGGCGAGAGCTGCGGAGAACGCAAAGACCCCCAGAGCTTTCTGGCACCCCAAAACCCCCTTTCCGACGTAAAAAAAGTCATTGCCGTGGTAAGCGGCAAGGGCGGCGTAGGGAAGAGCCTGGTAACCTCTTCCCTGGCTGTTGCCATGCGCCGTATGGGCAAGCGGGTAGGTATTTTGGACGCCGACATTACCGGCCCCTCCATTCCCACCGCGTTTAACCTTCACGAGCGGGCCACCGGCACCGACGCAGGCATTTCCCCCTGCGTCACCAAGACCGGCATTGAGGTTATGAGCCTTAACCTCCTAGTGGAACGAGAGACCGACCCGGTAGTATGGCGCGGCCCGGTCATCGCGGGCACCGTCAAGCAGTTCTGGTCGGACGTGGTATGGGGCGATTTGGATTACCTCTTTATCGATATGCCCCCCGGCACCGGCGATGTACCGCTGACTGTGTTCCAGTCCCTGCCCGTTGACGGCATTATTGTGGTCACCTCTCCCCAGGATTTGGTGAGTATGATTGTAACCAAGGCAGTAAATATGGCAAACCTTATGGACATTCCTGTGCTGGGTCTGGTGGAGAATTACAGCTACTTCCAGTGCCCTGACTGCCAGAAGCGCCACGCCATTTTCGGGGAGAGTCATATTGACGAGGTTGCACACGATCTAAACCTTCCCGTGCTGGCCCGCCTGCCCATTAACCCGGCAGTCGCCGCCGCCTGTGACGGGGGAAATATTGAGGACTTCGAGCCTAACTACCTCTCCGAGGTAGCTGCCAAGCTGGATACCCTGTAAAAAACGCCCTCCGACGAATATTCGTCGGAGGGCGTTTTAAAGTCCGTTTTATGGGACACATGCTCCGTTATACTGAAATCACAAGGTCAGAAAACCGTTGATTGCAGAAAGGAGTGTTACCATGAAATACGAAATTCGCTGGGTACAGGGCCATGTAGAGGTCTACGACACTTGGGGTAACTTCCGCTTTTCCGCCGACACCGCGCGGGAGGCGGAGGAGGAGCTCCTCCAAGAGGCCGCCTAACAAGGTGGCCTCTTAATCTGTCGTGGGGCGCATCTTCCATCCTTGTAGGGGTCGGCGTCCTCGATGACCCGCGGCTCTCGTCATTCCGAACCAGGGTACGCACTGGTGAGGAATCCGTTTCTCCTGCTTTTTCCACGCTTGTCTCTATCTTATCGCTACCGTGTCCAGCCTTCGGCGACCTACTTTCGCACGGACGAAAGTAGGCAAAGTCCATCTGGGTTGCAACCCCGAACCCCACGAGTCCATGGCGGCGATACGGTTCAAGGAGTGCCCGACCGAGGGGCGCACACTGTGCGCCCGCCCGCCCCTCGTCTCTTGCTTTCCGTTTCATCGGTGTCGCTGCCGCTCCCTGTTGCCACTACCGACGAGTACGGCAACCCGTCAGCGCTAGCAATTCAAGGGGTGCAACCGATGCCGCCATCGGTGCGGTAGCCTTGCAATACCTTGGTGGTTATGGTAGCCTTTTGGCGGTGCGTTTGGGAAGCCACGCCCTACGGGGACGGGGAGGCAGCCTCTTGGTTTATCCGATTTTGAAAAACCGCTTGGCATTTTCCGTGGTAATTCGAGCCAGCTCCTCGGTTTTCATTCCCTTGATTTGGGCCACGGTCTGCGCCATGCGGTAGACGTAGGAGGAGTCGCAGCGCTTGCCCCGGTAAGGCTCGGGCGCCATATAGGGCGCGTCGGTCTCCAGCATAATGTGCTCCAGGGGGAGCCACTGGATGACCTCCAGCGCCTTGCGGGCGTTTTTAAAGGTAATGGCCCCGGTAAAGGAGAGCATCCAGCCCCGCGCGACCAGGGTCTTTGCGTCCTCCACGCTGCCGGAGTAGCAGTGGAACACCCCTCGGGTACCGGGGTGGGCACGCACCATATCCAGGCAGTCCTTGTGCGCTTCCCGGTCGTGGACAATGGCGGGTAAGTCCAGCCTACGCGCCAAATCCATCTGCGCGGCAAAAAACTCCTTTTGGTTCTCTCGCTTAGCGGTATCTTTCTCCCAGTAGTAGTCCAGGCCGATTTCTCCAACGGCCTTTACCTTGGGATGGTGCGCCATGCGCTCAATCTCATCCAGCGCGCTCAAATCCACCCCATCCAAGTCCTCGGGGTGATAGCCAACGGCGGCGTAAACGTGGGGGTGCTTTTCGGCCATCTCCACACACATGCGAGAGGTTTTAATATCCACCCCGGGGCAGAGCACCAGCTCCACGTCCTTGCTTGGCAGGGCGGAGAGCAGCTCGTCCCGGTCGGGGTCAAAGGACTCGTCATAATAATGGGCATGGGTGTCAAAATACATGGCTACGCTTCATCCTTTTCAAAGACCAGATCCATCTCCTTCAGGCCGCCGTTGCCGGTAAACATGGTGGGGACATAGCCCACGAACCGCCAGCCCTTGGCCGCGTAGTCATTGATAATGTCCCGATGCTCGGCCGCGCTGTTGTCAATCCAGAAGCCGCCGCCGGTGTGTATGGTGACGTACTCATAACGGTACATGGAATCCCTTCTCTCTATTCTTTTAACACATCTTCGCCCCGGCGGGGATTTTGTCGTCCAGCATGAGAAGATTGAGCACTTCCTCGCCCTTCTCCTTGTGGACAGCGGAAATGAGCATACCGCAGGAATCCTGCCCCATCATCTTGCGGGGAGGCAGATTGACAATAGCCATCAGGGTCTTACCCACCAGCTCCTCGGCCTTGTACCACTTGGCAATGCCGGAGAGAATCTGGCGGTCTGTGCCGGTACCGTCGTCCAGAGTAAATTTCAGAAGCTTTTCGCTCTTTTTTACGTTCTCGCAGGCCTTGACCTTCACCACGCGGAAATCGCTCTTGCAGAAGGTGTCAAAGTCCACATTTTCCTCGGCATAAGGCTCCAGCTCCAGGGCGGGCTGGGCAGCGGCGTGGGCGGCGGCGGCAGCAGCCTCCAATTCCTGAAGCTCCTTTTCCATATCAATCCGGGGGAACAGGTTTTCCCCCTTCTCCACGGTGGCGGCAGCACTTAAATGGCCAAATGTTTCGGCGCTCTCCCAGGTGCGGCAAGCATCGCAGGCGCCGATCTGAGCAAAGAGCTTCTCCATGCTCTGGGGCATAAAGGGGGTCAGGAGCACAGCGGCAACGCGCAGGGTCTCCAAAAGGTTATACATGACAGAGGCCAGCCGGGAACCGCCCTGCTCCATATCCTTGGCCAGCGCCCAGGGGGCGGTCTCGTCGATATATTTGTTGGCCCGTGCAATAACGGTAAAGACCTCGGCGAGGGCCGACTGGAAGGCGTACTTCTCCATATGCCCCTCGTACTTATTCCGCAGGCCGGAGACCATGGAAATCAGCTCCTCGTCCAGCGGGTCGGCCTGACGGTATGCGGGGAGCTTCCCGTCAAAATACTTGCCCACCATGGCGGTGGTGCGGGAGAGCAAATTACCCAGGTCGTTGGCCAAATCCACATTGATGCGGGTAATGAGGGCTTCGTTGGAGAAGTTGCCGTCGGAGCCGAAGGGGAACTCCCGCAGGAGGAAGTAGCGCAGCGCGTCCACCCCGTAACGACCCGCCAGAATGACGGGATCCACCACATTGCCCTTGGACTTGCTCATTTTGCCGCCGTCCAGCAGCAGCCAGCCGTGGCCGTACACCTTCTTGGGCAGGGGCAGCCCCAGCGCCATTAAAATGGCGGGCCAAATAATGGCGTGGAAACGGACAATCTCCTTGCCTACAAAGTGCACATCGGCAGGCCAGAACTTTTCAAAGTCACTATACCGGTCATTCCGGTAGCCCAGGGCATTGATATAGTTTGACAGCGCGTCGATCCATACATAAACCACATGACCGGGGTCAAAGTCCACAGGCACGCCCCAGGTGAAGGTGGTGCGGGAAACGCACAAGTCCTCCAGGCCGGGCTTAATAAAGTTGTTGACCATCTCGTTGACCCGGCTGCGGGGCTCTAAGAAGTCTGTGTTTTCCAGCAAATCACGAATCTTGTCGGCATACTTGGAGAGCTTAAAGAAGTAAGCCTCCTCCTCCGCGTCAATGACAGGACGGCCGCAGTCGGGGCACTTGCCGTCCACCAGCTGGGATTCCGTCCAAAAGCTCTCGCAGGGCTTGCAATATTTGCCGGTGTACTTGCCCTTGTAAATATCGCCCTGCTCGTAGAGCTGCTTAAAAATCTTCTGAACGGATGCCTCGTGGTAGTCGTCGGTGGTGCGGATAAATCGGTCGTTAGAGACGTTCATCAGCTTCCACAAATCCAGAATACCGCCTGGAGCCTCCACAATATTGTCCACAAAAGCCTTGGGGGTAATCCCCGCCTCCTTGGCCTTGTCCTCAATCTTCTGGCCGTGCTCATCGGTGCCGGTGAGAAACATCACGTCATAGCCCTGAAGCCGCTTATAGCGGGCCATGGCGTCGGTGGCCACGGTACAATAGGTGTGGCCGATATGAAGCTTGTCCGAGGGGTAGTAAATAGGGGTTGTAATATAAAATTTATTCATCAGTTGCATCCTCCGTTGTTATTTCATTGGACTGGTCAGCGGAGGGGCACATTCGCTCTCTGTCATTATCGAGCAGGGCAGTGACCCCGGCCAGCAAATAGAAGATGGAAAAGCCAAACAGCAGCATGGTGGCCAAATCATGGGTATCCGCCAAGGTAACCACCGAAAAATAGACCCCCAGCAGGGAAAAGAGGCTTGTGACAAAGACCTTGCCCCGCCCAAAGGAAAATCCGGCCATGAAGTAAAAGCCCAGCAGGGCTGTTATGATGGCCATAAGCTCGTAAATATAATTTAAGCGGATGGGGTCCCCCGCCCGGGTCTGATAGGCGGAAATCAGCCACATACAGGCCATATAGGCGGGCATGAGAAGCGGAAAGCTGTACTTCCCCTTTCCCTCGCCCCGGTAGCTGTTTTTCCCCAGCGCCAGTACGCAGAAAAAGCAGCCTAAGGTCAGGGCGGCCTGCAATATCTTGGGCAACGTGGAGAGAACGGGGTTCATTCCCTGGGTTTCCAGCGCTGTGCGATACCCTGCGGGCAATCCCAGCAGCAGCAGCACGCCCGAGGCCAACAGCAAAAAGGCGGCAAGCACCATGGCCGTGATATACAAGGTGTTTCCCTTCGCGCCGAAGGCCTGGTCATATCCGCCTTCAAAGGTATTGTGTCTGCCCCGGCAGAGCAGAAGCAGGGCTATCGCCACCAGTGCCGACAGGCCAATCAGCGACAGGGTGGCGGGTGCGCCCGGAATGGGCAGGCCGGTGTCCGGCTCAAAGGCGGCGGCCAGCTCCCACCGGCGAAGAAAAAATCCGCCGATGCCGGCCGCCAAGACTGCGCCGGGAAGTATAACTGCTTTGCGCATGGCTACAAGTCCTCTCTGGTTCGGAATGTTGTTTGGGAAGCTCTGCTTTCATTCAGTCGTGCAGATTAGCGCGTGTATTTTTTGTCAGGCAAGCCGATTTTTTGCAGCCATACTGACGTATGGCAAGGAAAATCGGCGCTGCCATGACGAAAAAAGACAAGTTTATGGGCGTTTTAACGCTTTTTAGATACACTCTAAATCAGAGGTTCCTTAGTCCTTGTTTGAACAATGCCTAGCTGTTCTCCCCGGAAATACTCTCCAAATATTCATCATAGGTCATCTTGCGGTCAATCAGCTTGCCGTCGGCGGTAAAGTCAAAGACCCGGTTTGCCACTGTCTGCACCATCTGGTGGTCATGGCTGGAGAAAAGCACGTTGCACTTCACATCGGCCAGACCGTTATTGACGGCGGCAATGGACTCCAGATCCAGGTGGTTGGTAGGCTGGTCGAGGAGGAGCACATTGGCCCCCGAGAGCATCATGCGGGAGAGCATACAGCGCACCTTCTCACCGCCGGAGAGCACCTTGACGGCCTTGTACACATCGTCCCCCGAAAAGAGCATGCGGCCCAGGAAGCCGCGGAGGTAAGCCTCGTGGGGGTCGGGCGAAAACTGACGCAGCCACTCCACAAGATTGTCGTTGCAGCCATCAAAGAAGGCTGTGTTGTCCTTGGGGAAGTAAGAGTGGGTAGCGGTCTGCCCCCACTTGACGGTACCCTCGTCAGGCTCCAGCTCGCCCACCAAAATCTTAAAGAGTGCGGTCTGGGCGTTTTCGTTGTCACCGATAAAGGCAATTTTATCACCGTGTCCCACAATAAAGCTCACCTTGTCCAGCACCTTCACGCCGTCAATGGTCTTGGATACATCGGTGACAAAGAGAATATCCTTGCCCACCTCCCGGTCGGGGGAAAAGCCAACCCAGGGGTAACGGCGGGAGGAAGCGGGAATTTCGTCCATAGAGAGCTTCTCCAGCAGCTTCCGGCGGGAGGTCGCCTGCTTGGACTTGGATTTGTTGGCCGAGAAGCGGGTAATAAACTCCTTAAGCTCCTGCGCCTTCTCCTCGTTCTTTTTGCTCTGGTTCTTCTGAAGATTCTGCATAAGCTGGCTGGCTTCATACCAGAAATCGTAGTTGCCGACATACATCTTAATCTTGTTGTAGTCGATGTCAACAATGTGGGTGCAGATAGTGTTGAGGAAATGACGGTCATGGCTTACGACAATGACGGTGCCCTCAAAGTCCAGAAGAAAGTCCTCCAGCCAGTTGATGGCGGCGATGTCCAAGTTGTTGGTGGGCTCGTCCATCATCAAAATATCGGGGTTACCGAAGAGTGCCTGAGCCAGCAGTACCTTCACCTTTAGGCGGCCGTCCAGGGTCTCCATGGGGTCATTGTGGGCGGACACAGGCACACCCAGACCCTGGAGAATGCGGGACGCGTCACTCTCGGCCTCCCAGCCGCCCAGCTCGGCAAATTCCTCCTCCAGCTCGCAGGCCTTGATGCCGTCCTCCTCGGTCATTTCCTCCTTGGCGTAAAGAAGTTCCTTCTCCTTACTGATGGCGTAGAGCCGCTGGTTGCCCATAATCACGGTCTCCATCACGCTGAACGCATCGTAGGCGTTCTGGTCCTGCTTAAGAATGGACATGCGGGTCTTGGGAAGAATGGAAACCTGACCGGAGGTAGCATCCAGCTCACCGGAGAGAATTTTCAGGAAGGTAGACTTACCCGCGCCGTTTGCGCCGATAATGCCGTAGCAGTTGCCCTTAATGAACTGCAAATCAACGTGGGAAAACAGGGGCTGGCCGCTATATTGCAGGCCCAGGTCGGAAACTGTTATCATGTTGTACTCCTTAGAAATATATAAATCTTCATACAGCGGATATCATACCACAAATTTTAGGAAATGAATAGAGAAAAAACAAGCATCCCCTGTGGAAAATGCGTTTTTTCAAGAAATTTTCTTGTGTAATTTGTGGGCAAACAGTATAATGATAGTCCGATAAGCAATAGAAAGGGAGACAGATATGGAAATCATGCATGAGGCGTTGGTCTTTGTGGTCGACGCCGCCATTTTGCTCTTTGAGTGGGTTGGCGTTATTGTCTTGGTGGCCGCCGGCATTATGGGCGTCATCAACTACATTCGCCGGGACCCGGAAACCCGGCTCAAGCTGGCCCAGGGTCTTGCCATGAGTCTGGAGTTTAAGCTGGGCGGCGAGATTTTGCGCACGGTGCTGGTGCGTGACCTGTCCGAAATTGCCCTGGTGGGCGCGATTATCGTCCTGCGGGCCGCCCTGACCTTCCTGATCCACTGGGAAATTAAGAACGAGGAGCAGAGCATTGGCGGCAGCGGTCACGGCCATGTCCGCCACTCTGACAGGCAAGAATGAACAGTCTTTTCCGCTGCCCGCTCTGCGCCGCTCCCTTGGTGCGGGAGGAGCGGGTCTACTGCTGTCCCAACGGCCACAGCTACGACATTGCCCGGGAGGGCTATGTCCACCTGCTGCCTGCCAACCGACTCCACTCCAAAGCGCCGGGAGACGACAAGGACATGGCCGCCGCCCGAAACCGCTTTCTTTCTGGCGAGCACTACGCCCACTTGAAGGATACCCTGTGCGCTCTGGCTGTGGAGCACACGGAAAGCGGCCCTGTGGTGCTGGACTCCGGCTGCGGCGAGGGGTACTACACCGCAGCCCTTTACGCCGCCCTGACGGCGGCCGGAAAGCACCCCCGCGCCGCCGGGGTAGACCTGTCCAAGCCCTCGCTCCGGTATGCCGCGCGGCGGGAGCGGGGCGCGGAGTTTGCGGTGGCCTCGGTCTATCACCTGCCCTTCGGTGACGGAAATGCCGATTTGCTGGTCAACTGCTTTTCCCCCCTGGCGGTGGACGAATTTCGTCGGGTATTAAAACCCGGCGGTGTTTTCCTCTACGTGGTGCCCGCCCCCGGCCACCTGTGGGAGCTAAAGGAAGTACTCTACGACCGCCCCTATCAAAACCGGGAGGAGGCCGTCTCCTACGAGGGCTTTGAGTACCTGGAAATACGCCCCGCCCAGCGGACGCTGACCCTGTCCGGCCAGGAGATTCAAGACCTGTTCGGCATGACCCCCTACGCCTGGAAAACCTCAAAGGAAGGGCGGGCACGGCTGTCCGCCCTGGAGACCCTTACGGTAAATGCCGACTTTCGGGTGCATGTATTCCGCAGGACATAACCCAGGAAGTGCCGCCGTGGCCTCCAGGTCAGTATCCTCGACGGCCCGACGCTTTTGGCATTCGTCTAAGCAAAAACGGCTTTCTTACACGTCAACGCGCCGCAGGCCAATGGCCTGCGGCGCTTTTGCATGTTAAAAAATATCCAACGCTACTGGGCAGTGGTCGCTGCCCTGGATTTCGGAATAGATCAGGCTGTCCTTGATTTGCTCCTTAATGCCCTCGGACACGATAAAGTAGTCAATGCGCCATCCGGCGTTTTTTTCCCGGGCGTGGTACATATAGCTCCACCAGGAATAGGCCCCTGTACGGTCGGGGTAAAGGTAGCGAAAGGAATCTACAAATCCCGTCTCTAACAGCTGGGTCATCTTCCCCCGCTCCTCGTCGGTAAAGCCGGCATTGCCCCGGTTTGGCTTGGGATTTTTTAGGTCAATCTCCTGGTGCGCCACGTTCAGGTCGCCACAGAGAATCACCGGTTTTTTAGCATCCAGCCCCTTGAGGTAGGCGCGGAACTCATCCTCCCACTCCATGCGGTAGGCCAGTCGGGTCAGCTCCCGCTTCGCGTTGGGGGTGTAACAGGTCACCAGAAAAAAGTCCTCAAACTCAAGGGTAATGGCCCGTCCCTCGCCGTCGTGCTCGGCGACGCCGATACCGTAGGTAACGTTCAGGGGCGAAATCCGCGTAAATACCGCCGTGCCCGAGTAACCCTTTTTTACCGCGCTGTTCCAAAACTGCTCATAGCCCGGCAGGTCGATCTGGGCCTGTTCGGGCTGCATTTTGGTCTCCTGCAGGCAAAAGATGTCGGCGTTCAGGGTGGCAAAGGAGTCATAAAAGCCCTTGTTCAAGCAAGCCCGCAGGCCATTTACATTCCAGGAAACCAATCTCACCGCAGACCCTCCGCGCTGTCCAAATCCCAGGTTGTGGGCTTTCCATTTGCGTCCAGCAGGGGAGTAAGTCCACCGACTGTACCGCCGTAATTCGTCTGGAGATAGAGCACACCGGTGGCGGTATCCAGCAAAATAACAGTGGCAAACATCATGGAGACGTTTTCCTCCTGCACAATTTGAAACCGCTTTTCTTTCTTTGCCATATGCTTAAACCTCCGGATCGGTAATAATGCCCAGGAATTTCCCCATCAGGGGAATCCAGGTGACCACAAAGACCAGCCCTGCCAAAAAGCTCATGCCCTTTTTGTGGCGCTTGGCAGAGCCGAGGCCAATGAGCACGCCCAAAGCCCCCACGCAGAATTTCAGCAGGGCAATATCGGTCAAATCCATCTTCTTGAGGTACAGGTTGCCTGCGGCGATTAACTTTTTCATAGAGTGCTCCTTTCCTACTTGCGGACACGGCAAGCCGTGTCCCTACGCTTGCTCCAACTTCAGCAGCGCCTTCTTCAGCGCCACCCCGCCGCCGTATCCGGTAAGACTTCCGTCCGCGCCAATGACCCGGTGGCAGGGAATGAGAATAGGAATGGGGTTGTGGTGATTGGCTCCCCCCACCGCCCTTACGGCCCTAGGCTTTCCAATTCCGGCGGCGAGCCTGCCGTAGGATATGGTTTGTCCGTAGGGAATCTCCAGCAGGGCGCGCCAAACAGTTTCGCGAAAGGGAGTGCCCCGCGCTTTTAGGGGTAAATCAAAGTGTCTGCGTTCGCCCGCAAAGTATTCCATCAGCTGGCGTTTTCCTTCCGCAAGTAGGGGGGTATCACGGGTTGCAATTGGGGGCACATCCTCCCCCGGAAGATATAGGCGCACAATGGCTCCCTCCTCCTCGGCAAGTCCCATTTGCCCGCAGGGGGTATCAAATAAAACAAAATCCATAAAGGTTAATACTTGCGCACCACCGCAACCACCTTGCCCAGCAGCTGGGCGTTGTCGCCGTTAATGGGCTGGTAGTCGGGGTTTTCCGGCATGAGCCAGGTATGTCCATCCTTGCGGCGCAGCGTTTTTACCGTGGCTTCATCCTCAATCATCGCCACGACAATTTCTCCGTTATGCATGTCCTGCCGACGGTGCACCACCACCAAATCGTCGGGCAAAATACCGGCGTGGAGCATGGACTCGCCCCGTACCTTAAGGGCAAAATGCTCCCCGCTCTTTCCCTCGGTGTCGAAGGTGAGATAATCCTCAATGCACTCCTGTGCCAAAATCGGAGAACCGGCAGCCACACTGCCTACTACCGGTACCTGATTGTCGCGGGGACTCTGCTCCTCCGCAATCGGGCGGCCGCGGGAGCCGCTGACCGTAATAGCCCGGGTCTTGCCCTCGGCCTTGGTAATCAGGCCCTTTTCCTCCAACCCCTTTAGGTGAAAGTGAACGGTGGACGGAGACTTAAGCGCCACTGCCTCGCCAATCTCCCGCACCGAGGGGGGATAGCCGTGCTCCTGCTGGAAGGAAATAATATAATCGTAGATCTGCTGCTGTTTAGGCGAGAGTATTTTCATGGCAGAGACCCTCCTTATAATCGTTATATGGATACTTACGGTTACAGTATAACATACAACTTTCCAAATCGCAAACATTTGTTCTAAGTTTTTTGCAAGTTTTTGTGCGCCGTAAATTGCCTTTTAGCGTAGTCTGACCAGTGTAATTAACAAAAGAACCGGCGGCGTGAATGCTCACGCC
>CAZDDZ010000062.1:0-16930 GCA_964504285.1 uncultured Pseudoflavonifractor sp.
CCGCCGTAGTGATTGCGCTGGGGGCGGAAAAGGCGGCAAAAATTTACCGCTATATGTCCGCTGAGGAGGTGGAGCGGCTGACCCGGAATGTAGCCCAGACCGATTATGCCTCCCACGATGAGATTGGGCAGGTACTGGATGACTTTTTACAGATGTGCGTCACCCGGCAGGTAATTCTGGAGGGCGGCGAGCAGTATGCCAAGGAAATTTTACAGCAGGCCTTCGGCGGGCAGGTGGCGGAGGAGATGCTGATGAAAATAAAAGTACGGGTGCAGGAACATCTCTTTGACTTTTTAAACACCGTGGAGCCCCACACCGCAGCTTCGATTCTTGCAGAGGAGCATCCCCAACTGGCTGCCGTGGTGCTAGCCTATGCCGACAGCGAGGTGGCGGCCCTCATTTTGTCCCAGCTGCCCCAGAAAAAACGGCTGGACATTATTGACCGTGTGGTGCGGCTGGATAAGGTACAGCCCGAGATGGTAAAGCTGCTGGCCAAGACACTGGAGAGTAAGTTTGATCTGCCGTCGGACATTGAGTATCAGCGCTTTGGTGGCGTGGCCTCGGTGGCGGATATTATCTCCAAATTGGACTATGGCAGCGAGAGACAGCTTTTCCAGGGGCTGCAGCAGAGTAACGCCGCCCTGGCGGAGTCCATCAGCCGGGCTATGTTTACCTTTGAGGATCTGGCAGTGCTGGCAGACGGCGATGTGAAAAAGGTACTGCGGCTGGCCGAGCCGATGGATTTGGTCTATGCCCTCAAGGGTGCGTCGGCAGAGATTATCCAGTGCGTATACGATAATATTTCAAAGCGAATGCTGGAGAGCTTAAAGCTGGATTTGGAGCTTATGGAGCATGTGACGCCCGCCCAGATTGACCTTGCCAGAAAGCGGATTGTCACCATTGTCCGGCGGCTGCAAAGCGACGGCGAGATTGAAGTAAATAAAACCGGAAAGGGTGAGACCCTTGCCTAACGTCATAAAGTGCTCCGCCGGGGAAGCACCCCTGCGGTATCCGATTTTTTCAGAGCTGCTTCCGGCGCTGCGGGAGGAAAAAACGGGGGAGGAGACCCCCGATGCCCTGCATCTTCGCCTGCGGGAGGAAGCCGTCGCGATAACGGCCCGTGCCCGGCAGGAGGCGCAGGAGCTGGTGGAGCGGGCCCGGGAGCAGGCCAATAGCATTCGCGCCACCGCATTTGAGACCGGTCATGCCGCAGGGGAGGAAACCGGCTTTCAAAATGGCTACGACAGGGGCTGTGCCGAGGGAGTCCGCCGGGGACGAGAGCAGGGACAGCAAATGGGTATGGAGCAGGTCAGCCAGCAGTTTGCACAGCTGCTTGGCAAGCTGAATGAGACGCTGGCCACGCTGGAACAGGAAAAGGAACAGTTTCTGCGGCAGTATCGGCGGGATTTGACGCTGCTGACCGTCCACATTGCCGAGCAGGTGATTGGCCTGAACCTGTCTGCCAGTGCCCGGGCCATTGAAAAGATGATTGAAAACGCAGTGGACGGCATGAAGCCGCAGGAGTGGATTAAAATTTCCGTTTCCGACGAGGACTTGGCGCTGCTCACCCGGGAGCATGCGGATGTGGCGCGGCTGTTAGAGCATGTCAGCGCCCATGTGCGGCTGGAGGCCATTGAGGGAGCTAGACAGGGCACGCTGATTGTGGAGACACCGGACCGCATTGTAGACGCATGCAGTAGTGTCCAGATTGAGCAAATTAAGGCCTGTCTGGAGGAACTGGACGATGAATTTTTTGGGGCTGAATGAGCGGGTAAGTCACCTGGAGACCAAACGGTATATCGGCAAGGTGGAGCAGGTGGTGGGCATGGCTGTGGAGGCTTCCGGCATCAAGGCCTCCATTGCGGATGTGTGCCGGATTTACAGCGGAGGGTCGGAAACCCAGGCAGAGGTAGTGGGCTTTCGAAGGGAGCGGGTAATTTTAATGCCCTATGAGGGCATTCAGGGCATCGGCATCGGTGACTATGTGCGCAATACCCGGGAGCGGATGCAGGTGCCGGTAGGGGATTTTTTGGTGGGGCGCATTGTGGATGCTCTGGGAAGACCTATCGACGAACTGGGTGCGCTGCCAGAGGGGGAAAAAAGGGGCATTGAGCCGCCCGGTATCAGTCCCCTGTCCCGGGCACTGATTGAACAGCGCCTACCCTTTGGCGTAAAGGCCATTGACGGTATGCTAAGCATCGGAAAGGGCCAGCGTATGGGCATTTTTGCCGGAAGCGGCGTGGGGAAAAGCACCCTGCTGGGTATGGTGGCCAAGAATGTAAAGACCGATGTCAACGTCATCGCCCTGGTGGGCGAGCGGGGGCGGGAGGTCCGGGAGTTCGTGGAACGGGATTTGGGTCCGGAGGGCCTGCGCCGCTCCGTGGTGGTGGTAGCTACCTCAGATCAGCCCGCCATGCTCCGCATGAAATGCGCCCTTGCCGCCACCGCCATCGCCGAATACTTTCGGGATCAGGGGCAGGATGTGCTGCTGATGATGGATTCGCTGACCCGGTTCGCCATGGCGCAGCGGGAGATTGGGCTGGCCACGGGCGAGCCGCCGGTAGCCAGAGGGTATACCCCGTCCATCTATGCGGAGCTGCCACGGCTGCTGGAGCGCAGCGGTAATTTTCCCGGCGGCTCTATTACGGGCATTTATACCGTTCTGGTGGAGGGAGACGACACCAACGAGCCCATTGCCGACATGGTGCGGGGCATTGTGGACGGACATATCATCCTCTCCCGTACGCTGGCGGCCCGCAACCATTTTCCCGCCATCGACATTGGCCCCAGCGTCAGCCGCCTTATGAGCACCATCGCGGGGGAGGAGCACCGTCATCTGGCGGCCGAGATTCGTAACCTGCTCAGCGTGTACGAGCAAAACTATGATTTGGTTTCCATCGGTGCCTATAAAACCGGCAGCAACCCCAAGCTGGATGCGGCGCTGGGGAAAATCGACCAGATTCATGACTTTCTAAAACAGGGCGTTGACCAGGCATTTGGCGAAGAAGAGACCATACAGGCCATGCGTGACATACTGGCTTAAAGGAGTGAACGGAATTGGGACAGATTTCTTTTTCCCTGGAGACGGTACACCAGTATAAAAAACAGGAGCTGGAGCAGGTGACGGAGGAGTGGAGAGCGCTGTGGGAGAAGGTGGAGCAGCAGCGTCAGGCCATTCGAACGCTGGAGGGGCAGTATCTGCAAAACGCCCAGCGCTTTCACAAGGAGAGCGAAGGGGGGGTATCCCTGCCGGACGCCCAGGCAAACCGGCGGTATTTGCAGCGGCTAAGCTGGGATTTGGAGCGAGCTCGGGGCGGGCTGGAGCAGGCAAATCAGGCGGCGGAAGCCAAGCGGGGCCTGTTGGTGCAGGTGAAGCAGGAGATTTCATCCATGGACAAGCTGAAGGAAAAACGAGTGGCCGAGTTTACCCAAAGACAGCAGAAAAAGGAAGAACGGTCTTTGGAGGAATTTGTGATGCACCAGAAAATAAGCCAGGCCATGCGCCTGTACTAAGGAGCGTGGAATATGTGAATGCCGCCATGACTGCCGCAGCCCCGCCCCAGCGCACTCAAGGCAAACGCCCCCCCGGCGCAAAGCGTGAGGGTGCGGCCACAGAGTGCTTTTGGGACAGTGTGTGCCGCCGCTTAGAGGGAAACGAGCAGCGGCCCCAAGCGCAATCACAGGAGGAGGACGAGCCCACCCAAACCATTCCCGGCGGCGAGATGCTGGTGTGGCTGCCGTCTGTGCCGCTGTGGACGGCGGAAGCCTTGCCGCAAGGCACTCCGCTGCCGGGGGAGGGCGGTGGGGCAGGGACAATACAGACCGCCGCCCCGGTGTTGCCGATGCCGCTGTGCGAGGAAGGGCCGGTGCCTGCTCCTTCGTCGGGCATACCCGGGGGGCGGGAGCTGCACACACGGCCCCAGATAACCGCACTTGCCGCGAAGGAGACACCCTCGATGCTTGCGCCGGAAAAAACAGCCGTGCCGTCAGACGGCGGCACGGAGGAGCAGATCGGCGTACCCCACCGGGAAACGGAGCCAAAGGTGTCTGTGACGACTCAGGGCATGGCTCCGGAGGGAACTGCCGTGCACTTTTTGGTGGGTGATGGGGAGCAGGGGGACACGCCGGTGCAAAGGGCCGACCTCCCTCGCCAGATTAGTGCCCGGGTAGAGCAATCTCTGACCGAGGGACTGACGGAATTTGAGATGGAGCTGTCCCCCCAGCATCTGGGCAAGCTGCGGGTGCGTCTTACCTTGGACGGGGAAATGAGCCGCATGGAGGTAAGCTGTTTCCGCGGGGAGACCCAAAAGCTCCTTTTGGAGCAGGCTGACCAACTGGCCGCACTGATAAGCAGGCACACTGGGGGAAAAACCGAGGTGCACATTACCCGAGAGCCGGAGCCGCCCCATCAGTCGCCCCGTGGTGACGACGGGGGACAGTCCGGCCAGCGCCAACAGGAAAACCGCCGACAGTCACCGGAGCGGGAACGACGGAAAAGTGATTTGGAGTCAGAGTGGTTTTGGCAGACCCTGCAAGGCCGCGTGACCAATTGGAAGGGAGAATAATCCATGCCCATTACAGGTGCAGGCGCCGCCGGCGGCTATCAGGCCGTTGGTCAAGGGGCGCAAAAGCAAAAGACCGACATTAACATCGATGACTTTCTGTCCCTGATTGCGGTGCAGCTGCAAAACCAGGACATGATGAATCCCATGAAGGACACGGAATTTATGGGGCAGATGGCCCAGTTTACCACTATGCAGATGGTGCAGGGCCTGCTGGAGCAGTCCAGTGCCGGCTATGCCATGTCCATGCTGGGCAAGGAGGTAGAGGCCGCCGCCATTGTGGGCGGAAAGCTGGAGGTCACCCGTGGAGCCGTGGGCAGCGTTTCTCTCTTTGAGGGCCAGCCCATATTGTATATCGGGGATAAGGGTTTCACCATGGATTCCGTCATGGTCGTCCACCAAAAGGCTGCCGCCGGAGAGGGCGGAGATACCGGGGATACCGGGGATACCGGGGATACCGAACAGGGCGGCGAAGCCGCTACATTATTATAAAGGAGAATGCAACATGGTCAGATCACTGTTTTCCGGCGTGGCGGGTCTGCGTGCCCACCAGACCAAGATGGATGTCATCGGCAACAACATTGCAAATGTCAATACATATGGCTTTAAGTCCGGGCGCGTCACCTTTAAGGATGCCTTTTACCAGACCCTCACCGGCTCCAGTAACGCCTCCAACGGCATGGGCGGCAGCAACGCGTCTCAAATTGGCTACGGCTCCACCATCGGCTCTATCGATGTGATGCACAACCAGGGGGCATTTTCACCCACGGACAACCCCTGCGATTTGATGATTCAGGGTAACGGCTATTTCATGGTGGGCCCTGTCAATCAGAATGGGGCGGGGGACGATATGGGCTACTCCGCCACCAACGGCAGCGTGAGCGAATTAAATCTGACCCGCATCGGAGCGTTTACCTTTGACGCCCAGGGCTTTTTGGTAGACTCCAACAAAAACATTGTTTACGGATTCCGGCCCGACTCGGTGACAGACGGCGGCTTTACCCATTCCGACAGGGTCTACGCCCTGAAAATTCCCGCCCCCGGCAAGGACTATGACCCCGACCGGGAGGGGATGCTGCTCAGCGACATTACCTTCTCCAGCGACGGTACCATTACCGGCCTGGCGGCGGATGGCAGTCTGGTTTACGTGGGTCGTGTGGCCATGGCCAATGTGCCCAATCCTAACGGTTTGGAAATGACGGAGAACTCTTACTTCAAGGCCAAGCAGAACACCGGCACGGTTCAGGCCTTCACCCCCGGCACCGGTACCACAGGCAAGGTGCACGCAGGCGGCCTGGAAATGTCCAACGTGGATCTCTCCAAGGAATTCACCGAGATGATCGTGACCCAGCGGGGCTATCAGGCGAACACCCGCATCATCACTGTTACGGACGAAATGCTCCAGGAGCTGGTCAATATTAAGCGGTAATAGGTAATCATCAGACGGACGGGAGATAAAAAGAACCATGACGACACTCATTGGAATCATCTTTGGCTTTGCCTTGGTGATCGCCGGAATCGGCGCGGCCAACCTCACCAACTTTATCGATCTAAGCAGCGTGTGGATTGTGGTGGGGGGGACGGCGGCGGCCACCGCCGCTTCGGTCAAATGGCAGCAGTTATGCCAAATACCCTTGCACATGCGAATTCTGTTTGGCAGAAATCGCAATCGACCCATGCGTTATGTGCAAATTTTGGAGGAGCTTGCCATCGAGGCTAGAAAGGGCGGGGTGCCGTCATTGGAGGGAAAGACCGAGGTCTACCGCGACCCCTTTTTGACCAAGGGCATCAGCCTTATTGTGGACTCCTTCGAGGCGGATAAGGTGCGGGAGATTCTGGAGGTTGAGCTGGACAGCCTGGAACAGCGCCACGATGCCGGGATTGTCATCTACCAAAAGGCGGCCACGTTTGCGCCCGCCTTCGGCATGATCGGAACCTTAATCGGTCTTATTAACATGCTCAAATCCCTGAGCCTGGACATGGGCGGCAGCGACACGCTGGGCACCGGCATGTCCGTAGCACTGGTGACCACCTTTTACGGCAGTATGCTGGCCAATCTGGTGTTCCTGCCGATTGCCAACAAGCTAACCGGTCTCCACGAGGATGAGCTTTTGTGCAAGCAGATAGTTGTAGAGGGCGTATTGGCCATAGAAGCGGGAGAAAGCCCCCATTTTGTTCGGGAAAAGCTGCTGGGCTTTCTGCGGGAAAAGGAACGGCGGAAGAAAAAGAAGCCTGCCGCGCCCCGGGGATTCCGGCGGGTCAATCCGGCGGAAGGGGAGCAAGGGGTATGAGACGGTACAAACGCCGGGCAGAGTCGGGCGGTGACTGGATTTTTACATACAGCGACATGGTCACGCTGCTTCTGTGCTTTTTTGTGCTGATGTATTCCATGTCTACGCTGGATGTGAATCGGTGGATGCAGGTGGTGAAGTCCCTGAACAAAGACGCGGAGCAGACCGAAATCGTCCAACTGCCAACCGAGGGCGGAGAGCTGGAAGGGCCGGGGAACGACCACATCCAATCGGATTTGAGCAGTATGGAGGAGATTTACCTCTCCATGGAGCACTATGTGGAGGAGAACCAGCTTACCGACAATATCCAGATTTATAAGGGCGACGGATATGCCTTTGTAGTGTTTCAAAACAGTCTCTTTTTTGACGGCGACAGCTATGCCCTTCGCCCCAGCGCCCAGTCCATTCTGGATGCCTTTTGCAACAGCGTTGCTCCTCACGGCGAGGAGGTGCAGGAAATTCGTATTTTGGGTCATACCACCCAGGGTGTGGCAAATCGGCCCAACAATCCCCAGAACGACCGCTTCCTTGCTTCCAATCGGGCCACCAATGTGCTGCTCTACATTCAAAATAAGCACATTGTAGACCCTGCCAAGCTGATTTCCGAGGGGCTGGGCCAGTTTCACCCGGTGGCACCCTTTGATACCGAGGAAAATCGGTCGAAAAACCGGCGGGTGGAGATTCTTTTAACCGACGGAAGCTATGGCAATCAAACGCTGAGTGATATTTACCAGCAAATCGGAATACTGCCCGACCAGGGCCGGGAGGGATAACGTGCTCACAGAGGAAAAGGCTCCACACGACAGGGATGAGAGCTGGCAGCGCTATGACTTTCGCCAGCCCAGGCGGCTCAGCCGCGCCCGGTGCGCGGCACTGACAGAGGTGTATCAGGACTACGCCCGGCTGGTGTCGTTTTGTATTTCCAGCTCCATGAAGCAGCCCTGCACCGTGCAGGTGCTGGGGGTGGAGGAGCGAAAATATATGGACTTCTATAACCGGTTGGATGACCGGGAACCGGTGGCGCTGGTACGTATGCAGCCCCCGCCCCTGGCAGGGGGAGCGGAGCGGCCGCTGCTGCTGCGCTGTTGGCCCGATTTGGTGCACAGCATGATGCTGCGATCCCTGGGGGAGGGGGGCGCCCTGCCGCTTCTGGCCCGTCCGTGGACCGCCATGGAACGCACGCTGTGCGAGGCGGTCATGCGTCAGCTGCTATCCTTTTTGGAGGATGCCTGGAGTAAACTCCTGCATGCCGGGTTTTCCTTCTCCGGCTTTGAAACAGCCGCCGGTATCCTGCGGCGGGTTAACCTGAACGAGGACTGCGTGGTGATCTCTCTAGCCGTAGAGGTGGGTGCGGGACAGGGTGAAATAACCTTTTGCCTGTCAGCCGATGCTCTGGAGGAGGTCTTTCAGGTTTGGGAGAGGGATAACGGGCCTTGCAGCGGGCAAAAGAGCGGGAAAGAGAGCTTTTCCTCCCTGCTCAAAACGCTGATGGACTCTGAGCTGGAGCTCTCGGCTGTGTTCGGCTATACCCGGCTTTTGATGCAGGAGCTTACTGCCTTGCAGACCGGCGACGTGCTGAAAGTGCAGCGCCCCACCCGGGACGGGGTAGAGCTTTTTGTGGAGGATCAGCATTGGACGTGCGGTACCCTTGGTGTGTACAAGGGCAGCTATGCGGTCAGCCTGACAAATTTGGCCAATGGCCTGGAAAGTGGTGCGTAACATGGAAGAGGAAGAGCTGAGAGAGGTCGAAACAGAGGCCGCGGAGGAGTCCTGCCGGGAGACCGACCAGCGGTCGGGGCAGGGAGAAGAGTCTGCCGAGACCTTTGAAAGCGCGATTTTTCGGCAGACAGGCACCCAGGGGGCCGGTGCCGGGCGCAATGGAGGGCAGAAGGCCAATTTGGATTTTATCATGTCTGTTCCACTGCCGGTGACGGTGGAAATTGGCCGGGCCAAACGAAAAATTAGGGACATTCTGGAATTTACGGCGGGAACAATTTTGCCGCTGGACAAGCTGGCGGGGGATGCGGTGGATGTGCTGGTAAACGGAACCTGTATTGCCCGGGGCGAGGTGGTGGTCATTGACGACTATTTCGGCGTGCGCATTACGGAGATTCACTCCGACCATCTGCTGCAAATATAGAATTGACGGAGGGGGAACAAGGGATGGAGCAGTTTTTAAGTATTCTGGCGCTGCTGGCCATTCTCGTCGGCACGTTGTATTTGAGCTGGTGGGTCAGTAAAAAGCTGGCGGTGGGGGTCCATTCGGGCGGTAAGGGAGGCTATCTCCGGGTGGTGGATCGGGTGCAGACCGGGCGGGACACCGCAGTGGTAATTTTGGCGGTGCAGACCGAGCATTACCTGGTGGGGGTAGCCGACAAGTCGGTCACCCTGCTGGGCAGACTGGAGCAGCTGGAGACGCTGCCCGCGCAGGCTGAGAGCGCTTCGGACAAGTCTAAGGCATTTCACACGCTATTGGCGCAAATTCCAATTTTACGCCGAATGGATCAGGAGTAAGGGATGGAATCTGCAAGCATCACGCTTAACGGAGGCTCTGCAGGCTCATTGGATATTATTATTTTAATGACCATCCTGACTCTGCTGCCGTCAATTATTGTTATGATGACCTCCTTTACCCGCATTGTGGTGGTGCTCTCCTTTCTGCGCAATGCCCTGGGCTTGCAGCAGACGCCGCCCAATCTGGTGCTGACGGGTATTGCTCTGTTTCTTACGCTGTTCATTATGGCCCCGGTGACGAGCCAAATTTACGAGGAAGCCTACCTGCCTTACCGCAATGAAACCATCGACCAGACCGAGGCTCTCAAACGCAGTGAGGAGCCACTCAAAGCGTTTATGCTCAAGCAGACCGAGCAAAAGAGCTTGGAGCTGTTTCTCTCCTTCCGGGAGGAAGCCGCCCCGGAATCAGCCATGGAGCTGGGCATGGAGGTAGTGATTCCAGCCTTTATTACCAGTGAACTGCAACGGGCCTTCACCATGGGCTTTCTTCTGTTTTTACCCTTTTTGCTCATTGACATCGTAGTGGCCAGTACGCTGATGTCCATGGGTATGATGATGCTCCCCCCGGCCATGATTGCCCTGCCCTTTAAAATTTTACTCTTTTTGCTGATTAACGGCTGGGAGCGAGTGTTCTCCACACTGGTGAGCAGCTTCCGATTATAACGTGAGGAGGGCTGGATATGACATCCGGTGAAGCGGTTACCCTGCTGCAAAACGCCATGCGTGTGGCTACGGTGGTGGCCGCCCCCATCCTGCTGGCCAGCATGGTGATGGGGCTGCTCATCGCCATTTTACAGGCGGTTACCCAAATCCACGAGCAGACCATGGCTTTTGTGTGCAAGCTGGTGGTGCTGGCCATTATCCTGCTGCTGCTCGGCCCGTGGATGATGAGCAATCTGACGGATTTTGCCGATTTAATTTTTCAGTGGATGCTGAAATAGGGAGGGTGGGGACATGGCGACAGACGGGGGAGTGCTATATGGCTTTTTACTGGTAATGACCCGCATGTTTGCCTGTGTGTACTTAAGCCCCATCTTGGGGCGAAAAAATGTCCCCGGCCTGGTGCGGGCGGGACTGGCCCTCTCCCTGACGTTGCTGGTGTTTCAGGTGGATCAGCCGCGGCTGGGGGCAGTGCCGCTGCCGCTGGAGCTGGTACTTTTGCTGGCAAGGGAGGTAGTGATAGGGGCGGCCATGGGGTTTGTTACCCAGCTGTTTCTGGGGGTGGTGCTTCACGCGGGGGCCATGATGGACATGCAGATGGGTCTTTCCATGGCTACGGTCTATGATCCCCAGAGCAATATCTCCATGCCCCTGACTGCCAGCCTATACCAGGTGCTGTTTTTTCTGCTGCTTTTTACCACCGGCGCATTTCGCGAGCTGATCGGCCTGGTGGCCCGGTCCGGCAGGCTGCTGCCCTTTGGACAGCTGGGCCTAAGCCCTGATTTTTACGCTCAGATTTTAGGATTGTTTATCAAAACCATGATCATCGGTGCGAAAATGGCTCTGCCCATTTTGGCGGTAGAATTTATTTTGGAACTGTCAGTGGGAATCATCATGAAGATGATTCCGCAAATCGATGTGTTCGTGCTGAGTATTATTTTAAAGCTGCTGGCGGGTCTGTTGGTAATTTTCCTGCTGAGCACGCCCATAGCCGGATTTTTGGATCGGGTAATCGCGCTGATGCTGGAAAGTCTCCAATCAGTGCTTACCTAGGGTAACACCGCACAATTGCGCCCGCGGTGCTTTGCAAAAAAATCGCGCCATAAATTTGTTTTAAACTCTTGGAATCTGTCAGGATTCCGGCAAATTTACGCCTTTTTCTGACACAAATTTTTCTTAAAAATCGTCCTTGCCAAATTGTGCGGTATTGCCTTAGAGCAGAGGTGAAGTAAGATGTCAGGGGAAAAAACAGAAAAAGCCACCCCGAAAAAACGGCAGGACGAGCGCAAAAAGGGACATGTGGTCTCCAGCAAGGATGTAAGCGCGGTGGCCACCCTGCTGGGCGCTGCCTTTCTGCTCAAGGGGTCGGCACAGCTCCTGCTGGGGGGATTCCAGTCGTATTGGAACCGCTGTATGGGATACGCAGGCACCATGGAGCGCATCACGGTAGAGAATTTGCAAGCCATTACTTTAAACACCCTGCTGGCCTTTGCCGGAATGGCGCTGCCGCTGCTGCTTGGGGTGACTCTTGTGGGGGTGGCGGCAGGTGGGGCACAGACCCGCTTTCTGGTGTCCGGGGCGCAGATTAAGCCCAAGCTGGAGCACATTAGCCCTCTGGCGGGCTTTCGGCGGCTGTTTTCCATGCGCAGTCTGGTGGAACTGATCAAGGCGCTTTTTAAAATCGGCGTGGTGCTGCTGGTTATCGGCAGCTATCTGGCCGGGGAACTGCCCATGCTGTTGGGACTGTTTGAATGGGAACCGGGGGCGGCGGCTGTGCAGGTGCTGAGTGTAGCATTTCAGCTGGTTTTGCGAACAGGCGGCGTCTTTTTGGCAGTGGCCGCGCTGGATTACGGATACCAGTGGTGGGAACACGAGAAGAACATGCGCATGTCTAAGCAGGAGATTAAGGAAGAGTACAAGCAGTCCGAGGGCGACCCCCATATTAAGAGCCAGATAAAGGAGCGTCAGCGAAAAATTGCCATGTCCCGCATGATGCAGCAGGTGGGAAATGCCGATGTGGTGGTAAAAAACCCCACACATTTTGCCGTGGCTCTGCGGTATGATCCGCGGAAGAACCCCGCGCCGGTGGTGGTGGCAAAGGGGCAGGATGCCTTAGCCCAGCGCATTCTTAAAAAGGCGGAGGAGTTTGATGTGCCCGTGGTGGAAAATATCCCCCTTGCCCGGGCGCTCTACGCTGAAATTGAGCTGGGAGCGTGTATTACCCATCCCTATTACACGGTGGTGGCGGATTTGTTTACGCTGATTTATCAAATGGAGCGGCAGCAGGGCGAAAACATCGGTGAGCTTGGTATGCTCCGCACGGATGGGGCGGGCCTTACATGAACCATGGAAACTCAGAAGCGGGAGGAACGGTCTTGAAAGTTTTTCAAAATGCAATATCTATCTTTGTCCTTCTTATCATCCTGCTGCTGGTGATTCCTTTGCCGCCCTTCTTGCTGGACATGATGTTTATTTTCAATTTTACCCTGTCCATCATTATCCTTCTGACGACTATGTACATTTCAGAAACCTTGGAATTCTCTATTTTTCCCTCGATTTTGCTCATTACCACGCTGTTTCGCCTGGCACTGAACATCTCCTCCACCAGGCTGATCCTCACCAAGCAGGGTGAGGCGGGGGCGGTTATCAAAACCTTCGGCAGCTTTGTTTTGCAGGGAAACGTGGTGGTGGGCTGCATTATCTTTATCATCATCGTCATTGTGCAGTTCGTCGTCATTACCAAGGGCGCAGAGCGGGTGGCGGAGGTGTCCGCGCGCTTCACGCTGGACGCCATGCCCGGCAAGCAAATGGCAATTGACGCCGACCTCAGCTCCGGCGTGATTACCGAGGACGAGGCCCGGGAGCGCCGGTACAAGGTGCAAAAGGAAGCCGATTTTTACGGCGCTATGGACGGTGCCACCAAAATTGTCAAGGGGGACGCGGTAGCCTCCATTCTCATCACCACCATTAATTTTCTGGCGGGAACGGTAATCGGTATGCTCCAGGGCAGCATGAGCTTTGGGCAGGTCATCGCTGTCTATTCCATTGCCACGGTGGGAGATGGACTGGTCTCCCAGCTGCCTGCGCTGTTCATTTCTATCGCCACCGGCATGATTGTCACTCGGTCGGCCTCGTCGGGAAATCTGAATCAGGACGTGCTGCGGCAGTTTTCCTCCCAGCCCAAGGTGCTAATCATTGCCGGGGGCACGATTTTGGGCATGGTGCTTATCCCCGGCGCACCCATTTTGCAGCCGATGCTGCTGGCGGGTACGCTGATTGCTCTGGGCATAGCGCTGCAAAAAAAGCAGGATACACAGCCGGACCCCTTGCAGGAATTACTGGAGGAGCAGGCGGAAACAGTGGATGAAACCGACTTCTATAAAAACATTGACCATGTATACGCGCTGCTGGCAGTAGAGCCCCTGGAAATGGTTTTCGGGTATAGCTTGATCCCGCTGGCCGACGAGGCCAGCGGAGGTAAGCTCATTGGGCGGATTGTTAATTTTCGCAAGCAAATGGCCCTGGAAATGGGCTTTGTAGTGCCCTCTATCCATCTGGTAGACAGCGCGGAGCTCAGTCCCAATGAGTATGTTATTAAGCTCCGGGGCGAGGAAATTGCCCGAGGGGAGCTGCTGACCGACCACTATCTGGCCCTGGACCCGCCAGATACCAAGGATGAGCTGCCTGGCATTGAAACGGTAGAACCGGCCTATGGCGCACCTTGCCGCTGGATTACACCGGACAAGCGGGATCTGGCCCACCTCTATGGCTTTACGGTGCTGGACCCTCTTTCCGCCATGGTAACCCACCTGACGGCGGTCATTGGCCGCCACGCCCACGAGCTACTGACCAGAACCGAGGTAATGCAGCTACTTGACACCGTGAAAAAAACATCCCCCGAGCTGGTGGAGGAGGCGGTACCCAAGACCATCTCTGTTAACCTTCTGCAAAAGGTACTGGCGGGTCTACTGCAGGAGGGGATACCCATTAAGGATTTGACCGGTATTTTAGAGGCCGCGCTGGCGGCAGGCCCGACAGTGAAGGATGCCGATGGCATGATTGAGCACGTCCGGGGGGCACTTAAGCGCACCATCACCCGCCGGTTTTCCCAAAAGGGGCAAATTAAGGTCATTACTCTGGATGAGACGTTGGAGCATTGCATTGTCTCCGGTCTCAGCCGCACCGAGCAGGGCATTTACCTCAGCCTGCCGCCCGATACCATCCGCAGTATGCTGGGGCAGATCAATGAGCTGCTGCCAAAGTTTAAGGAGTTGGGCAAGCCGCCCATCCTTCTGACTTCGCCGGCCATCCGCATTTATTTTTACCGTCTTATCGAGCAGTTCTGCCCCGCGGTGCACGTGCTGTCCTTCCGGGAAATTGACAGCAACATTCAAATTCAGGCATTAGGAAATCTGCGGGGATTGGAAAATTGAACCTGTCTGCCGGCAGAGGAAAAGAGAGAAGGGAGGGCCCCATGACAGAGGGACAAGACCCGCGTCTGGCGGAATACCAGCAAACAAACGACCCGCAGCTGCGCCAAGAGCTGGTGGTGTATTATGCTCCCCTGGTAAAAAAACAGGCCCTTCGCCTGCGCTCAAGCTTTGACAAGCTCAGTGATTTGGAGGATGTGGTGCAGGAGGGGATTTTGGTGCTGATGCGCACCCTGGATAGCTTTGACCCCGCCCGAGGCATCCCCTTTGAAAGCTATGCGGCCCTGCGGGTGCGGGGGGGAATGCTGGACTATCTAAGGGGGCAGTATTGGGCGCCCCGCTCTGTGCATCAAAAGGCACGGGAAATCAGCGAAGCCCGGCAGACCCTGGCGCAGCGATTGGGCCGGGAACCCCTGCCGGCAGAACTGGCGGAGGAGCTGGGAATCAGCCTGGAGGCATACAGCCGCACCCTGCAAAAAATTTCATCCATGACCGTGCTGAGTCTGGACACTGCCTTTTATGAGCCTGAGAGCGAGGAGGGCTTTTCCCTGGCTGCTACCGGGGAAGAAAATCCGGAGTTGGTGGTGCAGCAGAAAATGGTGCGGGAGCGGCTGGCAAATGCCATCCGTAGCCTGCCGGAAAAAGAGCAGACAGTACTCTCCCTCTATTACGCGGAGGGGCTGAAGGCCAAGGAAATCGCAGAATTGCTGGGGGTCAGCGTCCCCCGGGTGTCCCAAATCCACCACCGGGCGCTGCTGCGGCTGCGCGGGATACTGGAACCCTAGGGTAATACCGCACAAATCGTCCTTGCCGAATTGTGCGGTGTTGCCCTAGAGTATCCACCGGATTACACGGGTGGGGTTATTATAAATGAGGTGCGATAATGCAGCGAGGATTTTATACTCTGGCGTCCGGTATGCTGACCCAAAGCCGGACGTTAAATACCATCAGCAACAATATGGCCAACGCATCCACACCGGGCTACAAAAAGGAACGGCTGCTGTCCGAGGCCTTTGAGAGCGTCCTCTACTCCAGAAGCGACTATGGCTCGGAGGAAAACAGAACCACCCTGGGGGAACACAGTATGCTGCGTCTTGCCACCGAAACCGCTGTGAACTATCAGCGGGGCGCGGCGGTGCAAAGCGGACGGGAGCTGGATTTTGCTGTGGACGGCGACGCTTTTTTTGAGCTGGATCAGGGCGGGCAGCGCTGCTATACCCGTGATGGCTCCTTCGTGGTGGATGAGCAGGGCTATCTGGCCCGGCCCCAGGCTGGGCGGGTTCAGGGACAGCAGGGGTCTATCTATGTGGGTACCAGCACCTTCACCGCCGACAGTCAGGGGCAGCTTTTTGTGGGGGATACCCTGATAGACCGCATCCGCACGGTGGAGTTTGCCGATGTGACCCAGCTGCGCAAAACCGGGGAGGGCCTGTTCACCGCCCCGGCGGAGGCCGGGGCACAGCAGGCTGAGAGCACTGTGCTGTGGAAGACTCTGGAGGGCTCCAATGTCAACGCTGCTGATGAGATAAGCGGCATGATGGTGGCCCAGCGGGCGCTGCAAAGCTGCAGTCAGATTTTGCGCATGTACGACGGCATGCTGGAAAAAACAGTGAATGAGGTCGGCAGACTTTAAGGGGGAGGCAGTAGCATGTATCAGTCCTTTTACACGGCGTTTCAAGGAGCAGGTGCCCATCAGGCCCGACTGGACGTGACGGCGAACAACATTGCAAATGTAAATACTCACGGGTTTCAGGCCAGCAAGGCGGGCTTTTCCGAGCTGCTGTATCAAAACATGAATAAACCCGCGGGGGAGGAGTCATCCCTCTATGTAGGCTCGGGACTAAAGCTGGAGAAAACCGACACCAGCTTTCGCCCCGGCGCACTGATGCAGACCGAGGGCAAGTATGACTACGCCATTAGCGGCGAGGGTTTGTTTGCCCTCCAGGACCCACGTACGGGGCAGGTGGCCTATACCCGGGACGGCAGCTTTCAGGCGGTGCTCCAAGAGGATGGCGGTTACCTGCTCTCCTCCTCTGACGGACGCCGAGTACTTAGCCGCGATGGCGCGCCCATTACCTGGGCGGCCGGGGAGGAAAACACCCGGGAGGTGGGTGTTTTTACCTTCCGTAATCCCCACGCCATGACCCGCCAGCATGGCAATTTGCTTCTTCCGGCGGCAGGGGACATCGCCACCCCCATGGAGACACCCTGCGTGAAGCAGGGGCTGCTAGAGGGCTCCAACGTGGAGCTGGCCCAAGAATTTGCAAACCTAATCGAGACCCAGCGGGTATACTCGATGAATTTGCGGATGCTCCAAACCTGTGACGAAATTGAGCAGACCATCCAGTCCCTGCGGTGAGTACGGCGGGCGCAGCAAGAGAAAAGCCGTGGAACATTGTTCCACGGCCTTTCTCTTGCCCTCAGACTGTCGACAAAGTCGCCAGTCTGAGGGCAATTTCGGCAAAATGCCGAA
>CAZDDZ010000063.1:0-16860 GCA_964504285.1 uncultured Pseudoflavonifractor sp.
GTTGCTTGTAGCTGTGGACGTTTTGTGGTATAATTTTAATTATAAAACTTAATTAAAATTATGGTTTTTTGTGCAAAACATAGATGAGAGAGGCGCCACCAAACTTTAATATGTTTTCAAAAAATTACTGAAGGAGGGATAATACTTTGAATTTTGCTTTAATAGTGGTTGCTGTAATTATTGTTTTGTGTGTTATCAGCGGCAAGCTTTCCGGAAAATTAGGAATGCCTATGTTGCTTCTGTTCATTTTGATCGGTATGATGATGGGCTCGGATGGTCTTTTTAAAATACCCTTTGACAATTATCAACTGGCAGAGAAAGTCTGCTCTATTGCTCTCATTTTTATTATGTTTTATGGCGGGTTTGGTACAAAATGGAGTGCTGCCAAACCGGTTGCAGCAAAAGCCATCGTGCTTTCCTCGTTGGGAACGATATTAACCGCTGGCTTGGTGGGGCTGTTTTGCTTTTGGGTACTGAAGATTGCGGTTTTAGAGAGTTTTTTGATTGGTGCTGTTATCAGTTCCACAGATGCTGCTTCGGTATTTTCTATTCTGAGGTTTAAACGGCTTAATCTCAAAGATAACACTGCATCCTTGCTAGAAATTGAGAGCGGCAGCAATGACCCCTTTTCGTATATGCTAACCGTTATCGTGCTTGCAGCCATGCGCGGTTCAATTTCTACCACCGGCTTCATTTTGCTCGTGTTAGGTCAAATTGTTTTTGGAGTGGTATTTGGGGTTGTAATTGCATTTTTAACAGTGCAGTTTCTAAAAAAAGTGCGTCTCGATCTATCTGGATTTGACGCTGTCTTTATGGTGGCTGTGGCAATCCTCGCCTATGCAATTCCATCAGCAATCGGGGGAAACGGATATTTGAGCGTTTATATTGCTGGAATTATATTAGGCAACCATAAAATGAGGAACAAGCAAGAACTGGTTCATTTTTTTGATGGCGCAACCGGACTGATGCAAATGCTGCTATTCTTTTCGCTGGGATTGCTCTCTTTCCCGTCGCATTTGCCACAGGTTACACTGCAGGCCCTTTGTATTGCTATGTTTCTTACCTTTGTTGCCCGTCCGATGACTGTTTTTATAATTCTTACATCTTTTAAAAGCAATTGGCGACAATCTCTTTTGGTATCATGGGCTGGATTGCGAGGGGCGGCATCTATTGTATTTTCTATGATGGCGGTCATTGATCCTGCCGCAATTAGTAATGATGTATTTCATATTGTTTTCTTTATTGTCCTATATTCTATTTTGCTGCAAGGTACGCTGCTTCCGCTTTTAGCCCGCAAGTTAAATATGACTGACCCCGCTGCCAATGTGTTGCATACCTTTAATGATTATCTGGATGAAATACCGGTACAGTGTATTCAATTTACAATTCCTGCTGCACATTCGTGGGTAGGGAAAACAATAGATGCATTATCTTTGCCACCCGAAACGCTTCTGGTGTTGCTCTTGCGTGAGGACAAAAAGATTGCCCCAAATGGGAAAATAAAGCTAATGGCGGGAGACACCTTGGTGCTTAGCGGGCAAGCCATTGAGGAAACAGAACATATTGAACTTTTGGAAAAGCATATTGAAAGTGGTTCTAATTGGGTAAGCAAATCTCTTGCCGAAATTTCCATGGATAACGAATTGGTTATTTTGATCAAGCGCCGGAACAATACACTTATTCCCACGGGAAGCACAATATTAAAGGAAAATGATGTGTTAGTTATTATGAACAAAAATACGTTAGAGTGATAGAATTAGCTATTTGGCAAAAAGATCGGAGATGCCTGTCACCCACGTCCTGTGAACCTCAAAAAATATCTGTCAGTAATTTATTTTTCGTCCGCAGGTGATTGGTTCCATATCCATGCTCCGCTCACGGAATTTTAATTTTGTACGCTTGTGTTTTTCTATTGACTGTTTTTACTGGGACTGTTCGAGAGGGAGGAGCCCCCGCTTTTCGCGTGCTGTAACCTGTATGCAGACGACTGCTTTCGGGAAGCTGCCGAAAATAGATTCAGGCTGTCGGTTTTTTAGATAGACTAAAGCCCGCTACCCCAACAGGGGAGCGGGCTTTAGTTTATAGACTCTCCACGGTAACAGTTTCACCATCTGAGGTGGCATTCATTTCGTGAATAGGGGCCTTGTAGCTGTCGATAATCTTGGTGGCAATGGGGTCCTCCAAATCCTTCTGAATCTGACGGCGAAGGTTTCGGGCACCGTAGGTGACCGAATAGGACTTTTTAACCAGATAGTCCTTCACACTCTCGTCATAGGTGAATACAATGTCCTTTTCCAGCAGGTTTGCCTTCAGCTCATCAAGCATAATGGCAGCAATGTGTTTGAAGTTATCCTCAGAGAGCTTGTGGAAATAGACGATTTCATCCACGCGGTTTAAAAACTCGGGACGCAGGAAGCCCTCCAGTGCCTTTGTGGTACGCGCCTTGCCCTGCTCGTCAGCCGTGCGACCAAAACCCAGGGAGCCGGAGGCCTTAGTGTCGCTGCCGGCGTTGGAGGTCATAACGATGACCGTGTTTTCAAAATTCACGTTGCGGCCCTGCGCGTCGGTAATGTGGCCATCGTCCAGAATTTGCAGGAGGATATTCAGTACATCAGGGTGGGCCTTTTCGATTTCGTCAAAAAGCACTACGCAGTAGGGCTTGCGCCGAACCTTCTCGGTGAGCTGCCCAGCCTCGTCATAGCCCACGTAGCCCGGGGGTGAACCGATAATGCGGCTGACGGCAAACTTCTCCATAAACTCGCTCATGTCCAGACGGATAAGTGCCTCGGGGGAGTGGAACATATCAGTGGCAAGCCGCTTCACCAGCTCGGTCTTGCCTACGCCGGTAGAACCCACAAAGATGAAGGAGACCGGCTTGCGCTTGGAGGCAATGCCCACCCGGCCACGGCGCACGGCGGCGGCGACGGCCTTGACCGCCTCGTCCTGACCGATAATGTGCTCCTTAAGACGATCTTCCAGCTGACGCAGACGCTCATATTCGGCTTCCTGAATCTGGCTGGCGGGAATTTTTGTCCAAAGCTCAATGACACGGGCCAGGTGCTCCAGGGTGAGGGGAGGTGCGCTCTGGGCGTCCAGCTTGCCCAGCTCCTCCTGGAGCTTTAATTCCTTGCTCTTGAGGACGGCAAGCCGCTCGTACTCGTGATTTACGTCCTCGCTGCTGCCCTCGGCGGCCTTGGCCTGGGCTGCCATAAGGGCGTCCCGCTCCTTGCCCAGCGACTCCAGCTCCTTCTTCACCTCGGCGGTGCGGGCCAGAGTCTTGTTGTGAAGGTTTACATCGGAGCAAGCCTCGTCAATCAGGTCAATGGCCTTATCGGGCAGATAGCGGTCGGTGATGTAGCGCTCGCTCATGGTGACGGCGAGACGTGCCATTTCCGGGGCCACAGAGACAAAGTGAAACCGCTCGTAGTAGCCCTTAATGCCCATCAAAATCTGCACCGCATCCTCAATGGAGGGCTCCTCCACAATGACGGGCTGGAAACGGCGCTCCAGGGCTGAGTCCTTCTCGATGAATTTGCGGTATTCGGTAAGTGTGGTGGCGCCGATGACCTGAATCTCACCCCGGGAGAGGGCGGGCTTTAGGATATTGGCGGCGTTCATGCTGCCCTCCGCATCGCCTGCGCCCACAATGTTGTGTACCTCGTCAATGACGAGAATAATATTACCCAGCTTCTTAACCTCGTCAATAAGCCCCTTCATGCGGCTTTCAAACTGACCACGGAACTGAGTGCCGGCCACCAGAGCAGTGAGGTCAAGAAGGTAGACCTCCTTGTCTAAGAGCTTATAGGGCACATCACCCGTATGAATACGAAGTGCGAGACCCTCTGCAATGGCGGTCTTGCCCACACCGGGCTCACCAATCAGGCAGGGGTTATTCTTCTGACGGCGGTTTAAAATTTGAATGGTGCGCTGAATTTCCTGCTCACGGCCCACAATGTTGTCAAGCTTCCCATCGGCTGCCTTCTGAGAGAGGGAAATACAGTAATTCTCCAAAAATTTCCGCTTGGGGGCACGCTCACCCTTGCCGCTTTTGTCCTCACGGGCGGAACGCTGCGATTCTCCGGCCGGCTGACTGTCGCCGGCGGCCTGGGGAGGCTGTCCACCAAAGAGCTTGTTAAGGAAGGGGAAGGTGGCGGTTCTGCCCTCGTCGTCCTCGTCGTCATCCTCGTCCTGGGACATGAGACCCTCAGACCCCTCGGCGCCGCCGAAGGCAGACAGCATCTCGGTGGTCAGCCCGTCCAAATCCTCATCGGTAATGCCCATTTTTTGCATCATGTCCTCAACGGGCTTAATATTAAGCTCACGGGCACACTTCAGGCAAAGACCCTCGCTTTTTGTCTCATTACCCTCAATTTTCTGTATAAAAATAACTGCTACATTTTTCTGGCATCTGCTGCACAGTGTCGGTTGCATCGGTATCAGCTCCTTATCCCGGCAAATTACTCCGCCGAGAGCTTAAAATTTTAATCTGCCCGGGGCAAATGGGCTGCCACGGTGTAAATGTGCTGCTTAGTCTGATCAGCGCAATCCGTATTGCACCGGTCAGGCTATGGAAATTGCTTGTAACGCGCCGTTTGGCGCGGGGGGGTGGAAAAACTCGCCCGCCGTAACTTCGCCCATAGCGCCCTCGCCGGAAAAGCCAAGGGAACTTAAGTGGTAATTTTACGGTGAAATTGTGAACTGCATATGAATTCCTGGTAAGTTACTTGGCCTTTTTCTTTCCAAGAACGGTAAGATACAGCCAGAGATAGTAAAGAAAGGCAAGGATGGTGAGACCCAGCGCCACTGAAATCATACCCGTGGCCCATACCCGGGGAATCGCGGGAAAGAGCACCAGGGCGGCACAGACCACAAAGAACACAAAGGTGGAGACTTTGCCAAGCCAGTTGGCGGGCATCACGTCGTCAATTTTGTGGAGCATACTCATGGCGCCCAAGCACATGGCGGCTTCCTTCACAAAGAAGATGACCACGGCCCACACAGGGATAATGCCTGCCGTTGTAATACAGATGATAACCGTAAAGGTCATAAGCTTATCGGCCAGCGGATCCAGGATACGCCCCAGACGGGTAATTTGGTGAAAGCGCCTGGCGATATAGCCATCGGCAATATCGGTAAGAAAGGCCAAGGCATACACTCCGGCCGCCCAATACCGCGCCTCGGGAAAAGGCTGGAAAAAGACCGCTGCAAAGACGGGTACCATAGCCAACCGCAGCAGGGATAGGGTGTTCGGGATGTTCATAGTGTCACCTCGGATAAATGAAGATGGGGGGATTCAAAAACTGTGCAGCATGGCGAAACCTTTGTCTAAAAGACGCCGCCAAAATATGCGGCGGGATTAAATCAGAGGTTCCTTAAATTCCTGTAATTAGGGTCACAGGATTTGTGGTCATAAAGAATTTTAGCAGGGTGGTCTGCTGGACGGTTTCCTCGGGAATCAGATTACCGGAAAAACGGATGATCCATGCCAGTACAAAGAGGAGGATACAGCCCTTAAAAAATCCTACAATTCCACCTGCTGTTTTATTAAGCAAATTCAGGCCCGGTAGTTTCGCCACTAAATTCAGTGCATGGGACAGTAGCGTCCAGCCCAGCAAAACAAGCACAAAGGCAACCAGGAAAATAATCATGTAGGCCACCGACTGGGCAATGGCTGCCGCCACGGCAGCCGCGGCGTTTGCCGCCACGCCGCTCACACCCTCCCGTACCGCGTCGTCCACGGTACGAATTAAATCTTCATACAGGCCCATGTCCTTGAGTACATTCAGTACGTCCTGAAGCGGATAGTCAGGCTGCTCGCCCTCGGGGAGCGCCGGGGCCGTTGTACTCTGAAACTGCTCGTTCAATTTTTCCTCAATGACAGCGGCGAATTTGGGTTCCAGCGCCGCCCCTACCTTGGGCGCCAGCGCCCCGGCCAGGAAATTTGCGCCAACAAAAGCCACAATCACGGCCACCAGCCCAAAGAGCGCCAGCACAAAGCCCCGTGAGGCTCCACGCCAGACGGCAAGAAGAAGAATTAGTACAATGGCAATATCAAAAAGAAGAAAGGGCATAGAAAAAACCTCCATGAAGAGTGAAAAATGAAAAGTGAAAAAAGTATCGGTTTGCGGCGGGATTAAATCAGAGGTTCCTTAAAATTGATGCGCCGTTACGCAACGTCCCATTATGCTTTCTTCTCTATCCTTTTTTCTTTTACTGAGGAATGTATAGTCTTGCGTTGTCACCGGCGATGAGCATGGCGGTGCCGTCCTGGCGCATGAGCACCTTCCTGGCACCCTGGGTTCCCTCTAAGGTGGAATACAGCTTTAGGTCAGAGGTATAAATGTCCAGCCGGTCGGCGGTGAGGACGGCAATGTACCGCCCGGCCGCCGAGAGGGATAGAATCTGCTCACTTATGCTCAGCGAGGCAGCCTGCGCCCCGGTGCTGTCCACAACCACCAAATCGGCCATGGTGCCTGCCCGGTACTTGCCCAGCAGCAGGGCGGCAAAGTCGTCCCCTGACAGAGAAAATTCCTTTAGGTAGCGGCCGCCGTAATCGTAAGCTCCCGTAAGTTGCCCATCGTGGCCTACCAGGGTGAGAGCAGTATCGCCCAGGGCCCAATAGCCGGAGGAGCTCTCCGATAAATCCAGGATGACACTGCCGCCCAAGCTGCAAGCAGCATCGGCCTCGGTCTGGTCGGCGGCACGGTTCAGGGCATAAAGAGCCAGGGTGCTCTCAAAGCCGGCGGAACCCTGCCCCATGGTGATGGCGGCTAAAGTCTGGTTATCCCTGGACACCAGCGCGTCGGTGACAAAGCTGCTGGAGAGATTGAGTTGAAGCGAGGGCTGAAAAGCCCCGTCGTACACCGTCACCGAGCCTTTGTGCCCGGCGGAGCGGGTGGTTACGGCCAGACGGCCTGCCGGGTTGAGCCGTGCCGAGAGAATGTCCCCCGTGCTTTTATCGTCAAGGGTAAAGACCTGCTCCTTGTCTTTATAGATAAAAAGCTGCTGACCGCCCGCATCGTAGACAAGAGAGTAGGCCCCTGCGGCAGAGACCACCGGATTATCCAGAGCAATATTTTGCTCGGCATACTTTACGCCACTGCCTGAATAAAAGCGAATTCCTGTATCTGAGCACACCAGCAGATTGCCGTTTACCGCAACAAAGCTATCTTTGACGCTGCCCTCATGACGAAAGGACTCGGCCTGGCCGCTGTCGTTCTTGGAGAGGGTACGGTAAGAAAACCAGCGGCGGAAAGCGTCAAAGCTCACCTTGTCCCGGTAAACCACCAGCGCCACAGCACCTACCATCAGGGCCACTGTCAGCAAAAAGGCCAACAGACGCAGAAAAATATTCGGTTTTTTGGGTGGGGCGTTTTTTTTCTGTGGAGGCTCCACCTCGTAAATCTCACCGTGCGGCTGCTTGTCTTTCATGTGTATGCCTCATATTATAAAATAGAAAGATTCTTTTAAAGAATGTCCTCGTTGTACCAGAGCTTGGTCATGTACAGGCCGCCCGGTGGGGCGGTGGGGCCGCCGTTGGTGCGGCAGCGGCCCTCCAGAATAGCGGGAATGTCGTCGGGGGAGAATTTGCCCTCGGCGGCGTAGACGCAGGTACCCACCATGGCACGCACCATGTTGTATAGAAAGCCGTTGGCGCAGACCTTGCACTCAATCAGCTCCCCGGTGCGGGAAATATCAAAATAGTGGACGGTACGCACCGTGGACCTGACTTCGGTGCCTACGCTCTGCATGGACTTAAAGTCGTGGGTGCCGACAAAATGACCGGCGGCCTGATCCATGGAGTGCTCGTTTAAATGCTTGGGATAAAACCAGGCGCGATTTACATAAAATGCATTGCCCAGGCGGGAATTATAGATGCGGTAGGTGTACTCCTTCTTTATACAGGAGCTGATGGCATTAAATTCCTCTGGTACCTCGGTGGCTTTGACCACCACAATGTCGTCAGGCAGGCGAGTGTTTACCGCCAAAGGGAGCCGAGCCACTGGAATGGTGGAGCTGGTGTGAAAGTTGGCAATATAGGTTTCGGCGTGCACGCCCGCATCGGTTCTGCCTGCGCCCACACACTTGACCGGGTGGCAGACCACTGTTTCCAAGGCACGCTCCAGCGTCTCCTCCACAGAGGAGGCGTTCTTTTGAATCTGCCAGCCGTGATAGGCAGTGCCTACATACATCAATTTTAACGCGATATTTCTCATATAGACTTAAGCTCACATTATCTTTTCATTAAATTTGAATGGCGGGAATTTAATTAGCGGTTCTTACAGCCCGAAGCGGCCCAAAACGTAGACGCCCACGCACAAAAGCAGGCCGCCGGTGATGGCGATGATGTCGGGGGTCTTGTATTTAAGCTGACGCAGACGGGTGCGCCCCTCACCGCCGTGGTAACAGCGGCACTCCATGGCGACGGCCAGTTCGTCGGCGCGGCGGAAGGCCGAAATAAAGAGGGGCACCAGCAGAGGAATGAGAGCCTTGGCCTTGTCCAGCAAATTACCGGTGTCAAAGTCTGCGCCACGGGCCTTTTGGGCCGACATAATTTTGTCGGTCTCCTCAATCAAGGTGGGGATAAAGCGCAGCGCGATGGACATCATCATGGCAAGCTCGTGGACGGGCACCTTGATTTTTTTCAGGGGGTTCATCAGGCTCTCCAAACCATCGGTGAGGAGAATGGGGGAGGTGGTGTAGGTGAGCAGAAAGGTGCAGACAATCAGCATGGAAATGCGCAGCACCATGAAAATAGCCGCCCACACGCCCTCCATGGTCAGTTTGAGAAAGCCAAGCTGCCAGATGGGTTCGCCGGGGGTAAAGAACAGATTGAGAATGCCGGTAAAAATAATGATAAACAGAATTGGCTTAAGCCCCTTCAAAATTACCTTGAGCTTAATTTTGGACACGGCAATCAGAATGCCCAGAGTGAGCAGCAGAACGCCGTAGCCCACCAAATGCTTGGCTAAGAAGAGAGCTACAATAAAGACCACTGTAAGAATAAGCTTTGTCCGAGGGTCTAAGCGGTGAAGGATGGTGCTGCCGGGAAAATATTGACCTAAGGTAATGTCCTTTAATGCCACTTACACCGCCCCCTTTCCCAGCTTCTGAAGGATAGCGGCCTTGGCTTGGTCAATGGTGTATACGGTGTCGTCAATGTCCACGCCCAGCTGCTTGAGCCGATGAAATACCCGGGTTACCTGGGGAACGCCCAGACCCATGTTTACCAGCTCCTCCTCGTGGGCAAAGACCTCCCGCGGGGAACCGGAGAAGGGGATGCGCCCTTCGTCGACCACTACAAGGCGGTCTACGGTGCGGGCGACCTCCTCCATGGAGTGGGAGACAATAATAATGGTGGCGTTTTTGGCAACATGGTAGTCGTGAATGTTTTCTAAAATCTGTTCCACGCCTACTGGGTCAAGCCCGGCAGTAGGCTCGTCCAGAATGAGCACCGACGGTTCCATGGCAATAACCCCGGCAATGGCTACCCGGCGCTTTTGTCCGCCCGAGAGTTCAAAGGGGGATTTTTCCAGAGTCTCACCCTTTAGTCCCACGAACTGGGCGGCCTGACGCACGCGGCGGTCGACCTCGACCTCGTCCAGCTTCATATTTTTGGGACCAAAGGCGATGTCCTTGTACACGGTCTCCTCAAAAAGCTGATATTCCGGGTACTGGAATACCAAACCCACCTGAAAGCGGGTTTGGTGGGTGCGCGCCTTGCTTTCCCAAATGTCCTGCCCATCAAAGAGCACCCGGCCTGAGGTAGGCTTGAGCAGGCCGTTGAGGTGCTGAATCAGGGTGGACTTCCCTGAACCGGTGTGGCCGATGATGCCCAGATACTCGCCCTGGTAGGCGGTAAAGTCCACGTCAAGCAGGGCCCCCCGCTCAAAAGGAGTGCCCGCCGAGTAGATGTGATTTAGTTTTTCAGTTTGGAGAATAGGGTGCATACTCGTTATCCTTTACATGAAAGTGGTGCATCTTCTGCAGAATGACGCCCGGTGTGGAAGAACACGGCCCGACCGTGCCGGGCTCGACATGGTCGGGCTATGGGCATTATTGTATTAGTGCATAGAGTGCCTTGGCACATTCCTCGTCGCTGATGGCGTCCAAGGGGAGGTCGAGACCCTCCTGCCGCAGCTGCCAGCACAGCTCTACCGTTTCGGGTACGGTGAGCCCGACGGACTTGAGCTGCTCCACCTGCTGAAATACCTGTCGGGGTGCGCCGTCGGCAATGACCTTGCCCTTTGCCATGACCACCAGCCGATCAGCCAGTGCGGCCTCGTCCATATGGTGGGTAATCAGTACCACGGTAATGCCGTAATTTTTGTTGAGCAGTCCGATAGTGCGCAGTACCTCGGCCCGGCCGATGGGGTCAAGCATAGCAGTGGGCTCGTCTAGTACAATGCAGCGGGGGCGCATGGCAATTACGCCCGCAATGGCAATGCGTTGCTTCTGCCCCCCCGAGAGCAGATGGGGGGCATGGGTGGTGTATTCGCTCATACCCACCATGGCAAGGGCATCGTCCACGCGTTTGCGGATTTCGGCCGGGGGCACACCCAGATTTTCAGGGGCAAAGGCCACATCTTCTTCCACTACATTGGCAACAATTTGGTTGTCCGGATTTTGAAAAACCATGCCAACCGTGCGGCGCAGCTCTAAAAGCAGGTCATCGTCACAGGTGTCCATGCCGTCCACAAAAACCTTGCCCCCGGTGGGAAGCAAAATGGCATTTAGGTGTTTTGCCAGGGTGGATTTGCCCGAACCGTTATGACCCAGTACGGCAACAAAGGATCCTTCCTGAATATGAAGGTCCACTCCGTCCAGCACCATAGGGGCAAGACCGCCCTCCATAGCGTAGGAAAAGCGAAGATCCTTTGTTTCGATGATTGTGTTCGCCATAAAGCACCTCTTATCTGTCTGCCACCCAACGGCCGGTTGCCCCGCAGGGGAGCGCCAAGCCGCTATGGGTAACGGGGAGGCCCAGCTCATCGCTCGCGGTATGTCCGCCGTGACGTTTGGTAACAATGCTCTCTAAAATATAGGTCAGCACCGATGGGGCAAGGCCGGTGGTGTAGGAGTTAATGATGAAGAACAGGGGGTTGTCCGAAAGCACTCCGGCCACCAGCTCTACGAAGGGCCAAAGATTTTCCTCCAGCTTCCAAATCTCGCCGGATGGACCACGGCCATAAGAGGGGGGGTCCATAATGACAGCGTCGTACCGGCGGCCCCGGCGAATTTCCCGCTCCACAAATTTGGCACAGTCGTCAATAATCCAGCGAATGGGAGCATCCTCCAGCCCGGAGGACTTGGCATTCTCCTTGGCCCATGCCACCATGCCCTTGGCTGCGTCCACATGGCAGACATTTGCGCCGGCCGCTGCACAGGCCACGGTGGCCCCGCCGGTGTAGGCAAAGAGGTTGAGTACCGAAATAGGCCGCCCGGCATGTTTGATTTGGTCACGGGCGAAGTCCCAGTTGGCGGCCTGCTCGGGGAACAGACCGGTGTGCTTAAAGTTCATGGGCTTAATATTAAAGGTCAGGTCGCCATAGCCCACGGTCCAGCGCTCGGGAATATGCTTGGTTTCCCAAGCACCGCCGCCGGTGGCCGAGCGGGCGTAACGGGCATCCGGTCTTTGCCAGCCCCGGTGTACACGCTCGGTCTGCCAGATGGCCTGGGGGTCGGGCCGCACCAGAGTATACTTTCCCCACCGCTCCAGCTTTTCACCGCCGCCGCAGTCCATTACCTCGTAATCGCTCCAATTATCAGAAATCCACATATTGGTATTCTCCATTTGTTTTATCTCAATCGCATCATTATATCATTGCTTAGGCGGTGCGTCAATTATGAGAGTAGTATAGACGAAATAAAGGAATTATGGTAAAATAGTCGCAAAGCGGCTATTTTACACGCATGTGGACACGGAGTGTCCACGCGCTGAGATTTTAGCCACGGCGCGGGACGCGCCGAGGGCATAGTAGCACAATAAATGGAATGAGGCGAAGATTATGGCAGAGCGCGAGCAGCAGTTTCGCAGTGTTGCCTTTGGTGGCTTTCATAAGCAGGATGTACTAAATTTTATAGAGACAATGACCAAGGAGCATACCGCGGGCACAGAAGCCTTGCGTAAGGAGCTGGATGAGGTCAAGACCGCGAAGGCGGCGTTGGAGACCGAAAAGACTGAGCTGGCCGCCAAGAACGAGAGCGCTGCCGCTGAGCTGGAGGAGGCTGCCGCCGCCATTGAGTGGGCCAACACCGAGCTGGAGAAAAAGACAGCCTGCCTTGCTGCGCTGGAGGAGGAGACTGCTGCCCTCAGAACCAAGGTGACCCAGCTAGAGCCCGCTGCCCAGGCATATCAAGCGGTGAAGGACCGCACGGCGGGCATCGAGCTGGAGGCCCACTGCCGGGCCCAGGTTGCCGAAGCCGCCGCCCAGGAGCATATTAAAAAATCCAAGGCTCAGCTGGAGCAATGGGTGCTCAAGGTGCAGTCGGGTTACGACCGCCTGCGCACTGATGTGGATGCCACCATCTCTCACGCTGACGGGGAGCTGGAGCGGGTGAGCAAGACACTGGCAGGAATTTCAGCGGAATTTTCCGACCATGACGCGGAGCTTGAGAAATTTTTACTTATTTTTCAGGAGGGACAGCCACCCCAGGCGCCGACCCCTCTGAATGTAGACCGGGAGTAAGCCTGTGGCGGATATTTTACTGGATACCGTCACTCTGCCCGGCGCGATTCCCACACTCAGGGCAGGGGACAGGGTGCTGCTCTCCGGCACGGTGTATACCGCCCGTGACGCGGCCCATAAGCGCTTGTTTGCTCTTTTAAAGGATGGCGGGGAATTGCCCTTTGCTATTAAGGATGCGGTTATCTACTACGCCGGGCCGACCCCCGGACAGCAGGGGATGGCAGTGGGCGCCTGCGGACCGACCACAGCAAGCCGTATGGACCCCTATACGCCAAGGCTCTTGGACCTGGGCCTTGGGGCTATGATTGGCAAGGGGGAGCGTGGACCGGAGGTAGTGGAGGCTATTAAGCGCAACACCGCATGCTATTTTGCTGCCGTAGGCGGGGCGGGGGCGCTGATTGCCAAATGCATCTGCTCCTCAGAGGTAATTGCCTTCGACGACCTGGGCTGTGAATCCATTAAACGCATGACGGTAAAGGATTTTCCACTCACGGTTGCCATTGACTGCCGGGGCGGAAACCTGTACCAACTCGGGCGGGAAGCGTATCAGGTGAAAAATGATAAAAAACAGTAGCCGCGAAGCTTCGCGGCTACTGTTTTTTATTTTGCCACCGTCAACTTTATACGGTTCTTCCGCAGAAGAAAATAGAATAAACCAACCATGGCGATAACCGCCGCCGCGGTACCAAGGGTAAAGCCACCGCCGGTTAAAAGCAGGCCAAACTGATAGACCATTAAAGAGACAAGGTAGGCAAAGCCGCACATATACCCGATAGCCAGCCAGGTCCACTTGGCGCTGTTCATTTCCCTCTTAATGGCGCCCATGGCGGCAAAGCAGGGAGCACAGAGGAGGTTAAAAATCATAAAGCTATACGCGCTCAGCCGAGTAAAGTCCAGGGCAAGGCGGCTCCAAATTTCCGCGCCGTCCTCCGCTACCTCGGCAAAGCCATAGAGCACACCAAAGGTGCCGACTACGTTTTCCTTGGCAATCAGGCCGGTAAAGGCGGCCACTGTACCCTGCCAGTTGCCGAAACCCAGGGGGGCGAAGATGGGGGCGACCAGTCCGCCGATGGCGGCAAGAAGGCTGTGGCTGTTCTCCTCCACCATGCCGAATACTCCGTCCGCCATGCCGAAGCTCTGGAGGAACCAGAGAATGACCGAGGAGGCCAGAATGACGGTGCCGGCACGCCGGATAAAGCTCCAGCCCCGCTCCCAGGTGGCTCGAAGCACCCCTGTAAGGTTGGGCACATGGTAGGTAGGCAGCTCCATGACAAAGGGGGCGGGGTCGCCGGCAAAAAGCTTGGTTTTCTTGAGAATAATACCCGAAACAATGACGGCTCCCACACCGATGAAATAGGCCGATACCGCCACCAGACCGCTGCCGCCGAACAGAGCCCCGGCAAATAGAGCAATAATGGGCATTTTTGCGCCGCAGGGAATAAAACAGGTGGTCATAATGGTCATCTTGCGGTCGCGGTCGTTTTCAATGGTGCGGGAGGCCATAATTCCCGGCACGCCGCAGCCCGATGCCACCAGCATGGGAATAAAGCTCTTACCGGACAGCCCCACCTTGCGGAATACCCGATCCATAATAAAGGCGACCCGAGCCATGTAGCCTACGTCCTCCAGAATGGAGAGCATAAAAAAGAGTACCAGCATCTGGGGCACGAATCCGATGACTGATCCCACACCGCCTACGATACCGTCTACCAGCAGACCGATGACCCAGGGGGCAACCGAAAGACCTTCCAGCCAGACAGAGAGGTTGCCGCAAATCAGCTCACCAAAGAGTGTGTCGTTGGTCCAGCCGGTGAGAAAGTCGCCCACGGTGCCGATGGCGATGGCATATACTGCCCACATAATCAGAGCAAAAATCGGCAGAGCCAGTACCCGGTTTGTGACAACCCGGTCAATCTTGTCCGAGGGCGACAGACTGTGCCGGGGCGCTTTCTTGCGGACGGAGCACTCCACGATCCGACTAATGTAGGCGTAGCGCTGGTTGGTGACAATGCTCTCGGCGTCGTCGTCCAGCTCTGCCTCGCAATCGGCAATGTGTTCCTCCAGATGGTCGGAAAGCTCCCGGCTGAGGGCAAGCTTTTCCTTAACATCGCTGTCCCGTTCAAAGAGCTTAATGGCGTACCAGCGGAGACTTTGCGGCTCTGCTATGGCGGCAATGGACTCCTCAATGTGCGCCAGTGCGTGCTCCACGCTGCCGGTAAAGACATGGGGCGGCTCATCGTCCCGTTTGGATTGAGCCAGTGCTATTGCGGCCTCGGCTGCCGCCATGCTTCCCTCCCCCTTGAGAGCGCTCATGGGCACCACGCGGCACCCCAGACTGCGCCCCAGCTGATCCAAATCAATGGTATCACCGCTTTTGCGCACCAAATCCATCATATTCACCGCCACCAACACGGGAATGCCCAGCTCAATAAGCTGGGTGGTCAGGTAAAGGTTACGCTCGATGTTGGTGCCGTCTACAATGTTAATGATGGCGTCCGGCCTTTCTGTGACCAAATAGCCACGGGCCACGACCTCCTCCAATGTGTAGGGGGAGAGGGAGTAAATGCCGGGCAGGTCTTGAATGATAACATCCTTGCGCCCCCGAAGCTTTCCCTCCTTTTTCTCTACCGTAACCCCGGGCCAGTTGCCCACATACTGGTTAGAGCCGGTCAAATCGTTAAAAAATGTGGTTTTTCCGCAGTTGGGATTGCCGGCCAGTGCAATTTTTAATTCCATAATTGTGCTCCTCTCTGGTGTTAGCTAAAGCTAACTTATGCGCAAAAAAATTAAAGAATTTCTATCATTTCCGCATCAGCCTTGCGAATGGACAGTTCATAGCCGCGGACGTTGAGTTCTATGGGGTCGCCCAGGGGAGCCAGCTTGCGCACCTGAACCGCTACGCCCTTAGTAATCCCCATGTCCATGATCCGCCGCTTAACCGGTCCCTCTCCGTGGAGCTGCGCCACCGTTACCGTGTCGCCTATCTTTGCGTCCTTCAGGGTTTTCATCTTACTTCCTCCTCAAATCATAATGCGGATAGCCATAGTCTTGTCAAGGGCGATCCGGCTGTTCTTCACCTGCACAATCAGACTTCCTGCAATGGAGCTGACTACCGTAACGGAACTGTCCACCACAAAACCTAATTCGGCCAGGTGGCGGCGTACTTCGTCCTTGCCGCTGATTTTGCGAATAGTTACACTCTCACCCGTTTTGGCCATAGTAAGGGGGAGCATAGCGACACCTCCTTAAAATATGCAATGGTTAGAATAGGCTAACTTACCAGAATAAAAAACGGTTAGACAAAGCTAACTGCAAGGGATAATTTAACATGGTAATTTTAATTTGTCAAGAGCAAGTTATCAAATGTGCCATAGGGGGCAAGAATTGCTTCCCTAAAAAAGGGCGCTATCCGCGGCATCTGAACAGCTCCGTTAAAAACGGACAATAGAAAAATACCCCCTGATGTAGAAACATAAAACTACATCAGGGGGTATTTTATGAAAAAACGAAAGTGCAGAAAAGCGATTCAATCGTCGACGGGAGTCTTTTGCCTATCTTCTCAAAAAATTAGAAGTTAAAGGCGTTGTCGTACACCCAATCTTCCTCCTTGACCTCATTCCAGTCGCTCACATCCACATTAGACGGAGCAAGAAGGTAAACTTTACAGGCGACCTGGAGTAGTGTGCCGTCACGGCTGTAAGCAGCCCCGCTTAAAAAGTCTACAATACGGCGGGCACCCTCTGAAGTGACACCGGAGAGATCAACCATTACCAAATAACCGGCACACAGATAGCTGGTAAGCAGACCTACATTAATATAAAGGTCGGGCTTTACTAGCACAACCTTACCACCGCAGGACTCGAAGGGCGCAACAGAAGGAGTGCGGCGCGGCTCCTTGTAGCCATCGTCCTCATCGTTCTCATTCCAGATTAGATTTTTTAAATGGTTTAAAAGCCCCATAAGCCAGCCCCCCTCTGCACTGTCACTGTTTTATTGGTATCATTATACAGCAAGGGAATGTGCTTTACAATAGAAAAATTGCATAAAACGAGCAGAAACGATTATGTTCGACCTGTTGGGATGCCAAATATTTAGAGCGCATCTGAAAAGTATCAAGACGCCCATAAACCTGTCTTTTTCCGTCGTGGCAGCGCCGATTTTCCTTGCCATA
>CAZDDZ010000064.1:0-16812 GCA_964504285.1 uncultured Pseudoflavonifractor sp.
ATGGCGAAATTTTTGTCAAAAGAACGGATGCATGGACTTTTCAGAAAGGCTCTAGTTGCCCCCGTCCTCAGCCACACTGTCTAAAATGGTCTGGTACGGCAGCACCGGAATCTCGTAATTGACCCGAAGCAGGTTTAGCCCAAATTCATGCTCGGCCTGGGTGGTGGAATCTACACCGTTTTCCGCCACGAACACCCGGTAGCCCAGGTGGTAAGCTTCAATCGCGGTCTGTGCCACGCAGACGTGGGTACGCCAACCGGTGAGGATAATGGTGTCTACCATCAACTTTTTGAGCGTCTTTTGCAGTTGGGTTTGATAAAAAGCATTAAAATAGCTTTTTTTAATAATGTAATCCTGGCTCTTGGGCTCCAGTGCGTCAATAATCTGCGCACCCCAGGTGCCCTCAATGGCGTGGTCGGGCCAGAGTTCCAGCTCGGTGTCCCCCTGCCGGTGGGAATCGCAGACGTAGACAATGGGAATGTCCTTGGCCCTGGCCTTAGCGTAAAAGCTGCTAAGGGGCCGAAAGAGGTTATAGATGCGCTTGCAGGGCAAGGCCCCGCCGTCGGTCATGTCGTTTTGCAGGTCAATCCCCACAATGGCGGTGTGGTGGCGCTCCAGCCGATGCTGCCGCTCCTTCTCTCTGGTAAGCACAATACCGCAGTTGGCGGCATTCAGTGCGTTATTAAGGGTCAGCCGCACCCGCTCCAGCTCCCCGATGCGAGTTTCAATCTTGCCCAGCTGCTGGGAGAGCATACTGCGCATTTTGTCCTCCGGGGCCGCTAAAATATCGGCAATCTCCTCAAGCGAAAATTCCTGCTCCCTATAAAAGCGTATCTGCTGAAGGCGGAAAATGTCCTCCTCCGAATAGAGCCGGTATCCGGACTGGGAGCGGGGTGCCGGGCTTACAAGGCCTATTTTCTCATAAAAGCGGATTCCCTTTACCGTCAGGCCTGTAATGTCTGCCGCAACCTTTACCGTAACCATCCCGCGCTCCCCCCCCTTTTTCTTTATTAAATGGCTCTACGAGAGCTTTGCAATAACCTCGTCCGAGTTAGTCACAGTGCCGAAATGGGTTTCAATATCCCAGAGGGTAGACTCCTGCTCCCGGGGGCCGGTGGCACGGACGCAGTCCTTAGGCACCACAACGTTGTAACCCAGGAAGAAGGCATCGTGACAGGTGGAGCGCACGCAAATATTGGTGACGACGCCGGTGGCAATCACGGTTTCAACCCCCAGCTCCCGCAGCACCAGGTCCAAATCAGTCTGATAGAATCCGCTGAAGCGACGCTTGGGAATACAGTAATCCCCCTCTTGGGGCGTCAGCTCGTCAATCACAGCGGCACCCCAGGTACCCTCGATGCAATGTGGGGCACGCTTTTCAAACTCGCGGTCGTACTTGCCGGCCCGGTGGCAGTCGTTGATGTAAATAATGGGCATTCCCTTGGCTCGGGCGGCGGCAATAAGCCGCTGGGTTGGCTCCACAGTCTCCATTCCCTCCGGGAGCACCATGGCCCCCCCGTCCTTACAAAAGTCGTTGAGCATATCTACAATCAGAATGGCTCCCTTTTCCACGGTAAAATTTTTGCCGTCGTTTACAAAGTGTTCTGCAAAGCCCTTCATAATCACATTCCTCTTTTCTTATTTTTCTTTGGTCTACAATCTTACCATACACCATCCCCTTAGGGGAAGGTCAATAGTGTTTTGTTTGTTTTCTCTAGTTTTTCTTTTTCCTATCTTCTTTTTTGGCGATTATGCCTAATCGCAGCAAGGTGGCAGCTCTTTTTTCCCCCTATCCAGCCCCCAAGGCGTATCATCGCCGCCTTTGTACCCCGTTGCTTATTTTGAGCACAGCCCTGAACACAACCTAAAAATCGGCTTCCCCGGTATGGGGAAGCCGATTTTTATTTACGGCCCCAGAAGGAGGGGCTGGAGCTGTTCGCCGCGAAGAGCAGCCTCGATGGTGGCGGGCACCAGGCTAAAATCGGCCACCAGCGAGGCCGGTTTTCCTGCCGGATCGTCCTGCCGGTAGGGCACGAAGTAGACATTCTTTTTATCCATCAGGGTGCCGATGTTCCGGGCTGAGCCCGTTAAGCCGTCGTTGGTAGACACGGCGATAATCAGCGGTCTGCTGTTGCGCAGGTGCGCCTTGGCCGCCATAGTCACCGACGAGTCGGTAATACCCGCCGCCAGCTTAGCCAGCGTATTACCTGTACAGGGGCAGATGACCAGCACATCAAAAAGCTTTTTAGGTCCAATCGGCTCGGCTGCCTTAATACTGTCAATGACCCGCTTGTCGCAGATGCGCTGCATTTCCCGCATAAAGTCGTGGGCGTTTCCAAATCGGGTATCGGTGGCTGCGCTTCGCTCTGATATAATGGGTGTCACATCGCCGTAAAGTCCGTGCACCCGCTCTAAAGTTTCCATAGCCTTGTCATAAGTACAGTAGGAGCCGCAGAAGGCAAAGCCTACCTTTCGCTGTTCCATGCTCACACTCCTAACTCACCGAGGATATTATATATGGTATTTTTAATGGCTCGGCCTGCCGTCACCGGAGCCACCTTTCCCGGCAGCGACAAGGCCCAAATTGCTTTTACGCCCAGCCTCGCCGCCCCGTCAAAGTCCACCCCGGCGGGTGTGTGAATTGGATAAGAAAAGCAAACGGCAGGACCTCACACCTTATGAGCTCCTGCCGTTTTTAATTGCTGTTTTTGCAGTAATATTTAGGAAGCACGCTCACCGCTGATGGTCTGCTGCACAATGCTCTCCATAAAGTCGGCCGTGAGCATACCGCTGGCATAACCAAACACATTGCCCTCGGCATCAATCATGAAGGTGGTTGGAAAGGAGCGCACAGCATATTGGTTAAAAATATCGCCCGTCACGTCCATGACCACAGGATAGGTGTATTCATGGTCGGTGAGAAATTGAGTAATCTCCTCCTCTGTTTTGTCCTGCGCATTGGGGTATGCGTCTGATTTGGGATTGGCAATGCCGAGTACGATGACATCCTCACTATTTTTTCCGTATTTCTCGTAGAGTGCCTGAATATCCGGCATTTCCTTTTGACAGGGAGGGCACCAGGTGGCCCAGAAATTCAGAAAGACAACTTTGCCCTTGTAATCGGATAGAGTGTGGGTGTCGCCGTTTTGATCCACCAGTGTAAAGTCGGGGGCTGTAATCTCCTCAGGATCCTGGGTAGCGGAAGGAGAAACCGTTTCCTTCGGCAAATCAGAGGGAGTCGGGGCGGCTGTAACGGCCGGCGATGGGGTGGGCTTCGTTGCAGAGGGGGCACCGAACTGGGAAAGATATCCGGTGACGCCGTTCATCATGCCGGTAAATATCATGATACCCATAAGGATCATGAGAACACCGCCCACCTTAACCGTGTACTTCACTACATTCTGGTGCTTTTTAAAGAAGTCCAGCAAAGTACCGGTAAACAGCCCCAGCGCAAGGAATGGGAGGACAAATCCCAGTGTGTAAACACCGATGAGCAGGAAACCGGTGACAACCGTCTTAGCCGAGGAAACCATGAGTAGAACGCTGGCCAGCGCGGGGCCGACGCAGGGCGTCCAGGCAAAGCTGAAGGTAAAGCCCATGAGAAATGCGGTTATGGGGTTCATCGTCAGCACATTTAAGCGAAAGGGCAGGCGTATATCCCGCCCCAACAGCTTCGATTCACCTAAGAAGCCTAGCTGAAACAGGCCGAACAGAATGATGAGGATGCCGCCAATGCGTGCAAATAGCATGCGGTTACCGGCAAAGAATCTGCCCACGGCGCTGAATCCAAAGCCAAGTGCAAAAAATGCAAAGCTAACACCAAGAACAAAAAACAGGGTGTGAAGCATCACCTTCTTGCGCTGATAGCTGATCACACCGCGGTTGTCCACGGTTTTCGCGCCACCGGAAAGATAGCCGATATAGAGTGGGACAAGGGGTAGAACACAGGGGGAAAAGAAACTAAGCAGACCCTGCAAAAAAACGGTGATTGCCGGGACGGAAAGTGCGGTTTGGGTAAAGCCCATGAAATAAACTCCTTTTATGTCAGGTTGGCAAATAAATCATTGAACGCCTCACTCATGGTTGGATGGGTGTAGACGGCGTCCCGCAGGACGGTGTAGGGCAGGTTGGCATCCATGGCAAGCTTAATAAGATTAATCATCTCGTGGGACTCCGCGCAGAACAGATGCGCCCCTAAAATACGCCCGGTTTTCCCGTCTATCACAGCCTTGAGCAGGCCGGTGGTCTCCTTTAGCACCTGCGCTTTGGGAATGGCGGCGGCAGGCAGCTTGGCTATCTTCACCTCGTAGCCCTGTGCTCTGGCCCCCTCCTCGGTCATGCCCACGCGCGAAAAGGGGGGATCCAGGAACACACTGTACGGAACGGCGCCTCGATTCTCTGTGGTGCGCGTTCCGCTTCCGAAAAGTTGATCCTTCACGATGCGGAAATCATCCAGAGAGATATAGGTAAACTGCAGGCCGCCCACCACATCACCCATGGCCCAGATGTTGGGCGCGGTGGTACGGAGGAATACATCGGTTTTTACTGCCCCGCGTTCGGTCAGTGCAACTCCGGCTGCGTCCAAGTTTAACCCTTCCACATTAGGACGGCGGCCGGTGGCCACGAGAACGGCTTCCGCCGCCAGTGTCTTAACCCCCGTCGGGGTACGAACTGTAAGGAGCGCGTGACCGTCAGCATCTGCCACAGATTCAGTAACGGCCGAGCGCAGCACTTCCACACCCAGCGCATTGAGGCGGGATAGAACGGCGTCTGCAATTTCGCCATCCTCTCTGGGCAGGAAGTCGGCACCATCCTGAATCATAGTAACTTCCGCCCCAAACATAGCGTACATGGAGGCAAACTCTGCACCGATATAGCCGCCGCCTAAAATAACCAGCCGCCTGGGAAGCGTATCTAAATCCAGCAGTCCTTCGCTCACACAGGCATACTTGCTCTCCCTGAGTCCTGGAATATCGGGCACAAAGGGACGGGCGCCGGTGTTGATAAAGACCTGCTTGCCGGTAAGTGTCTCCGTCCCCGCCCCGGTAGTGACAGATACCTGTAAGGGGCCCGCGAAGGCCGCCGTGCCGTTAATGACGGTAACGTTCGGGTTGGTGTCCAGCTTATCGAAGTTTTTCTTGCGCAGCATGGCAGTCAATCGGCGCTTTTCCTCAATGGCAGCGGTATAACGGGTGGATTTTTCCAAGAACCCGCCCCCCTGGGCTGCCGAAAACGCGGCGCTGTGGATTAAGGATTTGGATGGGATGCAGCCCACATTGATGCAGGTGCCTCCATACATTTTGCTGTCCTTTTCGATAAGGGCAACCTGCTGTCCTGCTGCTGCCAGCGCTCCGGCCAAGGTTTTACCTCCCTTTCCGAAGCCAATGATGATACTGTCAAATGTTTTCATAATGATTCTTCTTTCTGACCAAAAATTTTGCGGTCAATATCGCCGATTGTAACGTGAGAGAGGTAATCAGCGCATAGGGCGCTCATGTCGCTATAAATTTGATCCATGATGCCCGCCATACCGGAGGCAACGAGACATACCATATCGGTATCGCCGCTGCTCCAATTGGCAGACACATAGCAGAGCTTTAATGCCTGCCCAACCTGTGCCAGTGTCACTGTATCTGCTCTGTGCGGGAAATAGTATCCCCCATCCACGCCCTCTTTTGTTGTAACCAATCCGGCTTTTTTCAGGCAGGCCATAACCTTGCGCACGCGAGCGGGGTGTGTGCAGATATTTTCCGCCAGCGCTTCGCTGGAGAGGCTGCATTGTTTGTGGTTTAGATACACCAGCCCATGTACTGCAACAGCAAATTCCCCCGTCATACTTCCGGCCCTCCCGACACTGTCTCGTAGGGCCAGCTGTTGATGCCACCCAAATCATAGACATTTTTGTAGCCGTATTCCAGAAGCGCCTTGGAGGCAGTCTGACTGCGGGAACCGGTACGGCAGTACAGGATAATAGGCGCATTCAAATCGGGGAGCTGTGCCTCGGGGCGGGCATTTAGAATGTCCGTGTGTGGGATGAGGAGGGCACCGTCAATGTGTCGGTCGGTATATTCCGGCGCGGTGCGGACATCTACCAGTGTAACGCCCCCCTCTGCAAGCATTATCTGTGCTTCTTCCGGGGTAATCTTTTGATATCCGGCTGAAGAAAGACGAGATTTCAGGAAAAGGAAAGCGCCGACACAAAGGAGAACGAGAAGGCAAAGGATAACGATATTTCTTGTGCGAGTGTTCATTTTAATCATCCATTCCGCCGCTTCGCGTCGGCAAAAATTTGTATAACAGCAGCATCTTATCACGCGAAGCTGAGAAATAATAAGATGCTTTTTGTACATAGGGACGATAGCCTAACCAGCGTAATCCGAACCCGCCCCAGAGCCTGATTTCCCACGTCTGGGTTCGTTATCCTCCTCGCCTTACGGCAAGTAAGGCAAGGAGGATAACAAAGCATGGGGCACGGCCATGTGCCTAAAAACCGTGTTGTACTTTCTCAGCCGTGGGTAGTAAGCAAGGTAAACGAATCACCCCCTACATCGCCCCGCGAGAAAGATTGCGAAGTTCTTTCACCTTGTCTTTCCAAACTGTAATTTGGTTTAACATCCTTATCTGTTATTTTAATAGTTACAGTTAAAAAGTCAAGAGGTTTTATGAAAATATTTCTATTCGCATGAAAAATGGAAAAAGCGGCTGCAAAAAATCGGCTTGCCTGACAAAAAAATTCTGCGCTTCTGTGCATTCCGCTACTTTTTAGATACGCTCTCAATTTACAATTTTGCGCTCTCTCTTTTGCACAAAAATGCTCCCCCCAAATTTATAACGACCTACAAAATTAGCGAGAACATGCAAATAAGCGTTGACTTTTTTCATTTAGTTGGATAATATGTACTCGCACCAAGGCTTAACCGATTAAGCCTCTTTTATTTACAGCACTTAAACGTTTAAGTAAACAAATTGGAGGACTATATGAGGGTTACTTTGAAGCAGATCGCGGCTTTGGCGGGTGTTTCCGGTGCTTGTGTGTCCAACATTCTCAACGGAAAGACCACGGAGTACTCCCAGGCCACCATCGACCGGGTGCGCCAGATTGCCAAGGAAGAGAACTACCGCACCAACAAAATTGCCAGGAGCATGGTATCGAAAACCACCATGACCATCGGTCTCATCCTGCCTGACATTACCAACGCCTTTTATCCCGAAATTGCCAAGGGCGTGGAAAGCAAGGCTCAAGAGTACGGGTACACCACCATTCTTATGAACACCGACGAGGACGCGGAGCAGGAACGGCAGGCCTTTGCCACCTTAGATGAGAAAATGGTGGACGGCGTCATCTTTATCCCCTCGGTAGACTCGGTGAAAAATGAGGAAATCCTTCTCCAGTATACCTTTCCCATTGTGGTGGTCGACCGTAACTACTTCTCCCGCGTTAATTTCCCTTCCGTCATATCAGACAACTACTTAGGCTCTACTCTGGCCATGGATCATCTGGCTGATCGGGGCAAAAAGCGCATTCTGCTTCTTACCGGCGATCGCTACCTGGGCTTTACCCGCACTGAAATTGTAGATCGGCTTTACCGGGGCAAGGGTCTGGATAAAGCGCTGCCCGGAGATACTCTGGAGCGTACCCGAGGATTTTTTGAATCTCTCAAGCGTCATGGGCTTACCTTTTCCGAGAAGTACTTCCACATGGGTAAGTATTCGCCCGAGTTTGGCTACCAGGCCACCAGCCGATGCATGGAGGAAGGTCTGGATTTTGACGCGGTTTATGCCGAGGGCGACCTTATCGCCGTGGGCGCTATGCAGGCATTGAAGGAGCATGGTGTGCGCATCCCTGAGGATGTGGCCGTAGTGGGCTACGATAACATTGACATGACCCGTTACTTGGATCCTCCCCTTACCACTGTCCACCAGCCTAAATACCAGATGGGTGAGCGGGCTGTGGAAATTTTTCGAGAAATATCCAGCTCTCCCGCTGCTCCCCGTGAGCAAAAGGTGGTTTTGCCGCCCGAACTGATTGTCCGAAAGACCACCTAATGAATTTTGTTACCCCTGCAGACTTGCATTACAATAAACCGCTCAACAAAGGAAAGGAAGAATACCAAATGAAAAAGATTGTCGCACTCGCTCTTGCAACCACCATGGCGCTGGGTCTTCTCTCCGGCTGTGCCGGAAAGCCCGCTACCAGCAGCCCCAGCCCCTCCACTACCCCGTCCCAGGAGGGCAGCACCAATGCCTCCGGTATGAAGGCTGTCTTTGTGGTCACCGGCCAGTTGGGTGACAAATCCTTTAACGATTCCGCCGCTGCCGGTGTCAACTCCATGGCAGAGAAGCTGGGCGTAGAGACCAAAATTATCGAGATCGGCCGCGACCAGACCAAGTGGGAGCCCACCTTTATGGACCTGGCCGAGAGCGGCGAGTACGACATCATTATCACCAACGGTTCCAACGCCGGTGAGCTGGTGACTGAGCTCTCCGCCGAATTCCCCGAGCAGAAGTTCATCCTCTTTGACACCGAGATTGAGACCGGTGCTTTCCCCAACGTCTACTCCATCAGCTACAAGCAGAACGAAGCTTCTTACCTGGCCGGCGTTATGGCCGCCCTGGTCACCACCAGCGATATGCCCAATGCCAACGCCGAAAAGAAGATTGGCTTCGTGGGCGGCGAGGTTCACCCCATCATCAGCGACTTCCTGGTAGGCTATGTAGAGGGCGCTAAGTCCGTTGACCCCGAAATTAAAGTTTATGTCTCCTATGTGGGCTCCTGGGATGATACCGCCAAGGGCAAGGAATCCGCTCTGGCCCAGTACAATCAGGGTGTTGACATTATCTTCCCCGCTGCCGAGCAGGCGGGCCTGGGCTGCGTAGACGCGGCTGTGGAGCAGGGCAAGTACATCGTGGGTGTGGACTCCGATCAGGCGATGCTCTTTAAGGGCACCAACGAAGAGAAGGCCAATGTCATCCTTACCTCTGTACTCAAAGAAGTAGGCAACTCTCTGGTTCGTGCCGTAAGCCTTGACCAAGAGGGCAAGCTGACCTGGGGCACCTTTGAGAGCCTGGGTCTGGCCGAAAGCGGCGTGGGCATCGCTAAGAACGAATACTACGAAACCAACCTGCCCCAGGACATTAAGGACGCCGTGACTGCCGCCGAGGCTGAAGTCGCTGCCGGCAAGATTACCGTCACCACCGCGCTGGGCGGCAACGGCGATGCGGCTCAGGCCGTGATCGACTCCGTCGCTCCTTAGTCTAACCAGTGTAGTCCGGGTTTGGATTATACTGGTCAGGCTACCAGTACCGCAAGAAACGCTGAAACGGCGGACAGGGGCTCGCCCCCTGTCCGCCATTTTATCCAAAGCACAAATTAAAGAGGTGATTGGAGTAATGAGCACAGATACCGCGGAGATTCTCCGCATTGAAAAGGTAACAAAAATCTACGGTAACGGTGTCATCGCCAATAAGGACGTGGACCTCTCGGTTCGCAAGGGAGAGATCCACGCCCTTATGGGTGAAAACGGCGCCGGTAAGAGCACCCTTATGAAAATTCTCTTTGGCATTGAGCCCAAGGACAGCGGTACCATTCTCTTTGAGGGTAAGCCCCTGGAGGGCAAGTCCGCCGATATTATTAAGGCCGGTATCGGCATGGTGCACCAGCACTTCATGTTGGTGGATTCCCTTACCGTGTATGAAAACGTCATCTTGGGCATGGAGCCCAAGAAGGGTATCTTCACCGATCAGAAGTCAGCCATCCAACTAGTGGACGAGACCGCCAAAAAATATAATTTAAACATTGACCCCATGGCTAAGGTAGCAGATATTTCCGTGGGTCTCAAGCAGAAGGTTGAGATTCTCAAGGTGCTGGTTCGTGGCGCTAAGCTCCTCATTCTGGATGAGCCCACCGCCGTCCTCACCCCACAGGAGACCCAAGAGCTCTTTGAACAGCTTCTCCTTCTGCGTGAGAAGGGACACACCATCATCTTCATTTCTCATAAGATTCGGGAGGTCAAGCAAATTTGCGACCGTCTCACTGTCCTCCGCCGTGGCCGCACCATTGGCATGATGGAAGTCAAAAATGCCACAGAGGAGCAGATTTCCAACTTCATGGTGGGCCGCGACGTTATTCTCAATGTAGAGAAAAGTCCCGCCAAGTTCGGCGATAAGATCCTGGAGGTTAAGGGCCTGACTTATAAGAACAAGGAGGGCAAGCAGCTCCTGCACAACGTGTCCTTTCCCATTCGCAAGGGTCAGATTTTGGGCGTGGCCGGAGTGGAGGGCAATGGTCAGAACGAGCTGGCAGAGTGTATTTTCGGCATGCTTCAAGGTGCCACCGGCGAAATCCTCTACAAGGGCAAGAACCTTTTAAAGGAAAATATCCGCAGCATACGAGACGAGGGCATTTCCTATATTCCCGAGGACCGCATCACCACCGGCGTGGCCGGAGAGCTGCCCATCTGGAGCAATCTGGTCTCCGACCGCATTGACAAGGATGTGCTTCACACCAGTAAGCTTTTGGACCACAAAAAAATCCGCGCCATGGCGCAAAAACTGGTTAAGGACTTTACCATCCTCTGCCGCAATGAGCAGCAGGAGGTTGGGATGCTCTCAGGCGGCAACATGCAGAAGGTTGTCGTGGCCCGTGAGTTCTCCGCCGATCCTACTATTCTCATGGCCAACCAGCCCACCCGCGGCATCGATGTGGGGGCCATTGAGTTTATTTGGAAAAAAATTGTGGAGCTGCGTGACCAGGGCCGCGCTGTCCTGCTCATCTCAGCCGACCTGAACGAGATTTTTGAGCTGAGCGACAGCATTATGGTCATGTGCGAGGGCGAGGTTGCCGGCTACTTTAACGACAGTAAGAGCGTCAGCGAGAGTGAGCTTGGCCTCTACATGCTGGGTCTCAAGAAACAATCACAGGAAGAGAGGGAGCGGGAATATGGGCAAGAGTAAACTGGGTCTTGTGGAGCTGCTGCGTATTTTTGTAGCCATCACCATCTCCATGGTCTTCGTCTTTATCGTTATTTTCATCGTCAGCGACCAGCCGCTTACTGCCATCTGGGACTTTCTCATCGGGCCGCTGACCACCGTGCGCCGCTTCGGCAACGTCATCGAGGCCATGGTACCCCTGATCTTTACAGGACTGGCCGTCACCATGCTCTATCGGGCGGGTCTTTTTAACCTTTCCATGGAGGGTGCCTTTTTCATCGGTGCTGTGGCAGCTACCGCTACTTCACTGAGCTTTGATCTGCCGCCTATTTTGAACCTTCTTCTCTCCATGTTCGTGGCGGCCTGCGCCGGCGGCATTGTTACCCTGATTCCCGGCTTTTTAAAAGTAAAGTGCCACGCCAACGAGCTGGTTACCTCCCTTATGCTCAACTATGTCTGCCTCTATGTCGGACTTTACATCATCACCAACTTTTTCTACGACCCCACTATGAACGCAAACTACTCCTACAAATTTAACGAGGGAGTGCTTCTGCCCCGTATTGTCCCCGGCACTCGTATTACCACCGGCATTATCATTGCCCTTGTTTGCGTAGTTGTCATCTGGCTGGTGCTCAACAAGACCAGCTTTGGCTATAAGGTTACTCTGGTGGGCAAAAACGGCAACATGGCCAAGTACTCGGGTATTGCCGCCGGAAGCGCCATCCTGGGTTCTCAGTTCTTGGGCGGCATGTTGGCCGGCCTGGGCGGCAGCGTGGATCTCTTCGGCATGTATAAGCGCTTTCAGTACGGCGGTCTGCCCGGCTACGGCTGGGACGGCGTGCTAATCGCCATTGTAGCCTATTACAAAGTGCAGTTTGTGCCCCTGGCCGCGCTGTTTCTGGCCTATCTGCGCACCGGCGCCGATATTATGACCCGCAACTCTAACATCCCCTTTGAAATTGTCAAGATCATTCAGGCCCTGGTCATTGTCCTTATTTCTGCTAAGGCCATTCTACGCGAGTACAAAAAGCACATGATTGTTAAGGAAGCCCGCGCCATGGAAGCAAAGGAGGAGACGGTATGAGCGGCATTATTATGACCATTTTCTCCGTGGACTTCGTCTACACCACCATTCGCGTTATGACCCCCATTCTCTTTGCGGCACTGGCCTGCATGGTCTTTACCAAGGGCGGTATTGACTCCATTGGCACCGAGGGCATTATGCTTCTGTGTGCTCTGGCCGGGGCACTGGGCAGCTACTTTACCCAGAACGCATGGTTGGGTGTGCTCACCGCCATGCTGGTGGGGGCGGCTTTGGCTTGCGTCTTTGGCTATGTGACTCTCACGCTAAAAAGCGAGCCCATTTTGGCCGGTATTGCGCTAAACACGCTGGCTAGTGGACTGACTATTTTCCTGGTCTTCTACGCCTGCGGTGAGAAGGGCTCTACTCAGAGCCTTATGAGCCCCGGCATTCCCAACGCAAATATTCCTATTTTAGAGAACATCCCTGTCCTGGGGCCCATTCTGTCGGGGCATAACCTGCTCACCTACATCGGTATTATTATTACCATCGTCATGATTTTTTTCCTCTACCGTACCCCCACGGGTCTGCGTATCCGCAGCGTTGGCGAAAACGCGCACGCCGCCGAAAGTGTGGGCGTGAACGTGATGAAGTATAAGTACACAGCCCTTATTATTGCAGGGGCGCTGGCCGGTCTGGGCGGTGCGTTCATGTCCCTGGGCTATGTCTCCTTCTTCTCCAAGGAGATGATTGCCGGCCGCGGATTTATCGGCATGGCCGCCGAGGCCATGGGTCGCGGCACACCCATTGGCGTACTGCTCTCCTCGCTGGTCTTTGGCGCGGCCGACTCCCTCTCCATTCGGCTGCAGATGCTTAACTTCCCGCCGCAGCTCATTCAAACCATTCCATACGTTATTACCATCGTAGCAATTTCCGTTTACTCATACAGCAGGAGCCGCACCAAAAGATTAAAGGCAAACGCAATAGCAAAAGGATGATTATGTTGAAAGCATGGAAAATGGAGCTGGATTGGATCCGGCAGGCTCTGCCCCCCGCCAACACAAAGGTGTGTGAGGAAAACTGGATGCACTACCTGGAGGCCGGTCTCGCCTCCGACCGCAAACTCTTTAAGGACTGGATCAGCTTTGTCCCCGGATCACTGGCCCCCTGCCACCTGGTGGTGGCGGCGGTACAGGCCATGCACAATCGGGGCTACGACGTGAGCGCGGCCGAAGCTCTTTTAGAGTCCGGCCTAGCCGCCGCGGCAGCCAAGGACGGCAGCGAGCTGCAAAAAATAACTTCCAAAATATATTATTTACTTAACACCGCACCTAAGGATGAAAGCTCCCCCTATTGGAATTATAAGCTGTATACAGGGTGGGAGGACATCTCGGCCGCCGTGGCCTTTCCTTCGGCCAAGGCCGTGGACGTAAATACTCCCGCCTATCGCGAAGCCATTTACGCCGGCTGGGTGGCCCAATTTATCGGAGGCGCCCTGGGCACCCAAATCGAGGGCTATACCACCGCCAACATCCGCAAGGTCTTTGGCGAGGTGCACGGCTATACCCGCGCACCCGAGACCTATAACGACGACATTACCTATGAGCTGGCTTTTCTGGAGGGCTTCCGCAAGCACGGCTACTCCATTACCTCCCAACAGATTGCCGACGAGTGGCTCTCCCTCATCCCCGACGGTTACTCCGCCGAGGAGATGGCTCTGCGCAACCTGCGCCGGGGCATTATGCCCCCCGAAAGTGGCACGGTGAACAACTACTTTGTGGACTGGATCGGCGTTCAGATGCGCACCACCATCCATGGGATGGTAGCACCCGGCAATCCTGCTCTGGCCGCCCGTCTGGCCGTGCTGGACGGTGTGATCTCTCATTCAGCGAATGGCGTGCTGGGCGGCGTGTTCAACGCGGTACTCACCGCTCTGGCTTTTGTGGAGAAGGACCCACACACTCTGGTAGAGCAAACCATGTCCTGTATTCCCGCCGATTCCGAGTTCTACGCGGTCATGACCTTTGCCTACAACTGCTGCCGGGAGCACAGCGACTGGGAGGATGCCTGGGCTAAGTGTGAGGAGCGTTTCCAGGAATACCACTGGATTCATGCCTACCCCAATGTGGCCGCCGAAATTGTGGCACTGTGGTATGGCGAGGGCGACTTCGACAAAACCGCCCATATAATTGCCATGTGCGGCATGGACGTGGACTGCACCGCCGCCCCCCTCCTCAGTGTAATGGCCATTCTGCTGGGTGGCGAGAATGTACCTGCCCATTGGTCCGAGCCCGTGGGAGAGGACATTGCCACCTATCTGCGTAAAGACAACCGCTTTACCATGAACGACCTGGTGAATAAGACCGTGGACGCCGTCCGCGCCGCCGCAAAGGAGGAAACATTATGATCGCCGTACTGGGCAGCATCAACGTGGATCTGGTAGCCGGTGTGGAGGAAATTCCAAAGGTGGGGGAAACCCTGACGGGGAAAACCTTTCACCGCTACTTTGGCGGCAAAGGGGCCAACCAGGCTGTGGCACTGGCCAAGCTGGGGGTAGAGACCGTCTTTCTCGGCAAGGTAGGCACCGATGACTTCGGTGCTGCCGTCCTGAACTCCATGTCAGCTGACGGCGTTTGTGTGGAGCGTGTGGAGCGGACAGATTCTCCCACGGGTACCGCGCTTATCTGCGTGGATGCCAGGGCCCAGAACAACATTGTGGTCATTCCCGGCGCCAACGGACAGGTGGATGTACCCTATGTAGAGGGCTGCCGGGATGTAATTGAGGCCTGTGATCTCCTCCTGGCCCAGCACGAGACTCCCATTGCCACCACCGAACACGCTTTTGCCATAGCTAAGAGCCTGGGCAAAACTACTGTGCTTAATCCGGCCCCCGCCCATGAGATTTCCGACGAGCTACTTTGCAATGTGGATGTTCTTGTTCCCAACGAGCACGAGCTCTCCCGCATTACCGGCCTGTCTACCGAAACAGACGAGCAGGTAAAAGCGGCCGCCGATACTCTCATCGCACGTGGCATGTCCGCCGTGGTCATTACCCTAGGTAGCCGCGGGGCCATGCTGGTGGACAAAACCGGAGCCAGCCTTTTCCCCGGACATAAGGTAAAGGTGGCCGACACCACCGCCGCCGGGGACAGCTTTATCGGTGGTTTTGTGGCTGAGTACACCCGCAGCGACGATATGGCCCAGGCCATCTCCCTGGGGCAGGCCGTGGCCGCCCTCTCGGTGCAAAAGCACGGCGCCCAAAGTTCTCTCCCTACGAGGGAGGAAGTGGAGCAATTTCTCGCCAACCATTCGATAAATTTTATGAATTGAGAGCGGTTTCCTTTCGGAGCAAAGGTCTTTTGCTATAATAGCACTGCCTCTCTTTCCCATACTGTTAATTTTTTAAAAAAGATGCTCTCTGATGCCATTGGTTTCAGAGAGCATCTTTTTACTCCGGTGCACAAAAAAACCTCAGTAAAGTTTTCACCCTACTCAGGCTTTTGAAAGCGGAATTGCAGCTGTATTGTTTTGTTTTCGTAAATAACGACCTTTTCCAGCAGGGTAGCCAGTGTTGCTCTGTCCAGTGTTTCAAACCCGACGATCCGTCTGATCTGTTCCCTGAGCACGCCCTGCTCATTTTCTTGCGCCAGGTAAGCCCTGCATTCCTCCACATTGCGCTCCAGCTGCTCACGCTGGCCTCGAATCCCTGCAAACAACTCGTCAAATTCGGATGAAGAAATTTGTCCTGTTGATTTGTCCATATAGAGATTCTGTGCCATCAGCTTGCAATCCTCCAATTTCTTGAGGGAGGAATCCATCTGCCTTTTGACCTGCTGCTGCCCTGTGTCGCATTGGACGGACTGCCCCAAAGCGTCGATGTCCATCTGTTGTGCCAAGGAAGAAAGCTGCTGTCGAATCGCATCTATAACAAGATCCTCTCTCATGCAATGCGAGGTACATAACCCCAATCTCCCCATTCGTCGATAGCCTTGGCACACCATATAGGTGCGCGTTTTACTTTCCTTTACATAGGTCATGGGCGACCCACAGTCAGCGCAAAATGCTATCCCTGTGAGCAAGTGCCCCTTTTCCAGCCGCTCGGACTGATAGCTCCTCACCGCCAGCAGGGCCTGCACTTGTTCAAATTCCTCCTGGCTGATAATAGGCTCATGGGTGTTAGAAATTACAATCCATTCTTCCGCAGGCAGGCTCACCTTCTTTTCTACCTTATAGTTAATTTTCGTTACTCTGTTCTGCGTCAGGTGCCCCGCATAGGTGGGATTTGTTAAAATTCTTCTTACCATCGTGTCACTCCACACGCCCGGAAACCGAAGCTGTCCCTTCCCCGCCTTTTTATATTCCGATGGTGTTGGAATCCCCTGCTCCGTCAGCCATTTTGCGGTACCGATGACCGAGGCACAGCACAGGTAGTGCCGGAACAGCTGCCGCACACAGACAGACGCCACAGGGTCCACCACCAGAAGCCCCTTATCCTCCTGAGCCTTTTGATAGCCAAACGGGGCATAAGAGCCGACAAATTTCCCCTGATTTTTTCTGGCATTCAGTGCGCTTCGCACCTTCTTTGATATGTCCTGGGCATACATATCATTAAACACCGACAGAAACGGCATCATCATATTGATGCCGCCGCCGGCAGCACTGTCGTACTGGTCAGCCAGGGCAATATAGCGAACACCCTTTTGGGGAAAATACCGCTGCAAATAGTGCCCCACCTGTATGTAGTCTCTGCCCAGCCGGGACAAATCCTTCGTAATAACAGTGTTGATACAACCAGCCTCTATATCTGCAATCATTCGCCGAAATTCAGGCCGGTCAAAATTTGTTCCGCTGTAACCGTCATC
>CAZDDZ010000065.1:0-16698 GCA_964504285.1 uncultured Pseudoflavonifractor sp.
GGGGAATACTCCCCTCCGGCTCAGCTTCACTTCAAAAAGGCAAAGCCTTTTTTACTTCATGCCGTTCTCGTAGGCCTCGATCATCTTCTTGACCATCTGGCCACCCACGGAACCGGCCTCCTTGGAGGTCAGGTCGCCGTTATAGCCCTGCTTCAGGTTGACGCCGACCTGGGAAGCGGCTTCCATTTTGAACTTGTTAAGAGCCTCGCGAGCGCTGGGGACAACAGCCTTATTGGAACCAGTCATGATTGTGCATCTCCTTGTTTGTTTTTATTGGATTGAGAATCCAACCATAGCTTTGCCCCACAAGATTTTTCTATGCGTCAATTAAACTGCTAAATTTAGGCAGGCCTTTGAATCTGTCCATCGATATTTTTTACAAAACAATCAAAAAATAAAGCGAACCACAAACGCGGTTCGCTTTATTGAGCTCTATTTCTCTCTTTCCGTTGGTACCGACTCCAGCTTCATCACTGAAATTTCAAAGGCGGTGCGCTCGTGGCTCACGCCGTTCTCCACCTTTGTGTATTTTCGGCTTTGAAAGCGTCCCTCAATACGCACACCGTCACCTACCGCCAGCGCACCGCATCGCTGGGCCAAGCTGCCCCAGGCAATACAGGGCAGGTAGTCGGCCCTGCCGTATTTGCGGTTGACCGCCAGCATCAAATCGCAGATTTCCCGTCCCAAGGGGGTTCGGCGCACGGTGGCGGGCTTGCAGAGCACTCCGGCCAGCGTAAGCTGGTTTTGATGCTCCTCCTCCGATGGTTTCACGGTGCGGGCATAAATAGTCACCACCAGACGACTGCCGTTGCCGCTCTTGTTGTTAAAGGAACGCACCTCTCCCTCTACCTCAACTCCCATGCCGGGAGAAATGGCGCACTCCTCCAAAAGGGGCGCGGAAACCACCACGTTTACCCGATCCTCCGCGCCCGAGAGGCGGGTAATGCCCAGAGGGAAAAGCCAATAGGAAACGCCGTGGTTTTCATGGGAAAGGACAGGAGCCTCCGCTACCCGCCCGCGAAGCATTGCCCGGTTCTCGTTCCAGCCTGTTTGCATATGTACCCACACTCCCGCTTTTGTTGACTGGTGGATATATATGATAGATTGTCCCTCATTATAACCGCTATTATGGGGAACAACTCAGTCTGTTAATAAACCTTTTGCTATGCCAGCTGCATGCGGGCATAGTCCAGCAGCTTTTGAGTCTCTTTTGTAGAGAGCTTTATGGTGGAGATGTGGTTTTCATCAGGGAAAAGGAGCTTGAGCGCCTCCAGCTCTGGGCTTTGCTCCGTCTGCATCCCGGTGACGAAAAGAAGCACATCCTTGCCGGTAACTGGGTGGGACTGAATATAATTGCGCAGGGCTTTCGAGGTCTCCCCCATGTAGACCGGGCTGCCGTAAAGAATTAAATCGTAATCGGCGGGGTCATAGGTTAGCTGCTCGGACGGATAATTGGCCGTTACGGTATAGCCCCGCCCGGCCAAATCCTCAGCCAGTGCCTTAGCCAGCGGTACATTGTGCTTGCCGTTGGAGGGCTGGTAGAGGAGGAGCGCTTTCTTCGCTCCCGTGCCATATATCGTCTCCTCCGGCTTGCGCCAGCTATCCCGCTTACCCATGGTCAGCTTAAAGAAAACCATGGCGATGACACCCATCAGCAAAAACAGCGCCAGTATGCCCAAAAGAATATAAACAATAATCAAAATCGACGCCTCCTTTATGGAAAGCATTATAGCATTTTTTACCTGTGGTAGAATAAAAATCTCATTAAAATTCCATTGAATTGATTGCGTTTGCTTCCACTCGGCAGTATACTGCCACTGAAGCAAGGGAGGGCGATACCATGGAAGATATTCATATTACAGGCTCCAGCAGCATGCATACCGGAGAATATCAAAGCATTATGGTTAGCGGCGTGGGCAAGTGCGAAGGCCCTGTCCGGGCACTGGACATCGGGGTTATGGGCACTTTTAAGGTGGAGGGCGATACCGAGTGCCGCACCCTAACGGTCAATGGCTCTTTTAAGTGCGAGGGCAGCCTTGCCGCGGAGGAGACTGTCTGCAACGGTACGGCAACTATTGAGGAGAGCATGATAGCCAATGTCCTGACGGTCAACGGTATGCTCCATGTAGAGGGGGATCGGCTGGGAGGGGGCGAGCTCAAGTGCGCCGGTATTCTCACAGCGGACAGACTGGTCTCCTGCAACGATTTGCAGGTCACCGGGCTAATTAAGGCAGAGTCCATTGAAGGCGGTCACGTTTACATCCACTCCCATCGTCCGGCGCTGCTAATACGTTTCCTGCCCTCCGTGGGGCTGTCCAAGACCGAATCCATTACGGGCGAGCATGTCGACCTATCCGGCGTCACTGCCGAGATGGTTACCGGAGCTCACATCACCATCGGCCCCGACTGCCGCATTGGAAAGGTGCGCTGTTACGGTACACTGTCCATCGACCCTGCCGCCGCAGTGGGGGAAGTTACCGGCGAGTACGAAATGCGGTAGCGCTGCACACAGCAATAAAACGGAGTTTTCACCGGTCTGCTGGCCTGTGAAAACTCCGTTCTTCTTTTACGTTTGATTTTGCCAATCTGCCGGGTAGACAAAATATAAAAACCGCGCGTGGCCGGTGACAGAAAAGGAAATGCTGCTTCCCTTGGGAATATAGAGCACCTCACCCGGCCCGGCGGAGACCTTGTCGCCGTTAATCAGCACATCCAGCCGCCCCTCCACCACATAGTCCATCTCGTCGTAATTGAGCGTCCAGGGGAAGGTGGTGTCGGTCATCTCCATGATGCCCACCCCCAGCCGGGGACTCTGCTCCAGCGTAAAGAGGTCGTGGGTGTACACCCGGTCACCGGGTCTGCCGGTGTCCATACGGTCAGCCTCGGAAACCCGAATATTGGGCACTGAAACACTTTGCACCCCGTGCAATGGCGCCCCCTGTATCCCGCCGCCCAGCTTTTCCAGCAGCACCTGCCGTACCAGTTGTTCTAACGCCTGTTTATCCATTTAAAATCCTCCACACGGCCGCCATATATGGCAGCTCTACGCCGTCTCCCGGTCTTTGCGGGTAATAAGCATAGCCACCGCCACGGCGGTAATACCGCCCACCAGCTTGCCCACAATCATGGGGAAAATCATGGTGGAATCAAAGCCCGCCGTAAAGCCCAGATGGTCGCCGAATACAAAGGCCGCCGAGACGGCAAATGCCACGTTGACCACCTTGCCGCGCTTATCCATGTCCTTCATCATGCCAAACATGGGGATGTTATTGGCCAGGGTCGCCACCAGGCCGGCGGCAGCGATGTCGTTCATGCCCATAAGATGCCCCAGCTTTAAAAGGGGCTTTTTAAATACCTTGGTAATGACGTACACCAGCGGGAACGCGCCTGCCAGCACAATGGCAATGGCACCCACGGTGAGGTAGCCCTCGTCAATGGGGTTCATGCCGGGAATGAGAACCAGCCCCGTCAGGGTTTCAATAATAGCGGCTGCCAGACCAATGGTGATAACGATAACCACAATGCGCCCAAATACCTTGAAGCCTGTCACCATGCCCTTGGGAATGAGCCAAAGGCCCAGCGCAATCAGGGCGGCGAAAATGACGATGGGAATGAGATTCATCAGCACCATCATAACGGGAAAACCGGCCACCAGACCACCAATGAAGGAGCCAACAGGAATGGTAATCACGCCCGCCAGCACGCCGGTGGCCAAAAAGGGCTGATCCTCTGCTTTAATAATACCTAACCCCACGGGGATCGTGAACACGATGGTGGGGCCCAGCATAGCGCCTACAATCAGGCCGCCAAATTGACCGGCCTCCTTACTCAGCGCCAGCTCGCGAGCTAAGGGCGCGCCCCCCATGTCGTTTGCCAGAATGGTACCGGCAAACATGGCCGGGTCGGCACCCAGGAACTGATAGACGGGCACCACCACCGGTCGCAGCAAGTTTGCCAGCACGGGTGCCAGGGTGATAATACCAATCATGGCCAGAGCCAGACTGCCCATGGCAATGATGCCCTCCTCAAACTGTTGACCCAGACCAAAGCGGTTGCCAATGATACGGTCTATGGCGCCCAGCGCCATAAAAATAACCATGAGATAGACAATGATTTCGTTGATGGACAAAGAAATTGCCCCCTTTTTGGATTTGTAGAGCGCGGCATCCTTGACGCGCCGCTTTACAGGTCGATAATGCCCACTATGGCGGCGTCAACGGGAATGCCCTCCCCCGCCGCCACCCGCGCAGCCGAGCCGGTGGCGATGAGTACGGTCTCCCCCGCGCCCGCCCCCACGCAGTCGGCGCAGACAATGGTTGTCTCCCCTGTCCGAACGGTGAGAAAGGTCTGTCCCGTCAGGGCGGGGGATTTTTTTGTGGCCCATACCTTGTCAGTAACCTGACCTAATAACATAAATACCCATCTCCCGAAGCTGGCGCTCCATACCCATAAATTTTTGATAGATACCTAACGGCGCGGTCTTTTTATAGTTTTTGTACTCCAGCCCACCTACCGCCATGCCCACCCGCTTGCCGGCAAGCAGGGCAGTCAAAACCGCCGCAATTTCCTCGTCCATGGGTATTCCCAGTGCCAAAAACGCCATCTGCTCAATGGGTAGCTGCGTTATTACCAAGCTGCCATTTTGGTGCTCCAGCCTCATCTACCCACCCTCTTTTTTTATTTTTTACTTATAATCATGCCTCTGTCGCCCTTTTTAAACCCGCAGGCATTGGCCGCTCCCCCAGAAAAAGGCTTTGCCTTTTCCCGGGGACCCCTTTGCCATAAAATGCTCGGGCGAAGTAAATTCGCCCTGCGCCAAGGTTTTCCCTGTGGCAAAACCCTTGCACCGCGCCACTGGGCGCGGAAACTCCTCGGCCAACGCACATGCCCGTTTAAACCGCTAAGGCTAAGCTGTAATCATACCCCTATCGCCCTTTTTAAACCCGCAAGCATTGGCCGCTCCCCAGAAAAAGGCTTTGCCTTTTCCCGGGGACCCCTTTGCCATAAAATGCTCGGGCGAAGTAAATTCGCCCTGCGCCAAGGTTTTCCCTGTGGCAAAACCCTTGCACCGCGCCACTGGGCGCGGAAACTCCTCGGCCAACGCACATGCCCGTTTAAACCGCTAAGGCTAAGCTGTAATCATACCCCTATCGCCCTTTTTAAACCCGCAAGCATTGGCCTCGTCGTAGTCGAGATGGGCGGCGGTGGCAAATTTTTCGGATACCCGCACCTCTACATCATCAAAGATCAGCGGTCTGCCGGAGAAGGTGCGCAGGCGTACAATCTGCTTGTTGCTGACTCCCCAGCGCTGGGCGTCCTCGGGGGTCATGTGGATGTGCCGTTTGGCGACAATCAGCCCCTTTGTCAGTCTGATTTCCCGGTCGCCGTTACGGATAACAAGGCCCGGGGTGCCCTCAATGCTGCCGGAAATGCGCACCGGTGGGGTAATGCCCAGTGTAACGCCGTCGGTGAGGGAGATTTCCACCTGGCTCTCAGGGCGCTCGGGGCCCAAAATCACCACGTTTTTCAGCTCCCCCTTGGGTCCCACCAGCGTCACCCGCTCAGCACAGGCGAACTGCCCCGGCTGTGAGAGGTCTTTCACGGCGTTGAGCCGATAGCCCCGACCAAAGAGGGTTTCCACATCGGCGCGGCTTAGGTGGACGTGCCGCCCGGAGGCCTCCAGCTCAATGGTCATGCGGGAGACAATTTCCTCCGCCAGGCGGCTAATATCATAAGTTGTATTCATATTTCCCCGCCTTTAATTTAATCATAAAAATCCAGCACAGGGACGATAGCCGGTTTAGTCCCAGAATTATATCCCCCCGGGTCACATTTCCGTCCGCGTCCCGAAAGGCCTGGTAGGCCGCCAGCTCGGTCTGCCGCACCACCGTGCGCACCTTATTGACCGCCAAAATGGCAGGCCCGTCGGTGTAGCGCACCATAAAGTGGGGCTGTCCGAAATGCTTTTCCGGGTAGTGGGAGTACTCCCGCAGCTGGTCGGAGGTATAGCCGCAGAGCTTAACCTCCCCCACCCGCTCGTCCAGCACGTCAAAGCGTATCATGCGCCGGACAAAGCCCAAGACCTCCTCCAGTTCCTCGACAAGAGCCTTGTACCCTGCCGCCGCCTGCTGCGCCAGAGTAATTTCGGCCTCCAGCAGGTCGATATAGCCCCGAAAGGCAATGCGGGGGTGATCCTTGAATACCAGGACATTGCCCTTTAGATGGGTCATATGCTCGGGCTTTTCCCCCACGGAATGTTCCATTCCGGGGGGACCCCCTTGATTTATATCTTTATCGCCCGTCGAAAGTGAATTTCGCCGGGCTCCGCCGCACTCGCGGCGCTCACTATCGCTCGTATGGTTTGACCCATGGGGGTCTGCGGCAATTACATACTTTCCGCCGTTCTTCCCCTGTGGGTAAACTACCTCCACCCTGTGCTCCCGCAGCCAGTCCTTGGCCGATGGGGTAAGCACCTGGTTGCGCTGTACCACCACCGGGCCGCGGGTGCCGCCGTTGGACATTAACCGCACATCTTCTGCCGTTAAGAGCGCCATGGCTTATTGATTATCGTAGCTGTCGCCCTTGCTGTGGGGCAGGATGTTGTCTACCTCGGCATGGGGACGGGGGATAACGTGTACGGAAACCATCTCGCCTACCTTTTCGGCGGCGGCGGCGCCTGCGTCGGTGGCGGCCTTGACCGCACCCACGTCACCCCGTACCATAACGGTCACCAGGCCGCCGCCCACCTGCTCTTTCCCGACCAGCTGCACGTTAGCAGCCTTGACCATGGCGTCTGCCGCCTCGATGGCGGCCACCAGTCCCTTTGTCTCTACCATACCCAATGCGTTTGTGTTAGCCATTTTTGTATTTCTCCTTTCAATTGTGACCGGAACGGTGGGTGCATTCCCCCGTCCCGCTTTCTTGGTTTCCTCTACTACCGGAGCTTCCCGAGGGAGAGAAGCCGTCTTTCTGCCAAAGGCTTCTACGGTCTCCTCCGGTGCGTCCATGCGCGGCGTCTTCCCCGCCATAGCGGCTGGCATATGGGGTACGCCGCCTACGGTTCCTGCGTCCTCGCCGTTTGCCGCCTTGACCCGGCGCTTACGCTTTGGCTCCTCATCCTGATGCTGGGGCTCCTCCGCCATGAGGCTGTTGGTGAGGTTTTGAACCTCCTGCAGGAGATGCTGCTGGGGATTCAGCAGCGTGCCGTCGGCGTTGACTTCACTCATACGTTCAGCCTCCTTATAATTTGCCGCACCAGCTCGTCCATATCCACATCGTAGGACGATGCACCCCCGGCGTGCCGATCCTTCTCATAGGGCGCGCTGGCCGCTCCGCCTCTAATTTCCTCCAGCTCACGTACACCCCAGGCCACTCGCTTGATGTTAATGAGGTCCAGAGGGCCAATGTTGTTAGAGCTGGACGACCCGCCCACAGCGCCGCACCCCAGGGTGAGGGCCGGGAACAGGCAGGTGGTGGCGCCGATGCCGCCCAGGGCAGAGGGCGTATTCACCAGCACGCGGGAGGCAGGCACCAGCTGGGCAAAGCGTCTCACAACACCCTCATCCTCGGCATGAATGGAGAAGGTATGCCCCGCCCCCTCCCACTCCAGGATTTCAACGCACCGGTGGAGGACGGCTTCCTCATCCGACTCTACATAATAAGCCAGAATCAGCCCCAGCTTTTCATTGGAATACGGATAGCCCTTGCCAACACCGGTCTCCCGCGCCACCAGCACCCTTGTGGAGGATGGGATTCCCTCCAGCCCCGCCAGCTTGGCAACCGTCTGCACACTTTTGCCCACAATGGCGGGATTCATGGTGCCGTTGGGCCGGAGAATAAAGCCGGAAAGTCTGCGGTGCTCCGCGTCGGAGAGAAGATACGCCCCCTGCGCCTTTAGCTCGGCGGTAACGGCTCCCTCCATCTCGCGGGTAACGATGATACTCTGTTCACTGGCACAGATGGTGCCGTTATCAAAGGTTTTACTGTCTAAAATTCGCTTGACCGCGAGGGCCACGTTGGCGGTGCGGTGAATATAGGCGGGGCCGTTGCCCGCGCCCACACCAATGGCCGGAGTGCCGGAGGAGTAGGCCGCCTTCACCATGGCTCCCCCGCCGGTAGCCAAAATCAGGCGGGTGTCTCGGTGCTTCATCAGTGCGTTGGTTGCGTCCAGTGTAGGGGTAGAAATGCAGGAGACGCACCCGGCGGGGGCGCCCGCGCTCTCCGCCGCACGGCGGACAATGTTCACCGTCTCCATAATGCAGTTTACTGCGCTGGGGTGGGGAGAGAAAATAATCGGATTGCCCGCTTTTAGGCAAATCATAGTCTTATAAATAACGGTAGAGGTGGGGTTGGTGGAGGGCACCAGCCCGGCCACAATGCCGACCCCCACGCCGATGTCAATGGTTTTGTGTTCCCTGTCCTCGGCCAAAATTCCTACGGTCTTTTCGTTCTCAATTGCGTCGTAAAGGGTAACAGCGGCAAATTTGTTTTTGATTTCCTTATCGGCCTTGATTCCAAAGCCGGTCTCCTCTACCGCCATGTCTCCCAATCGCTTGGCATGCTCGGCCCCCGCGCGGGAAACAGCAGCCACGATTTTGTCAATCTGACCCTGATCCATCCGCGCCAAAGCCTTGTGGGCCTGCTTGGCGGCGGCAATCAGGTTGCGCACCTCCTGCACCGATTGCAGGTCTTTGTCCAGTTGCATAGAACTCCTCCTTGGTTTGCGGGTACAGGCTCCCCGCCGCCGTTAGATTTCTCTGGGTCTTGCCGCCACAGCCTTGACGGCCTCCGCAAAGGCGGCGCAGGCGGCGTTGCAGGCAGACTGACTTCCGGTGAGAAGTCCGCCGCCAAAGTTGGTTTCACTGGGCGGCTCGTAAAAGGCCACCAACTCCACATCGGCGGCCTTGAGTGCCTCGTCCAGGCCCACCACGGCCTCCAAGGGCGGAGCAATAAGGTAGGCCAGCGCCTCCCCCTCCCGCACATTGGCCGTCTGTGATAAATAGGTGCCTGTACGGGAGACTGTGTGGGCAAAGTAGACCACGCTGTCATCCTCATTGGCGCTGCGGAAGCCCGCGCCGCTGTCAATAAACGCGGTGGCCGCCCGCAGGCCCGAGGTCACCTCGGCGGGGTTGGGCCCTGCCAGAATACCGATGACCTCGCCGGCGTACTTGGTACTGGCGTTGGCAGCTCCGGCATAGAAGCTTTTGCCGTACACCACCTCCACGGCAGCCGACTTGGTTGCCTCGTCCAGGGCGCAGTAGGTCACGTCGTCGCAGTCGGTGGTAAGAATACCGATGGAGCGGTGACCGTCAGGCAGCCCCAGCTTTTGTGCCAGACTTTCGGACACATTTGCAATGGTATGGGTTGCTAAAATCTGGACAGGCATTAAATCGTTTGTCATGCCGTACCCCTCCTTACTGTTTTAAATCGATGCCGGAGGCCTTTTTGTCCAGCATTGTCTTGATAAGCTCTGCAATATGCGCGCCCGCTTCCACGGCGGTGGTGCCCTGGCGGTGGATGTTGGAGATGACGGTGCGCTTAGACTCGGGAATGCCCACATAGGGCTTGTAGGTGATATAGGCACTCATGCTCTCGGCGGTGACCAATCCCGGCCGCTCGCCCACCAGCATACACACTACCTCCGCGCCGGTAATGTCACCAATATGGTCGCTGGCGCCCACCCGGCAATATTTAATAAAAAGCACCGGCGGGGCAGACAGTCCGAAGGTTTTGAGTCCTGCCTGAATGGCGGGAATACAGTCCTCTACATTGGCCTCGATGGCGGCGGAGGAGAGACCATCCCCTACCACCAGCGCCACTTTGGGATTTTGACCCAGTGTCTTTTTAATAATGGCCTGGTTTTCCTCATTAAAGCGGCGGCCCTTATCCGGGCGGGTCAGGTACTCATCCTTGTCGGTGCAGGTGGTCTGCACCTGCACAAAGCCGTTTCGCTTTACAAATTCCTCGTCCACCATGGAAAAGCAGGAGTCCTGGGCGGCGGCGTGGTCGGCCCGGACACGGAGCATGGTGGCGGTCTTGTACCGCGCCCCGGCCCTACCCACGCCTAAACGGGCGGGGGTCTTAAGCTTTAAGTCTAGAAATGCGGAGCCGTTTTGCGGATTCTCCACCAAATACTGACGGCGCAGGTCAATTTCGCTGATGTCCTCCAGACAGGGACCGACGGCGCACTCGCTCACATGGCCGCCGGGGCGGACGTTACCCTCCTTCTGCATGGGCAGATAGTCGGCCGCCTTCACTTGCGGCGTAGGTGCCTGACCGGACAGCTCTACGATCATGCGCTCCACCAACGCGCGTAATTCCTTATCATCCATATCGGTTTCCCTCCCTCTATGCCAGCAGAATGGACGCGTCGCCCGCCAGCTTTGTCAGCTTATTGTTTTCCACAAACCCCATCTTCTCCAGCCATCTCTGGAAGGGGGCGATGGCGGTAAGCCCGAACATCTCCCGCAGAGCGGCGGTCTCGTGGAAGCCGGTGGTCTGGTAGTTGAGCATCACATCATCGCCATGGGGAATGCCCATAAAATAGTTGCACCCGGCCGTGGTGAGAAGCACCGCCAAATCCTCAATGTCGTTCTGGTCTGCCTTCATGTGGTTGGTATAGCACGCATCGCACCCCATGGGAATGCCCGAGAGCTTGCCCATGAAGTGGTCCTCTAATCCCGCCCGGATGACCTGCTTGGAATTGTACAAATATTCAGGGCCGATGAAGCCCACCACCGTGTTGACCAGGAAGGGCTTATAGCGCTTGGCAAAGCCGTAGCACCGCGCCTCCATGACCACCTGGTCGGCGCCATGGTGCGCCTCGGAGGAGAGCTCGGAGCCCTGCCCGGTCTCAAAATACATAACGTTGGGGCCGGTGGCGTTGCCCTCGTGAAGAGCCAGCTGCCGGGCCTCCTCAATCATTTTGCCGTCCAGGCCAAAGGCCTCGTTCCCCTTCTGGCTGCCGGCGATGGACTGGAAAATCAGGTCGCAGGGCGCGCCCTTGCGCACCGCCTCCATCTGGGTGGTGACGTGGGCGAGGACGCAGATTTGGGTGGGAATCTCCCAGCGGTTGCGGATCTCATGGAACCGGTCGAGGACACGGCGCACGCTCTCCACACTGTCGTCCACGGGGTTGAGGCCCAGCACCGCATCCCCCGCGCCGTAGGTGAGCCCCTCCAGGAGACTTGCCATAATACCGTCGGGGTCGTCGGTGGGGTGGTTGGGCTGAAGCCGGCAGGAGAGGGTACCGGGCAGGCCGATGGTGGTGTTGCAGTGGGCGGTGATGACCATCTTTTTGGCGGCGTAAATTAAGTCCATATTGCTCATGAGCTTTGCTACGGCTGCAATCATCTCGCTGGTAAGCCCTCTGGAAATACGCCAGATGTCGTGGTCGGTGGTCTTTTCGTCTAAAAGCCACTCCCGCAACTCGGAGACCGTCCAATTTTTGATTTCTTCATAGATTTTCTCGTTCACGTCGTCCTGTATAATGCGGGTAACCTCGTCCTCCTCATAGGGGACGGCGGGGTTGTTGCGCAGGTCGGAGAGAAGGAGGTTTGCCACCACCACCTTGGCAGCCACCCGCTCCTCGGCGTTTTCGGCGGCGATGCCTGCCAGCCGGTCGCCCGACTTTTCCTCATTGGCCTTGGCCAGTGCGTCCTTTACCGACTTAAACTCGTAGACGTGGCCCAGCAGCTTGGTTTTGAGTATCATCTTATCGCTCCCATCATTGGTTTTGAAAGGCTAATGTCTTTATAATAACGGGCAGTACCGCCCCATTTGCTACCGGCGCACCGATGTCGATGTAGTCGCCGTTGTCCACCCCCACGCCATCCAGGCACAGGAGCGGGCCGTCCACCTGGGGCGCCAATGCCTGCCCCAGTACCTTTGCCATGTCGGCCTCCACCACGATAATGGGCTTGTACCCCGCTCGTAAAAGGGGCTCCAGCCCATGATAGATGCCCTCCGCCAAGGTCTGCACTCGCTTATAAGAAGGATTTTTCTCCCCCCGCAGACCCAGTGCTGTCTGCGCCAGTCCCTCCTCATCGGCAAACCAGCGGATTTTCTCCGAAATGGCTGCTGCCAGCGCGGCGGCATCTCCCCGTTCCTCGGTTTCGGTCAGCTTGAGAATGGGCAGGTTTTTCAGGGGAAAGTTCATGTCCCGGTAAAAAATAGTGGAGCCGGAAATATCGGTGGAGTGTGCCCCTGCCCCCACCACGGTGGCACGGATGGTTTCAGAGCCCTTGACAAGATGGAACCCCTTCTCCTCAAACCGGCGGCGAATTGCCCCGCCCAGCAGTACTCCGATGTCCCCAAATGCCAGCCAATTTTCGGGGGGCGACCACATACAGTCGGCCACGCCCCCCGAAAAGGAGAGGTTCTTGACCCCCGGCGGGATGGCCTCTTCCAGACCGTCCACCATGGCTTCGATGATGGGTGCCAGCTCCTGCGGCGTGACCCTCTGCCCCACGGACACGCCGCCCGATTTTGTGACAGGGGGCGGCCTCTGCGCCGCCCCGCCTTTTAATGACGGCGATATATAGTACACCGTCCCATCCGGCCTGAGCTTAACGAGCCGCCCGCCAATATCCAAACAGTCGGTTGCCTTGAGCTCTCCATGGTTATAAAGTGCCAGATTGGAGGTACCGCCTCCGATGTCAAAGTGTAATAATTCCGTATGATGCTCCCTGGAGTATTCATCCGCCCCCGCCCCCCGTGCCGCCAAAATGCTCTCCAGGTCCGGGCCTGCGGTTGCCACCACAAAATCTCCGGCAAAGTCGGAGAGGGCGCTTAAGACCTCCCGGGCATTCTCCTTCCGGGCGGTCTCCCCGGTGATAATGACCGCCCCGGTGGAAATTTGGGCCTTGTCAAAGCCCGATTTTCGGTATTCCTCATCCACAATGGCCCGCACCCCCTCAGCGTCAATTACCGTATCGGAGAGGAGGGGCGTAAAGTGAATCTCACTGCAATAAAGGACTTCCTTCTCGGCAATGGCAATACGCGGCACGGAAAAGGGGTTTGCCCGGTTTTCCAGCGTCAGTCTTGAAATAATCAGCTGCGTGGTGGAGGTGCCGATGTCGATGCCCACCGATAAAAGCAATTCTGTCATATCGGCACCTCCACCACCGGGGCCCCGCAACGCGGGGCGGGCGTAAGCCCGTAAAATCGAAGCACCGCGGAGATTTTCCGCAGGCAAAATTCACTTTTGCCGAGGATGTGGTAGAATCGGGGAACCCCAAAACATGCTTCGCATATTTTGGGGCGAGAGGTGCCGATGTCAATGCCCACCGATAAAAGCAATTCTGTCATATCGGCACCTACACCACTTCCTTTATAATGGCTGAAAGGTCGGCTGCACTGACCGGTATCGGGTTCCCCGGGGTGCACACATCAGCCAGGGCGGTGGCGGCAAGCTGGGCCAGGTCAGCCAGTATGGTGGCCCGCTCGATGCCGCAGGCGGTAAGCTTATCCGGCATACCCAGGCTCTGGCGCAGCCGCGCCAAGGCCGAGGCAAGGCTCCGTGCGTTGGGGGGCAGGGAGCATAATTTCGCTAAGCGCCCGTACCGTTCGGCGGCGGGTACAGCCCCCCCTCCCTGGCTGTCCGACGCATTGAAGCGAATAACGGCGGGCATGAGTATTGCATTTAATCGTCCGTGGGGCACATGGTACTGCCCGCCCAGGGTGTGGGCCAGACTGTGGTTGATCCCCAGTCCGGCAGCGTTGAAGGCGATACCCGCCAGACAGGAGGCCAGTATCATTTGCTTCTTTGCTTCCATGTCGCCCCGGTGGGCAGCGGGTAAGCTGCGGTATGCCATAGCAAAAGCTCGCTCGGCCATGGCATCGGTGAATGCGGTGGCCTTATTTGCCACATAGGCCTCGGCGGCGTGGGTAAGCACATCCATTCCCGTGTCCGCCGTGACCGCCGGGGGTACGCCTGCCAGAAGGGACGCATCCAAAATGGCAGCATCGGGCAAAAGCGCGTCGTTCACCATCGGATACTTGACTGCCTTGTCGGTGTCGGTGAGGACGGCAAAGCTGGTGACTTCACTTCCGGTGCCTGCTGTGGTTGGGACACACCACAGGGGTAGGTGAGGGCCATCCCTTGCCGTTCCAAAGTGCCGCATGGCCTTGGCGCAGTCCATTGGTGATCCGCCCCCAAATGCCACCAGGGCGTCCGGCTTGAAGGCGCGGAGCACCTGCACGCCTTGAGCCACCAAGGCTAAGGACGGGTCGGGCTTAACCTGGGTAAACTGCTCCACGGTACCGCCCGGCAGGTGGGCCAGCACTCTGTCCATCAGTCCCGACTTGTGGGCCAGAAAATCATCGGTGACCACCAGCACCCGCTTACCGGCTAAAGCCTCCAGCGCCGCCAGGGCGTTTTCTCCAAAATAAATTGTGGGCCGCAGCGCAAATTTTTCCATTATACTTGCCTGCCTTTTCCTTTGATGGGGTTAGTATTGCAAGAATGGAAAAAATTATAGCAAGGAACAGAAAAAATTTTTTATTTTTAAGGAAGCTCTGATTTAATCCAGTCGTGTAGATTAGCGCGTGTATTTTTTGTCCGGCAAGCAAAAAAAGTGCAGGAATCCTGACGAATTTCAAAAATTTACAACGAATTTGTGGCGCGAATTTTTTGCAAAGCGCCGCGGACGCAATTGTGCGGTGTTGCCTTAACTCCCCACCCACGCAGCAGCCCGGTGTCACGGAGCGGTAGGACTCCGTCCCCGACGTGCCGGTTTTCTCATAGAATGAACTATCCTTTTAGAAAGGCGGCCTTCCTATGGAAAACCAAATTATTGCCTACCTCCGTAACCGCCTTGGTGTTGCAAAGCCGGACCTGGTTTGGCTTTTAACCCTTCTCACGGTTCTTCCCATAGACCGCTTTCCTCTGAATCACTGGAACCAGGCCCTATCCGTAGTGGCAGGAAGAAATATTTTCTGCCCCTCCTACAAGATATTGATTTCTTATTTACATCGCCTGGCGTTAGATGTAGAATAAAGCTAGAAAAGGAGGTGCCTGTATGAAACTGACCTTTTTTGGCGCGGCCAAGGCGGTCACCGGCAGCTGTCACTGCGTAGAGTGTGGGGGCAAAAAGGTACTGGTAGACTGCGGACTTCAGCAGGGTCGGGACGAACGGGACAACAGCGAACTGGACTTTAACCCGAGCTATATTAACCATGTCATTGTCACCCATGCCCACATTGACCACTCGGGCCGCCTGCCTCTGCTGGTGAAGCTGGGCTACGAAGGCCCCATCTACTGCACCCGCCTGACCGCCCAGCTGCTGGGCATTATGCTGCGGGACTCGGCTCACATTCAGGAGAGCGACGCCCTGTGGGAAAACCGCAAGGGCTCCCGTGCCGGGCGTGAGCCGGTGGAGCCTCTTTACACCCTGGCTGACGCGGAGGCCGTTTTGTCCCTGCTGGTTCCCTGCGAGTACGGCCAGATGGTGGCGGTCGACGAGGGTATCCGTCTGCGCTTTGTGGATGCGGGACACCTCTTAGGCTCAGCCAGCGCCGAGGTCTGGCTCACCGAGGGCGGTCAGGAGAAAAAAATTGTCTTTTCCGGGGACATCGGCAACGACCACCAGCCCATTATCCGCGATCCCCAGTTCATCGGGGAGGCCGACTACGTTGTCACCGAGAGCACCTACGGCGACCGGCTCCACCAGGGGGACGGCAAATACAAGGAGGAGCTTGCCGCTATTCTGGACAAGACCCTGGGCAGGGGCGGCAACGTCATTATCCCCTCCTTTGCCGTGGGACGTACGCAGGAGCTGCTGTACTTTATCCGTGAAATCAAGGAGGCGGGCATGGTCAAAAGCCTGCCAAACTTTACTGTGGTGGTAGATTCTCCCTTGGCGGGGCAGGCCACCAAAATTTTTTCCGGCGATCTCCACGGCTATTTGGACGAGGATGCGCTGGAAATCGTCAAGGACGGCGAGGCACTCTTTACCTTCCCCGGCCTGATGCTGGTGGAGGGAAGCGAGGAATCCAAGGCGCTGAACCTGGACAAGACTCCCAAGGTCATTATCTCGGCCAGCGGCATGTGTGACGCGGGGCGCATCCGCCACCACCTCAAGCACAACCTGTGGCGGCCGGAGTGCACTGTGGTTTTTGTGGGCTATCAGGCCGAGGGCAGTCTGGGACGCAGGCTTTTGGAGGGTGCAGAGACCGTAAAGCTCTTTGGAGAGACCATCGCCGTACAGGCGAACATCACTCAGTGCAAGGGGCTCTCCTCCCACGCCGACCAAAAGGGTCTGCTGGCCTGGATGCACGCTTTTACCCCCACCCCCCAAGAGGTCTTTGTGGTACACGGGGACGCCGAGGTGTCCGTGCAGTACGCTGAAACCCTACGCGGGCTTGGCTTTTCGGCACACGCACCCGACTATGAGGAAGTGTACGACCTGCTGTCCGGGAAGGTTCTGGCACCCGGCATCCCGCCTGTGCCCAAGCCTGCCGCTCAGGGCGGGGACACGCCCGCCTTCCGCCGCCTGGACGAGGTGGGGCAGAAGCTGCTGGAGGTTATTCGCAAGAATAAGGGCAGCACCAATAAGGACTTGTCCAAATTTGCCGACCAGCTTCGCGCGGTCATTGAAAAGTGGGATAAGTAGGATGGGTGTCCGCTCTCTGTCCTTGCGGCGGCGTGTGGAGCATGGCGAATTTTAACCATAAAAAGATGCCGCCGCGGATAAAAAT
>CAZDDZ010000066.1:0-16538 GCA_964504285.1 uncultured Pseudoflavonifractor sp.
TGGGAGAGCGCTTGAATGGCATTCAAGAGGTCATCGGTTCGATCCCGATTATCTCCACCAATAAAAAGGCTTGTTTTGATTATTGTCAAAACAAGCCTTTTTATTGCCGTGAACGGCTGTCCAATTTTACGGAAGTGAAGAATGAAAAACTTTAAAGAAACACACCGACAGGTGACCGCAGCAGGTCACCTGTCGGTGTGTTTCTTTGTGTTATACTCGTCCGATATCGGTGCGGAAATACATATCGGTAAAAGAAATGTGCTTTGCGGAGGAGTAGGCTATATTGATAGCTTCATCCAGGCTTTTTCCGGTGGCGGTTACGCCCAAAACCCGACCGCCATTAGTAAGAGTTTGGCCGCTTTCGGTTTTTCGAGTACCGGCGTGGAACACTGTGGCGGTCTTTCCTGCCGCATCCAGGCCGGAAATGGGATAGCCGATCTGGTAGGCGGCGGGGTAGCCGCCCGAGGCAAGCACCAGGCAGCATGCGGCCTCGTCCCGCCATTTGATTTCCAGCTTGTCCAGTGTCCCTGTCCGACATGCCATAAAAACATCCATTAGGTCGCTTTCCAGCAGAGAAAGGACGGCCTGACATTCGGGGTCGCCAAAGCGGGCATTGTACTCAATGACCTTGGGGCCGTCGCTGGTTAGCATAAGACCGAAATAAATGACTCCGTGAAAGGGGCGTCCTTCGGCGTTCAGGGCGTTCACGGTGGGTAGAAAAATTTCCTCCATGCACCGCGCCGCTACCTCCGGGGTGTAGTTGGGGGAGGGGGAGATGGCGCCCATGCCGCCTGTGTTGGGGCCCAGATTGCCGTCAAAGGCCCGCTTGTGGTCTTGGGAGGAGGGCATGGGGACAATGTGCGTACCGTCGCAGAAGGCCAGCACTGTGACCTCGGGGCCGGTCATACACTCCTCAATAACAAGCTTGCTGCCCGCCTCTCCAAAGGCCTTGTCTGCCATCAAGGAGCGGACGGCATCCTCTGCCTCGCTCACTGTCTGTGCAACCACCACACCCTTACCCAGTGCCAGACCGTCGGCCTTGACTACAATGGGTGCACCCTCGGCACGGACGTAGGCCAGAGCGGCGTCCGGCTCGGTAAAGGATCGATACTTTGCGGTTGGAATGTGATACTGCGCCATAAGCGCCTTGGAAAAGACCTTGCTGGCCTCAATAATGGCAGCATTTGACCGAGGGCCGAAGGCGGGAATACCAGCCGCCTCCAGCGCGTCTACCATGCCCAGCGCCAGCGGGTCGTCGGGGGCGACCACCACGAAGTCGATGCTGTGAGAGCTCGCCCAGGCCACCATCACGTCCACGTCGGTTGCCTTAATGGGCACGCATTCGGCAAGAGCGGCAATACCGCCGTTTCCGGGTGCGCAGTAAATTTTTGTTGCCTTGGGACTTTTAGACAGGGCCCACACAATAGCGTGCTCCCGTCCGCCGCCACCGATGACAAGAATATTCAAGCAATACACCTCGCAATGATATAGAGAATCAGAAGATGGGCCGGATAAAAGATGTAAAAGAAATATTTACTGCCCTTGCCGCGCTGACCGCGGTAAAGAGAGAACAGTACGATAGGGAGAAGAGAAAAAGCGGTTTGAAGCAAATAATAGGGCAAATAGAAAGGAAACCAGAGGGAAAGCCCCTCTATGACGCTGTTCCAAAGTAAAGCGGGGTCTGCCCCTTGCAGGAAATAGAGAAAGAGGGGAAAATAGACTGACAGCACTGGAATAACCAGATAGAGCGCAAGCATGCACCCAGCCAGGGTAAACAGCCGTTTCCGCTTGGTACGGCAGAGGTAGAGGAGAAAGACGATGACCACACCGCACCAGCCATAGTCGCTGCCGCAGAGCTGCGCCAATACCGCCATCGGGAGCACCAGCAGTGCCGCCAGCGGCGCGGGCACCCATTCACGGGCGGACTCATAAAAGGAGATTGCCGCCACAGCGAGGAAAAAGGTAACAATAACGCTGCCGCCCCAGATATTAAGAGCCAGCGTAAACGGCAGCTGGGCGACAATGGCAAAGAGAAAGAGCCGCTTTGCGTAATTGGGCAAACTACGGGTTCGTTGGCAGCCTTCAGCCACAAACCAAGCAAAGATGGGAAAAACCATGCGTCCAAACATCCGCGGCAGGTAGAACAGTAGGGTATCAGGCTGTGCAACGCCGCCCAAAAAGTGAAAAATAGCATCGCTGTGGTCAATGACCATGAAAAAGCAAGCAAAGTATTTTAGCCAGGCGGCTGAAACACCCTTTTGCCGCAGGTTTTCCGGCATGACTCTACCCCCTTAGTGGTGGAACAGTCTCATACCGGTAAAGGCCATGGCAATGCCGTACTTATCACAGGTGGCAATTACGTGGTCGTCTCGGATGCTCCCGCCGGGCTGGGCAATGTAGCACACACCCGACTTCCGGGCGCGCTCTACGTTGTCGCCAAAGGGGAAGAAGGCATCTGAGCCAACCGACACACCGGACTGAAGCGCAATCCAATCCTTCCGCTCGGCGGGGGTAAGTACCTCCGGTTTGGCGGCAAAGATGGTCTGCCACACGCCGTCGGTGAGGACATCCTCATACTCGTCGGAGATGTAAATATCAATGGCGTTGTCCCGGTCGGGGCGGCGGATACCGTCCACAAACTGCAAGCCAAGTACCTTGGGGTGCTGACGGAGAAGCCAGTTGTCGGCCTTCTGACCCGCCAAGCGGGTACAGTGGATGCGGCTCTGCTGGCCAGCGCCCACGCCGATGGTCTGGCCGTCCTTGGTATAGCATACCGAGTTGGACTGGGTGTACTTGAGGGTAATGAGGGCCAGAATCAGATCACGCTTGGCGCTCTCGGGCAAATTCTTGTTGGCGGTGGTGACGTTCTCCAAAAGAGCCTCGTTAATTTCAAAGTTATTGCGCCCCTGCTCAAAGGTAATGCCGAACACGTCCTTGTGCTCAATCAGCTTGGGAACATAGGTGGGGTCAATCTCTACCACGTTGTAGCCGCCTTTACGCTTGGTTTTGAGAATCTCCAGCGCCTCGGTGGTATAGCCGGGGGCAATCACGCCGTCGGAGACCTCTAACGCCAGATAGGCGGCGGTCTGCGCGTCACACACGTCGCTGAGAGCCGCCCAATCGCCGTAGGAGCACAGGCGATCTGCGCCCCGTGCCTTTACATAGGCGCAGGCGATGGGGGAGAGATCCATCCCCTCGGCAAAGTAGATTTTCTTCTCCACGTCGGTGAGGGGGGTGCCCACGGCGGCACCGGCAGGGGAGACATGCTTAAAGGATGCGGCGGCAGGCAGGCCGGTGGCGGCCTTCAGCTCACGTACCAGCTGCCAGGAGTTAAAGGCATCCATAAAGTTAATATAGCCGGGCTTGCCGTTTAGTACCTTAATGGGCAGCTTACCCTGGGTTGCAAAAATACGGGCGGGCTTCTGATTGGGGTTACAGCCGTATTTCAGTTCTAATTCAGTCATGGTTATTCCTCCGACGGCCGGCATGTATGCCGGCCCTACATGATAATGTAAAAAACCTCGTAGGGCAGCCATATCTGGCGGCCGCGAGTCATGCGCCGTGCTTATTTTTAATGACGGTGTCCGCCTTGCCGGTGGCCAGGTCAAGATAGGAGACATAGAGGGATACCTTGTTGTCTGCATTGAGGGACGACCAAAGGGCTTCCGCGCAGGCATCGACAGAGGAAAAGTCTACGGAAACCGCCCGAGGCTCACCCCGGAAGGAGGGCAGGGGGTCGCCGTCCTGCTGGTAGGTGCTGATGAAATGCCCCTGCCCGGCAATAGGCGCGTCGTATTCGTAGAAGAACCGCTGGCAGCAGGCGCTGTCGCCGTCCGCACTCTTTAAAATGGACAGACGGTAAGAGCCGTCAGGCCGTACCATACCGGAAATACGGGGAGTGTAGTTGGGGCCGTCCGGCTCAAACTCGCGGGTGCGCAGGGCGCGGACAAAACCGCCGCCCTGACGAAACGCGTCGGCAATGGTGTCGGTTTGATCACCGTTGGTGACAATGGTGGTACCCTCCACCACCCGAACGGGGTGATAAATAATTAGGGAGGGGTCGGTCATCTTACTCTCGTCAAAGGCACGGGTGCGAATGCCGTCCTCGGTAGTCTCAAAGACCCGGTTGCGGCTGTTTTCACTGCGGCCCATGATGAAGTAGGCAATGACAGCCTTTGTGCCATCGCCGCTGCAGCCCAGCATAATGCCACGGCCGGGGTAGGAATTTTCCCCCAAAAGCGTGGTAAGGTTTGATAAGCTCATGTTGACTCCTCCTCAAGAATGTGTACGATGCGCCCCGCCACTTGCAGGCGGTTCTGACAAAAGAGAGAGACGGCAAGAGGAAGAATTCTCCACTCGGCCTCCTCCATCACACGGCGCTGCAAGGTCTCCGGGGTGTCCCCCTCCAGAACGGCAACCGACTGCTGCAGGACGATTGGCCCGCCGTCAGGCTCCTCGCTGACAAAGTGGACGGTGGCCCCGGTTACCTTTACGCCGTAGGTAAGGGCGGCCTCGTGGACGTGGAGCCCATAATATCCCGCTCCGCAGAAGGAGGGAATCAGGGCAGGATGAACGTTCAAAATGGCGTTGGGGTAAGCCTGTATCATCTCGGCGGTGAGGATGTGCATAAAGCCCGCCAGCACCACCAAATCAATCTCCAGTGCCTTAAGTCGGGCAACCAGTGCCTCCGTCATGGCCCGGTTATCCGCAAAGTCGCGGCGGGCGACCACATAGCCGGGGATACCGGCCTTTTGGGCCCGCTCCAGAGCAAAGGTGCCCTCCTTGGAGGAAATCACCGCCGCAAGGATGCCGTTTTTTAGTTCCCCGCGCCCTTGGGCGTCAATAAGGGCCTGTAAATTAGTGCCGCCGCCCGAAACCAGCACGGCAATGCGCTTTACGCTCATACCAGCTCTACACCCGCGTCGCCCTTGACCACCGAGCCAATCACAAAGTGCTTTTCACCCATACGGGCCAGCAGGTCGGCGGCAGTGCCTACCTGCTCCTTAGGAATGGCCATGACAATACCCAGACCCATGTTAAAGGTGTTGTACATGTCGCGCTCGGGAATATTGCCTGTTTTGGAAATCAGCTCAAAAATGGGGTGGACGGGGAAGGCGGACTTTTGAATGCGGGCGGTGAGCCCCTGCTTCATCATGCGAGGTACGTTCTCGTAAAGGCCGCCCCCGGTAATGTGGCTGACGGCGCGGATATTTACGCCGCCATTCAGAAGCCCCAGAATGGTCTTAACATAAATGTGGGTGGGCTTAATCAGCTCCTCACCGATGGTGCAGCCCAGCTCGGCTACATGGGTGCCCAGCACTTTTTCATCCACGCCCAGCACCTTGCGCACCAGGGAGAAACCATTGGAGTGCACACCGGAGGAGCCGATGCCGATAAGCAGGTCACCCTCCTGCATAGCGTCGCCGGTGAGCATTTTTTCCTCGTCCACCATACCGACCGAGAAACCGGCAAGGTCGTACTCGTTTTCGGGGTAAAAGCCGGGCATTTCGGCGGTCTCTCCGCCCACCAGGGCACAGCCCGCCTGACGGCATCCCTCGGTTACGCCTGAAACAATGGCCTCAATGCGGCTGGGAATGTTTTTGCCCACCGCCAGATAGTCCAGGAAAAAGAGGGGAGTAGCACCTGCGCAGACGATGTCATTGACGCACATGGCCACGCAGTCGATGCCCACGGTGTCGTGCTTGTCCATCAAAAAGGCGATTTTCAGCTTGGTACCAACGCCGTCGGTGCCTGAGACCATTACCGGCTTTTTCATGCCCGCCACATTGGGGGCAAACAGACCGCCGAAGCCGCCCAGCGTGCCCATCACCCCGGGGATATAGGTGCTCTCCACCAGGGGCTTAATACGGTTTACAGACTCATAGCCTGCCGTCACGTCGACACCTGCGGCAGCATAGCTTTCGGATTTGGAAATAGACATAAATACCTCCCAAAAGAAAAGTGAAAAAAGAAAAAATACACATCAACAAGTGCGGAAACCCGATACGGGGAACACTCAGACTGTCGACAAAGTCGCCGGTCTGAGTGCAATTTCGGCAAAATGCCGAAATCGGTCGCCTGCGGGCGGGTTCCTGCACGCGAAAGCGGGGGCTCCGCCCCCCGTTCACACGATCCCCCCGCTCAAACCCATCGGCCTTTTGACATCCAATTTCAAAATAGCAGTTTTTCGACAAGCTGAGAATACTGAAAAGACGCACCGTTGCTTTTTATTTTATTCTTTGCCTGTCCAGCAGTAAGTGCATACCTTGCAGGGGTCAATGCCGATGGAGTCCATCAGTCCCTTCATGGACTGGTAAGCAAAGGAAGTGAAATGCATTTTTTTGCAAATACAGTCAGCCATGGCCTTGCTGCGCTCGGTGTGGCCGTCGGCGTAGTCCTCCAGATGCTTCTGCCCCTCGTCCCCCTCCAGCTCCTGAATGGTCTGGCGGGCCAGCAGCTCCATAGGGCCGTTGGAGCGGGAAAAATTAAGAAATTTGCAAGGGTGCATAATGGGAGGACAGGCCGAGCGAATGTGTACTTCCTTGGCGCCGCAGTCGTAGAGAAATTCCACTGTCTCCCTCAGCTGGGTGCCGCGCACCACGCTGTCGTCCACAAAAAGGAGACTCTTACCCTCGATGAGGTCGGGAACGGGAATGAGCTTCATTTTCGCAACATGGCTGCGTACGTCCTGGTTCTGGGGCATAAAGCTTCGGGGCCAGGTGGGGGTGTACTTGATGAAGGGGCGGGCAAAGGGGATGCCGCTCTCGTTGGCGTAGCCCACAGCGTGAGGAACGCCCGAATCAGGTACGCCGGCCACATAGTCAATACCGGCGGTAAGCCCCCTTGCCTTATCGGCCCTAGCCATATTCTGGCCATTGCGGTTGCGCATGGTTTCCACCCCAATGCCCTCGTAACGGGAGGTGGGGTAGCCGTAATAGCTCCACAAAAAGGCGCAGATCTTCATTTTCTCACCGGGAGGGGAGAGCTGCTCAATCCCCTCGGCGGTAATGCTCACGATCTCGCCGGGGCCAAGCTCCCGCACATCCTGATAGTCCAGCTTGCGGAAAGCAAAGGACTCAAAGGATACGCAGTGTCCGTTGCCGTCGCTGCCAATGACCACAGGCAGGCGGCCCACCTTGTCCCGGGCGGCAATAATGCCGTCGGTAGTGAGGAGTAAGAGGGAGAGTGTGCCGTCAATGACCTCTTGGGCATACTGAATGCCCTCCGCCAGACTGCCCTTTTGGTTAATGAGGGCGGCGGCCAGCTCGGTCTGATTGACCTTGCCGGAACTCTGTGCCATAAACTGCACCGCGCCGTCCCGGAAGAAGTCCTGCACCAGTGCGTCCGCGTTGCTAATGTTGCCGATGGTGGTGATGGCGTACAGTCCCAGATGGGAGCGCACCAGCAGCGGCTGGGGATCGACGTCGCTGATGCAGCCGATACCCGCCCTGCCGTGGAAGGAGGTCAAATCCTTCTCGAACTTGGTACGAAAAGGAGTGTTTTCAATGTTGTGAATTTGCCGCTGAAAGCCGTCCGTCTCGTCGTAAATTGCCATGCCGCCCCGCCGGGTACCCAGGTGGGAATGGTAGTCTACGCCGAAAAAAATGTCCAGCACGCAATCACGCTTGGAAATTGCGCCAAAGAAGCCGCCCATGAGCAGAGTCTCCTAACTGTGATTGATTTTTAGAGCGTTTCTGAAAAGTCGCTGTGTCCGAAATTTTTGTCAAAAGGACGGATGCATGGACTTTTCAGAAAGGCTCTAGGCGAAGAACAGCTGGGACAGGGTCATGGGATCAATGTAATTGCCGTCCTTGTAGACGCGCATATTGCCGGAGGCCACCTCGTCAATGAGCATGACGTTGCCCTGTGCGTCGTAGCCGAACTCAAACTTGATGTCGTAGAGCACAAGTCCCTTGGCGGCAAGGTCGTCAGCCACAATTTTGGTGATTTTCTGGGTCATCTCCTTGGTGGCATTGTACTGGGCTTCGGTCATCACACCCAGCACCACCAGGCCGTCACAGGTGACCAGGGGATCGCCCTTCTCATCGTTTTTAAAGGTCATCTCCACATAAGAGGGCAGGTCGGCGCCCTCCTGGACGTACTCGCTGTAACGGCGCAGGAAGCTGCCCACGGCCTTGTTGCGGCAGATGACCTCCAGACCCTGACCAAATACCTTGGCGGGGAGAACCTCCATGGTGGTCTCGGTCAGGTCGGCGGAGACGTAGTGAGTCTGAATACCGGCAGCATTGATTTTCTCAAAGAAGTAGACCGACATGCGCAGATTTACGTCGCCCACGCCGTCAATGGTCAGGCCAACGGCATTTTCACCGGGATCGAACACGCCGTCCTTTCCGGTGCAGTCATCCTTAAACTTGAGCAGGTAGTTGCCGTTGTCCAGCGCAAATACGTCCTTGGTCTTACCGGTATAAACAAGCTTCTTTTCCATAATAAATAACCTCCAATATAAATGAAAAGTATAGGGCAGGGCTTGTACCAGCCCGGTGGCCTTACAGACTTTCGTTGATTTTTTGATCCTTCTCCATAACCTCGCTGGCCATATGAGCTTTAAACTGGGTCAGCTGGGTGGAAAGTGCCTGGTCAGACAGGGCCAGCATCTGCGCGGCCAGAATGGCGGCGTTATCCGCCCCATCTACCGCCACACAGGCCACGGGAATGCCCTTGGGCATCTGTACCATGGAGAGAAGACTGTCAAGTCCGCCCATCATGCTGGTTTTAATGGGAACACCGATGACGGGCAGAGTGGTGTAGGCAGCCAAAACACCCGCCAGATGGGCGGCCTTACCGGCGGCGGCAATGATGACGCCAAAGCCCTTCTCCAGCGCGGTAGAGGCAAAGCCCTCGGCGGCGGCAGGGGTACGGTGGGCCGAAATGATGTGCACCTCAGTCTCGATACCAAAGCTCTTTAGACGGCCTATGCAGGGACGCATGGTGTCCAAATCACTGTCCGAACCCATAATCACGGCAACTTTCTTGCTCATAGATAACCTCCGACTTTCGATTGTGTTGACACAGGTGTGAGCAAACCTCCTTTTGGAAAATTCAGCTCACTCAACTCATGCCGACACAATCTAAAATAAAAATTTGTGAGCAAACACAAAAATAAATCAGGCCACCCGTTATTCGGGTGGCCTGGGTTTGCTCAGTGGGCGTACTGGGGCGCATGGGTACCGCCGAGATAATGTACGTAAGCGGAAAACAGCATATGCGTCCCTCCTCAAAGAAGATAGATACAATATATCGTATCGGAGGGCCTGTGACAAGGCCGAAAAGTACAAAAAGGGGAAGTTTGTAGAATCAAACAAGGAAAAAGACATTTGTCCGAAAACAATTGGCCTTTTCGCCTTTTGACACCGGAACTAATACAGACCGATGGTGCTTAAAATTCGGGCGACCTCCTTGGCACGCTCGCTCCAGGCCGCCCCTGCGCCGTACTCACGGCGGCGACATTTTGCCCAATCACCGGTTTCAGCCAGAGCGTGGGAGCAGAGCTGGGAAAACTCGGCATTGGTATGCGCCCCGTAAATTACATCGGCAAAGAGCTCTACCTGATCCTCGTAGAGCATGGAGACGATGGGTTTTCCGGTGGAGAAATACTCATAAATCCGCGCGGGAACGATGTCGCTGCCGATGTTTCGCTGCCGCAGGAAATCCAAGCACACGTCAAATTGACTTAAATAATCGGGCAGCTCGGGCAGGGGAACCTGGCCGGTAAAGGCCACGTTGGGCATGGCCTTCAATGTGGGTACCAGCGGATGGTCCTCTACCCGGCCCACCAGCAGAAAGGCGCATTTAGGCAGGTCGCGGGCAGCCTGAAGTAGGGGAGTGAGGTCTAAGTCCCGGTATATGGTACCTGCCCAGCCCAACAGAGGGACGTTTAGCCCACGAAGGCTGTCAGGGGTTTCTAAATTTTCCCGGCTAAACATGGGGTAATTGACCCCATTGGGCAGCAGGGCAATATTGCTGTTGCAGGGGGAAAGGTGGTGCGCAAGTCCGGGTGAGGCGGCAAAGATGACCTCGGCGGTCAGTGCCAAATCGCTCTCCCACTCCAGTGGAAGTCTGGGCCAATCACGGTCACAGTCATAGACCACTGTGCGGCAGGAGAGAAGCTCGGGCAGGTGCGCCTGTTCCGGCGAAGTGCACCAGAGCACCGGATCCCGAAAGCGGTGCTCGGCTGCCTTACGCTCGATGAACTTCGCCAGGCGCTTCCGGCTGCGGGAAAAAAGCGCGCTGTGCTCCATTTCAAATTTATGCACGGGGGGGAGAGCATACACTGTCAGCCCGGGCCGAAGCTGGCGGCCGGGCTTTTTATGGGCATTTCCGCCGGTGGCGGGAGGTTCAAAATATAAAATTTTCACGTCTCGCAGCCGGGTCATCAGGTGCTGAGTGCGAGTGGGCACTGCACTCCACGGCTCCGAGGCGAGACAAATATACTGCTTCAAGGAAGAGACCTCCAGGGGAAAAATGGGGAAGATAAGGGAAAGCTGCGCAAGCTGGAAATGACTCTTTAAGCGTTGCTTTTCTTTTTCAGCAGGGCCTCCGCGGCCTGGGAATTGCGCCGCTCTACCTGACGCAGACGGTCTACTCCGCTGGACAGGAAATCAGTGTCACCGATACGGGCGCAGGCGGCGTCCACATGGGCGCAGAGGGTTTCGGCGGTAACGCTCTCCAGCTCGGAATAGAGATCTTGGCCGATATAAGAGAGGAAGGAGCTGATTTTGGGGTCGTACACCACGCCCACCAGAGGCACACCCTGCCCAGCAGAAAAAACCAGGGCATGGAGCCGCATGGAGACCACTACCTGCATTCTGGCAAAGAGACCGATGGTGTGGTCGCTACGGCCGGTATCCCGAAGAATGTGGTAGGGGGCGGCCTTGATATAGGCCGCGGCCTTCTCGGCGGCGGCAACGTCAATACGCCGTTCAATGGGTAAAAAAACGGGGGTCAGGCCGTATTTTTCCCAGGCGTAATCGGCGGCGGCGGCAAAGACGGGGGCCTTCTCCTCAAAACCGGGCCAGGGACGGAGAGTAAAGCCGATATATTTGCCGTGGGGGTCCAGTCCCGCGTTTTCCAGCACGCCGTCAATGACCTCGTCGTCGGCGGCGGGCAGAATGACGGTGGGGTCGGCCGAGAGGATAATGTTTGGACGGGTAACGCCCATGTCCTCCAGTTCCTGCTTAGAGTGGGTATCACGAAGGGTAATGGTGTCCACCCGCTTTTGCAGTACCTGGGCGGCACGCCTACGGTTACCGGCATCGTGAATGGGGCCGATGCCGCAGCCGTACATGAGGACCTGGTTGCCCAGTAGCTTGGCTGCCGAGATGGTAAAGAGATAGAACCATAGGGAGCGGTGACTGGTCACGTCCTGCATGAGTGAACCGCCGCCGTTAATATAAAGCTTAGTTCTGTTCATCCGCCAGAGAAATTTAGGAAAATTAAAGGTATAAATGGAGCTGACCCGGTAGGTAAGCCTGGTCTCGCTGGGCTTGCGAGAGAGCACCCAGACAGGCAGGTCGGGGTCTGCCTGTCTGAGCTCGGTAACAATGGCCTCCAAAATTGCGTCATCACCGGCGTTGCCACGGCCATAGGCGCCGCAGACCAGTGCGCCGTCCCGCCCCTTTTTCGCACGGGCATTGCGGCGAAGGATGATGTTATAAATTTCAAGCTGCCGTTCCAGTGTGCGCTCCAGGGAATACTCGCTGACCCCCTTCTGGTAAAGGCGGCGGCCCATATGCTCCCGCAAGGTGGCGTCGTTGGCCAAGGTGGCCAGGTGGCGGGCCAGGGCATCTACGTCCCCGGCAGTAAAGAGCAGACCGTTTACCCCGTGGTCAATCAGGTAGGGTACGCCGCCCACCCGGCTGGCGATGGTGGGCAGCCCTGCCCGCGCACCCTCCGTGAGGGAGTAGGGGAAGGTCTCGGACAGGGAGGTGAGGGTGTTAATGTCTAGGGCGTTATAAAAGCTGTCGGTGTCAGTGACCCATCCGGCAAAGCAGACCTCGTCCTTGACGCCCAGTTGGGCGGATAGAGCTTTCAGCTCCGCCATTTGCTCGCCGTCCCCGGCAATCAGCAGGCGAAGCTTGGGGCAGGCCTCGTGAGCCTTGGCAAAGCCCCGCACCAGGGTGGGAATGTCCTTCACGGGATTAAGGCGGGCAGCGATGCCCGCAACCACGCTGTCGGCGGGCCAATTGGCTCCTACACTCTGCCAGTATTCCTCGCGCCCCATTGCGGCGGTGCGGGGGGTAAAGTCCAGACCGTTATAAATGGCGAAGAGCTTGTCCGGGTCAAATCCCCGGGAAATAAGCAAATCCACCATAGCGTCGGATACGCCGATGCGAAAGTCCAGCTGTCGCAGCGCCAGCGTATTAATGGTGCCATAAGTGAGCCGGGAGATGGGTCTGCCCATATAGTCCAGCCGGTAATCCGAGTGGACGGTGGTTACCACTGGCAGACCGGTAGCCCGGCGAAGGAGCGCACCCATCATGTTGCCCCGTGCGCCGTGGCAGTGAATAATTTGATAGCCGCCCTCACGAATGAGCTGTTTCAGTGCGGAAAAGGTGCGCAGCAAATTTCGTCCGGGCAGAACTACCGTCGAAATGCCCAGGGCACGAGCCTCCTCGGTAAACGGCCCCTCCATGAAGGTTACCATAGTAATCTCCACGCCGGGAGTTTTAGTCAAATTCATTAAAAGGGTGTGTACATGGGTCTTGGCGCCGCCGCTGTCGCCGCCGGAAATCAGGTGGATAACCTTCATGGAGAGCCCTCCGAAAAAATACTTGTTTACATTAGGTGGATTATGGTACAATACATAAGCAAGTATATTGTATCACAATTACCTCTTATACAACAGAGATAATTTAGATTGCCTGGAGGGGTACAAGAAATGACCGATAAAAAGAAGCTTATTGATGAAAAAGGAAAGCTCTTTGGGAAAATTAATATCATTGACCTGATTGTTCTGGCGCTGATAATTGCCGTTGCAGTGCTGCTGGGAATGAAGCTGATGGGCCGCGGCTCGGGTCTGCCTTCGACCGGAGTGGGTACAGAGCTGGAGTACAGCGTCATTGTGTACCGGGTTTCTGACGATGTATACCGGGAGATTGAAAAGGAAATTGCGCTGGGCGGCGACCACGTGGGACTGATGGCAAACGGCGAGATGCTGGCCGGCAGCTATGTGAAGTCGGCAACCTCCCGGCCACATATGGAGTCTGTTCCCATGGAGGATGGCACCCTCGTGCGCAGTGAGGAGGCGGGCTATGTGGACGCTACCTTTACCATTCGCGCTGTGATCTCTAACACCATTACTCAGGCAGTAGGCACCCAGGAGGTGCGCATTGGCAAAAGCCACATTGTAAAGACCAAGACCTTTGAGCTGACCAACGGTGTAATTTTGACCTGCGCCCCGGTAGAGGCCGCCCAGTAAAAACCAATATAAAAAGGGCGGGGGCTTGCCCCCGCCCTTTTTAGGAGGAAGAATCTGTGATCGAATGGCTCGTAACGCTAGATGGCAATATTCTGCTATGGATACAGGAATTCCTGCGCGTCTCGTTTTTAAACCCAGTCGCGACGTTATACACCCATTTGGGAGACGCGGGATTGCTATGGATTGCGGCCTCTCTGCTGATGCTCTGCTTTCAAAAGACCCGGAAGGCAGGTTTGCTGGCATTGGCAGCTCTGGCGCTGGGTGCGCTGTGTACCAACGTAGTGCTTAAGCATTTAGTTGCCAGGCCCCGTCCGTGGCTGACCGTAGAGGGGCTATCCTTCCTGGTGGTTGAGCATGACCCAAACTCTTTCCCTTCAGGGCATACCTGCGCGGCCTTTTCGGCGGCGGGGATTTGGTTTATGGCACTGCCCAAGCGGTGGATGGGAATTACCGGCTTGGTGCTGGCGGCCCTTATGGGGTTTTCGCGGCTCTATGTAGGGGTCCACTTTCCATCAGACGTGCTGGCGGGGGCAATCATCGGCCTGATTTGTGCGTGGCTGGTGTGGCGGGGTTATCACTTGATGAAAAAGAGGAGGACAGCGCATGGGCAAGGGTGAGAAGCAGCAGCTGGGGCCCATCCTGATACAGGGCGCCATGCCGGAGGAGACAAATTTGCTGGTCTCCTGCCTGGAGAATCCCGAAGAGCGGGAAATCGGTGGATACCGTTTTTGGTGCGGCAGCTACCGGGGCAAAGAGCTGGTGGTAAGCCGCACGGAGATAGGTGAGATTAACGCCGCCTGTGTGACGACCTTAGGCATACTCACCTTTGCCCCCACAGCCATTTTAAACCAAGGAATTGCCGGGGCACATAGCATAGACTTACATATCGGTGATATTGTGGTGGGAGAGACTGCTGTCCACATTAATAACTGGGCCACCGAGCTCAAGACCGAGGGAGAGGGAAGCGATCCATTTACCTGGTCACAGAGCTTTGGAAATCTCCTCCTTCGGGCTGATCCGACCCTGGTGAAGCAGGTTGCTGCGGCAGACTATCAAGGTGGAAAATTGCTCTTGGGCAGACTGGGCAGTGGCGACCTGTTTAGCCGTGAGGCAGATCGGATACTCTGGCTGCAGGAAAAATGCGGGCATATCTGCGAGGACATGGAGAGCATTGCCGTTTATGGGGTCTGTCACCGGATGGGAGTACCATGCTTGGGGGTGCGCATCGTTTCCAATAACGAGCTTACCGGAGAAGCCTATAAGCCTGAGGTGGGTGAGGGACTCCAGGCATTTTTGCTTGGGGTGCTTTCCGGCATCGGCAATTGACGGGCGTTGTCTGGCGGTAGAATGCACAGAAGCAGGTTTAAATCAAAGCCCCTCCCACGCTTAAAGTTTATGGGCGCGGAGTCCTCCGCTTTCACGTGCAGGAAACCCGCCCACAGGTGACCGATTTCGGTATTTTTTCCTAAAGTGGCTTTAGGTTGGCGACTTTGTCAACAGCCTCTAACTAAAAAAGGAACGCCAGTCAATTGACTGGCGTTCCTTTTTTAGTTAGACAGAAAAGAAAACTTACTTGAGCTCGACCTTAGCGCCGGCTTCCTCAATCTTCTTCTTGAGCTCCTCGGCCTCGTCCTTGCTTACGCCTTCCTTGACAGCCTTGGGAGCAGCCTCAACCAGAGCCTTGGCCTCAGCCAGGCCCAGGCCGGTGATCTCGCGGACAGCCTTGATGACCTTGATCTTCTCGGCGCCGATCTCAGTCAGCACCACGTCGAACTCGGTCTTCTCCTCGGCAGCGGCACCGGCAGCGGCACCGGCAGCGGCGGGAGCAGCCATAGCAGCGGCGGAAACACCGAACTCCTCCTCCAGAGCGTGAACCAGCTCAGAGAGCTCCAGAACAGTCAGGGCCTTAACCTCTTCAATGAGGGCAGCAATTTTCTCGTTAGCCATGATAAAATACCTCCTAATATGAGTTGATTACAAATTTAGATTTGCGTCAGTACCGATTACTCGGCAGCGGGAGCCTCGACCTCGGCAGGAGCCGCGTCGACGACACCGTCCTTTTCGGCGATGGCCTTGAGGACGATAGCCAGGCTGGTAATGGGAGCCAGCATGGTGCCGAGTACCTGAGCCTGCAGAACCTCCTTGGAGGGGAGCTCCGCCAGGGCAGAAATCTCGGACAGGGAGAGAAGCTTGCCGTCCATAAAGCCGGCCTTGATTACGAACTTTGCGCCGTTAAACTTCTTGGAGAAGTTGTTGACCACACGCATGGGAGCGATGGGGTCAGCATGGCTGACAGCCAGGGAAGTGGTACCGTTGAGCACCTCGTCCAGACCGTCCATGCCAACGTTCTTAGCGGCAAAACGAACCAGGGTATTCTTGACGACAGAGTAATCCACGTCGTTCTTACGCAGCTCGCTGCGCAGAGCAGTATCCTCGGCAACAGTGATGCCCTTGTAGTCAACCAGCACGCCGCTGGTAGCGCTCTGCAGCTTTTCGGTCAGCGCGGCCACGATGGCCTGCTTTTCACTGAGAACCTTTGCGTTAGGCATTTTTGGATTCACCTCCAGTAAAATAAAAATGCTGTTCCGCATCCAAAGACACAAAACAGCACAAACAAACGTTTTTACTGCATTCTCGGCAGGGTTTAACGTGTAAACACGACCTGCTGTCTCTGAACACTTTTAACAGTATAACAGCCTGAGGACAGGTTGTCAACAAAAAGTTTATGCAAGGCACGGCGGGGGACGGGCCCCCGCCTTACAAGCCTCGCAAAGTTTCCGCCGTGGCGGAAAAAGAGGGGTGGGATACCCCCCTAGGATGATTAGACCAGCTTGGCGCTGTTAATCTTTACGCCGGGGCCCATGGTAGAGGCGCAGACGCAGCTCTTGATATACTGGCCCTTGGCAGCGGAGGGCTTGGCCTTGACGATAGCGCCCATGAGAGCGGTAAAGTTCTCAGCGAGCTTCTCGGGGCCGAAGGAGACCTTGCCGATGGGGCAGTGAATGATGTTGGTCTTGTCCAGACGATACTCGACCTTACCGGCCTTGATCTCTACAAAAGCACCGAACGCTACGATCGAACGAATCTTACCGTGGTAGGT
>CAZDDZ010000067.1:0-15197 GCA_964504285.1 uncultured Pseudoflavonifractor sp.
CCGCCTCTTTTATAGAACAGATTAAAACAGTGAGAATGCCGCCACCAGGCCGGAGAAGACAATGGACACGGTGGAGCAGAGCTTGATGAGAATGTTCAAAGCGGGGCCGGAAGTATCCTTGAAGGGGTCGCCCACGGTGTCACCGATGACGGCGGCCTTGTGGCAGTCGGAGCCCTTACCGCCGTGGTTACCGCCCTCGATGTACTTTTTGGCGTTATCCCACGCACCGCCTGCGTTGGACATGAATACCGCCATCACAAAACCGGTAACCGTCACGCCGCCCAGCAGCCCCACCACGGCCTCCACGCCCAGAATCAGACCGGTGACAATGGGCACCACGATGGCCAGCAGGGAGGGGAGTACCATTTCGTGAAGTGCGCCCCGGGTGCAAAGGTCGACGCAGGAGGCATAGTCGGGGTCGGCGGTGCCCTCCATAATACCCGCGATTTCACGGAACTGGCGGCGCACCTCCACCACGATGGACTGGGCGGCACGCTGCACGCCGCTCATGGTCAGGGCGGCAAAGATAAAGGTGAGCATAGCGCCCGCGAAGATGCCCACCAGCACGGCAGGGTTTGTAATGCGCAGGTCGATGACCGCCACCTTGGTCTTTACTACGTCCACATAGGACACCAGCAGGGCCAGAGCGGTGAGGGCGGCCGAGCCGATGGCAAAGCCCTTGCCGGTGGCGGCGGTGGTGTTACCCAGGGAATCCAGCGCATCGGTGCGCTCACGTACCTCCTTGGGCAGGCCGCTCATTTCGGCGATGCCGCCTGCGTTGTCGGCCACGGGGCCGTAAGCGTCGGTAGCCAGCGTAATACCAAGGGTGGAGAGCATGCCCACAGCGGCAATGCCGATGCCGTAAAGCCCCTGGCTAAAGGCAAGTTCATAGCCCGGGCCCGCGGTAGTGAGGGAGCCGCCGGCAGCCAGGAAGGAGACAATAATGGCGGCGCCCACAATAATGATGGGTGCGGCGGTGGACTTCATGCCCAGGGAAATACCGCCGATGATGGTGGTGGCAGCCCCGGTCTCGGTGGAGGCAGCCAGCATTTGGGTGGGCTTATAGGTGTCGGAGGTGTAATACTCGGTAAAGAAGCCAATGGCGCAGCCGGCGACCAGACCGGCCAGAATGGCGATGTACACGCCCCAGCTGCCGATGACGAAGTAGGTAATGGGTGCGGCGGCGATAGCGGCCAGTACGGCGGCGGTATAGGTGCCCTTGCGCAGGGTGGACAGCAGCGAGCGCTGGGTGGCGTCCTCCTTCGTGCGGATGAGGAAGGAACCAATGACCGAGCACACCACGCCTACCACGGCGATGAGCAGGGGCAGAAGCATGGCGTTAAAGGTCATGCCAGAGCTGCCATAGGCGGCAGCGCCAAGGGCGAAGGTGGCAAGGATGGAGCCTACATAGCTCTCGTACAGGTCGGCGCCCATACCGGCAACGTCGCCCACGTTGTCACCCACGTTGTCAGCGATGGTGGCGGGGTTGCGGTGGTCGTCCTCGGGAATACCGGCTTCGACCTTACCAACCAGATCCGCGCCCACATCGGCGGCCTTGGTGAAGATGCCGCCGCCCACGCGGGCAAACAGAGCCATAAAGGAGGCGCCCATGCCGAACATAACCATGGTTTGGGCAATCTGAGCGGCCTCAAACCCGGCAATGTAGCGGAGAATGTGGTACCACACCGAGATGTCCAAAAGTCCCAGGCCCACCACCGTAAAGCCCATGACAGAGCCGGAAGAGAAAGCGACATTCAGCCCCCGGTCAAGACTTTCGTGGGCAGCCTGGGCGGTGCGGGCATTGGAAGCGGTGGCAATTTTCATGCCGATGAAGCCTGCCAGTGCCGAGTAAATGCCGCCGGTAAGGAAGGCGAAGGGAATAAACCAGTTGTCCAGCAGTCCGGTGGCGGAAAGTATAAGCAGAATAATAAAAACAACGGCGAAGATCTTTGCTACGGTGGTGTACTGGCGCTTAAGGAAAGCATTAGCGCCCTGGCGAACAGAGGAAGCAATTTTTTTCATTGTGTCGGTGCCTTCGGAGAACCGAAGTACCTTACGGCTTTGGACCAGTGCGAATAGCAGCGCGATGAACGAGCCAACTAAGCCAAGAAAGAACAAATTATCCATTTTTACCACTCCCATTGCGTATACGAAAGCTCTGGCTAAAATAACTTTCGGCTAGATAGCGTCGAAGATATGTTAAGTCAGAGCTTCCGAAGTGTTGTGATGTATTAATCATAACATAGAGTTGTTTTAACGCAAGGTCATTTTTTACAAAATTGTTAAGTGAAAATAGATTTTGGCTATTTATACAATGTAAAGTAAAAACTCAAGAACGTTTCCAGGCGTTTTTGCTAAATAAAACCAAAATGGGCAAAACCTCCAGCCGCCCGATAATCATGCACATGGACAGTACAATTTTAGACAGGGGAGAGAAGGGGGCATAATTGCCCATGGGACCCACCAGCTCCAGGCCGGGGCCGATGTTGCCGATGCAGGCGATTACGGCCGTAAGGGTAGAGCCAAAGGAGAAATTATCTAGCGCGATAACCAGGGTAGCCATCAGAGTGATAAAGAGGTAGGCGGCAAAAAAAATCAGGATAGAGCGCAGGGTTTCTTCGGGCACCACCCGGCCGTCTAGCTTGACTACATTCACTGACCGGGGGTGAATGACCTGCTTAATCTCCCGCCGGATACATTTAAACAGAACTAAAATACGGGAGCACTTAATTCCTCCCCCCGTGGAGCCTGCGCAGGCGCCTACAAACATCAGGAGTACCAGCAAGATACGGGACAGTTCGGGCCACAGGTCAAAGTTGGTGCTGGCGAAGCCGGTGGTGGAAATGATAGAGCCAACCTGAAAGGCGGCATGGCGCACCGCCTCTCCTGCCGTAGCATATAGGCCGCGGATATTTACTGCGATTAAAACAATGGTAACGCCCACCAGTCCCAGGAAAAAACGCAGCTCATCGCTTTGAAAGGCCTGTTTTATTTTACCGCAGAGGAGCAGGAAATAGACCGTAAAGTTAACAGCAAAAAGCAGCATAAAAATGGTAATAATGATTTCAATGGCAGGGTTGCTGTACGCGCCTACCGACAGGTTGCGGGTGGAAAAGCCGCCGGTACCGGCGGTTGCAAAGGCGTGCACCACGCTGTCGTACCAGGGCATACCCGCAATGCGCAGGACAAAAACTTCCAGCAGAGTCAGGCCGCAGTAAATGCCATAGAGGATTTTGGAGGACTGACTGGTTTTGGGCACCAGCTTGGATACCACCGGGCCGGGGCTTTCCGCCTTCATGAGGTGGAGCGTGCGAGAGCCCAGCGAGGGCATGAGGGCAATGGTGAGAATAAGCACCCCCATGCCGCCCAGCCAATGGGTGAAAGAGCGCCAAAATAAAATGCCCAGAGGGAGCCCCTCAATGGCGGTTAGAATGGATGCGCCCGTAGTGGTAAAGCCGGAGGCCGCTTCAAAAAAGCAGTCGATATAGCTGGGAAAGCAGCCGGAGAAATAGAAGGGGAGCGCACCAAAGACCGAAATGAGAATCCAAATCAGTCCTACGGTGAAAAACCCCTCCCGAGCAAAGAAATGGTCGGAGGCGGGCAGACGGGACAGAAGCCCGCCCACCGCCAGCAAAATGGCAATGGACAGGAGGAAGGGAGCCGGGTTCTCCCGGTAAAAGAGCGCCACCAGCAGGGGGAGCACCAGGCAGGCGGCTTCCACCAAGAGGGTTTTGCCGGTAACGCGGAATACCAATTTAAAATTCATAGCCTTACTCCACCACCGTGGCACTGTCAGGCCGGCCTTCGTCAAAAATATCGTTGAGGTCTAAAATAACCTCGTTTCGGGAGATAATGATAACGGTATCTCCGCTGGATAGACGGGAGGAACCCTCGGGGATAATGATGCGGTGATTATGGATCATAACGGCAATAAGTACGTCCTTTTTAAGCCTGAGCTCCTTAAGGGGGCGACCCAGATGACGGGTGGTGGGTGCCACCACAAACTCCATGGCTTCCGCTGTGCCGTCCGCAATTTTGTACAGGGCGGTCATGACGCTGCCTTTGGAGTTTTCCATGCCCCGCACCACCTGAAGGATGTGGTTGGCGGTAATGAGCTTGGGGGAAATGACGCTGTCCAGTCCCACCGCCCGGGCAATGCCCGCGTAATTCTGGCGGTTGCTCTTGGCAATGACCTTGGGCAAACCTCGCTGCATGGCGTAGAGAGAGATAATCAGATTGTCCTCGTCGCGGTCGGTCAAGGCTACAAAGGCGTCGGCGGCGGTCAGGTTTTCCGACTCCAAAAGCTCCTGGTCGGTGCCGTCGCCGCAGATGACCATGGCCTTGGGAAGCACTTCACTCAAATGACGGCAGCGATCCAGACTCCGCTCCACCAGCTTCACACGGGTGTGGGTGCCCTCCAAAAGGGCGGCCAGATAGTGGGCAATGCGCCCGCCGCCCACGATAAATACATCTTTAATTTGAGGCGTGTAGCGGCCCAGCAGTTTAAAGAAGCTGGTCATTCCGGCGGGCTGGCCGATGAGATACAGTGTGTCCCCTGTCTGGGGGACATAGGAGCCACGGGGAATGAGCACCTGCCCCCCTCGATCCGCCGCACAGAAGAGAATGGGCAGCTCACGGATTTTGCCCGTCAGCTCGGACAGGGAGCGCCCACAGATAAAGTCATCCTCCTGCACTCGAAAGCTGATCATCTCCACCCGGCCCCGGCAGAAGGTTTCCAAATTAGCCGCGGCGGGAAAACGGAGCAGACTTGAAATTTCCACCGCCGTGGCACTCTCGGGGTTAATTACCATGTCGATGCCCAATTGCTCTTTGAGCATGGCAAGCTCCTTAGCGTACTCCACATTGCGCACCCGGGCAATGGTGTACTTGGCGCCCAGCCGCTTGGCGGTAAGACAGCAGACCATGTTGACCTCGTCCTCGCTGGTGGCGGCGATGAGAATGTCGGCAGAATCCACCCCTGACTCCTGAAGGGCGAGAATGGAAGCGCCGTTACCCTTTATACAGAGCACGTCCAGAGCCTCGGAGGCCCGGCGGAGCGCATCGTCGTTGGTGTCGATAACGGTAACATCGTGTTCTTCTTTTGATAGGTGCTCGGCCAGAGTAAAGCCCACCTTGCCGTCGCCTACAATAATAATTTTCAAAACCAATCCCTCTTTTTATACATGTTTTGACACGGAAACAGTACCATCTTAACGTAATCTTAACACGCTTGCAAGTACAAGGGCAGATTTGTTAGGGAAATAGTCAGTTGTCCTTTGCAAAAAGAGTTGACCGTAGATATAATAAGGCTACAAAAAAGATAGCTTTGAGGTGGAAGATATGCACGAGCATGAGCTGCAGTTCCATATTAAATGTAAAGAGGGAGACGTTGGCCGATATTGTATTCTCCCCGGCGATCCCGGCCGATGTGAGCTAATTGCCCAATATTTTGATCATCCTGTTAAAGTCCAGTCTAACCGGGAGTACACCACCTATACCGGTACCCTGCTAGGGGAAAAGGTATCGGTCTGCTCCACCGGAATCGGCGGCCCTTCTGCCGTAATTGCCATGGAGGAACTGACTAAAATCGGAGCAGATACCTTTATCCGGGTGGGCACCTGCGGCGGCATTAAACTAGACGTGCAGTCGGGTGACGTAGTCATTGCCACCGGCGCAATTCGTATGGAGGGCGCCTCCCGGGAGTATGCCCCCATTGAATTTCCTGCCGTAGCCGATTATCAGTGCCTTACCTCGCTGGTGGATGCCGCCCGTGGCATGGGCTATCACTGGCATGCCGGTGTGGTTCAGTGCAAGGACTCCTTTTACGGTCAGCACGACCCTGCCCGTATGCCGGTGAGCTACGAGCTGCTTGCCAAGTGGGAGGCGTGGAAGCGCCTTGGCGTGCTGGCTTCTGAGATGGAGTCGGCCGCGCTCTTTACCTGCGCAGCCGCTCTGGGTGTACGCTGCGGCTCGGCCTTCCACGTGATTTGGAACCAGGAACGGGACGCCGCCGGACTGCCCCAGGATGAGAGCCACGATGTATCCTCCGCCGTTAAGGTTGGTATTGAGGCCATTAAGCGGCTGATTGCGGACGATAAGGCCAAGGGATAAACTTTCCTCCATGGGCCTCTGTGGCTGACATCCGGCATTGACACGCGTTCCCGCCTTGCTCCTAAACGGGCTTTTATTTAAAACAAAAACCCCCTGGGCATTGCCCAGGGGGTTTGCAGTAGGTTATGAAAGCTTGTCTGCCGCCTCAACCGCCAGAGTGGCAATTGCGGTTAAATTTTCCTCCGTGGGGGTAAAGATTGCCCGCACACCGGTGTCGGCTACGCTGAACTTAAGCTGCTGGAGCCGAGTGCGCAGCATTTCCACGCCCTCGCCGCTCCAGCCATAGGAGCCGAAGGCCAGGGCGGGCTTACCCTTAGAGTTGACCGCGTCGATGCTGGTGAGCACGTCCCAAATGGCCTTGGGCGCGTCCCGGTTAATGGTGGGTGCGCCTACCGCCAGCAGGTCGCACTCGTTGGCCAGACCGGCGCTCTCTTCCAGGGGGGTAAAGGTTACGTCCCGAAGTTCTACATCAAGACCCTTTTGGCGCAGTGCGTCAGCCGCAGCTTCTGCCAGCTTGCTTGTGCATCCGTAAGCAGAGCAGTAGAGCACCGCCGCCAGCTTGCGCTCCCGGCAAACCAGTGCGCTCCAACTGCGGTAGAGGGTTTTTACCCGCTGGATGGACTCGGTCAGGCAGGGGCCATGGCTGGGGCAGACCAGCGTGGGTGTGGGGGAAAGAGCGTCAATTTTATCCAGGCCTGCCAGTACATGAGGCTTAAATGGGCCAAAGATACAGTTATAGTAATTCTCCACCTGGTCCATGTAAGCCACGGGATAGTGCACTCCGGTGTCCAGCATGGTGGGCTCGCAGTAGTGCGCGCCTAAGAAGTCGCAGGTAAACAGCGTCTCGTCCTTAGGGGAGAAGGTGAACATAGAGTCGGCCCAGTGGAGCATGGGGGAGGGGTAGAACTCCAGGGTGCGGTCGCCCAGCTCCAGGGTATCACCCAGCTTGACCACACGGCAATTGAGCTTCTGATTAATAATGTCCTCCAGATGCTTTTTGCCGGCCTGGGTACAAATAATTGTTAAATTGGGGCAGAGGGAGAGAAGTCGCGCCACGCTGCCCGAATGATCGGGCTCGTTGTGATTCATAATGAGGTAGTCGATGCTTTCCAGGGGAACAATGGACTCAATATTGGCCCGATATTCCTCCCAGTAATCCAGATGCACCGTTTCAATAAGGACGTTTTTTTCCCCGGTCAGCAGATAAGCGTTGTAGCTGGTGCCGTAGGGGGAAGTCATTACAATATCAAATACCCGCAGTCCGGGATTCAAAACGCCGATGGAGTAAAGGTTTTCTCGCAGCTTCATCATAAGCCCTCCTTTTATTCCCCTTTAGTATAGAAACAACGTCAGAAATTGTCAAGATTAAAACAGGCTAAAATAGTAGGATATAAAAAACGGTGTGCTGGACTTTTTGCCAAAAACAGTGTAAACTATACTCACAAAAATTGAGCTTGAGAGGAAGTGCCCATCATGGAAAACAACAAATTTGCGCCTGCGTCCCTGGCTGGTTACATTGATCATACACTGCTAAAGCCCGAGGCCACTGCGGCCGACATTCGTAAGGTCTGCGATGAGGCCCGAGAGCACCGCTTTGCCAGCGTCTGTGTGAACCCCTCCTACATTAAGCTGGTGGCTGACGAGCTCCGGGGCAGCGGTGTGACCCCCTGCTGTGTGGCCGGATTCCCCTTCGGCACTCATACCCCCGAGGCCAAGGCCGCTGAGACCGCCCAAGCCGTGGCCGACGGCGCGATGGAGGTGGACATGGTAATCAACGTGGGAGCTGTAAAGTCGGGCGACTGGGCGCTGGTGGAGCGGGACATCGCCGCCGTGGTTCAGGCCGCGGGCAAGGCGGGGGTTAAGGTTATTTTGGAGACCTGCCTGCTTACCGACGAGGAAAAGGTTCGCGCCTGTGAAATCAGCAAGCGGGCAGGGGCTGCCTTTGTCAAAACCTCTACCGGCTACTCTACCGGCGGCGCCACCGCCCATGATGTGGCCCTTATGCGCAAAACCGTCGGTCCCGACGTGGGTGTGAAGGCTTCGGGCGGCGTGCGTACCTATGAGGACGCGGTGACCATGATTGAGGCGGGTGCCAACCGTCTGGGTGCCAGTGCGGGAATTAAAATCATCACCGGACCCTCGGCGGAAGCGCCCGTCGGCAATTATTAATGACTGAGACTGTTGTCATGGTGGGGGCCGGGCCGGGTGACCCCGAGCTTATGACGCTGGCCGGCCACAGGGCGCTTGGGATGGCCCAGGTGGTAGCCTATGACGCGCTGGTCAGCCCGGCCATTGTGGATATGTGCCCTCCTGATGCCCTGCGCATTCCTGTCACCCGCCGCTGCGACCCTGGCGCGGTGCCGCAAACCGAGATTGCCGACCTTATGGCAAAGCGGGCTGCGGAAGGGCTGCGGGTGGTGCGGCTGAAAGGGGGAGACCCCTTTGTCTACGGCCGAGGCTATGAGGAAATTGCACGGCTGAAGGAGCTGGGAGTGCCCGTCAAGGTCGTTCCCGGTCTTACCTCTGCCCTGGCGGCCCCGGCTTGCGGTGGGATTCCTGTCACCTGCGGCGATTTATCTGGTTCGGTGCATATTGTCAGCGGAAACCCACGCACGGGCCGGGATTTGGCGTTGGACTATGAGGCTCTGGTTCGGGTAGGGGGCACCCTGGTGTTTCTCATGGCAACCCAACGTCTGGGGGAAATTCGCGCCGGGCTTTTGAGGGCCGGTATGCCGCCTGAAACTCCGGCGGCGCTGGTGGAAAACGGCGCTATGCTCAACCAGCGACGAATGGATGCCACGCTGGACACCCTGGAGGAGCTCACAGCGGCAGAACCTGCCGTGCTGCTTGTGGGCGCGGTTTGCGGACTGCCGTTAACTTGAAATCAAAGGGCTGCGATTACCTGCTCAAAGGTAGTCGCAGCCCTTCTTACCGCCCTAGAGCATTTCTGTGTATACCCTTACTTTTTAGAAACGCTTTCTGTTGTTTGGATGAATTAGCGCGAATTTTATGGTACAATATCCGCAAAGCGGCTATTGTACGCCCCGTGTGGTGGTTTTGCCATACGTCAGTATGACTGCAAAAGATCTGCTTGCCTGACCAAAAAAATCTGCGTTTCTGTGCATTCCGCTACTTTTCAGATACGCTCTAACAAAAAAGTTCCGCGTTTCTGCGTATTTGCTGCGTTTCAGAAACGCTCTAGGAGATATTATGAATTTACCTCATACACTGCTCAAACAGTATTTCGGCTACTCCGCGTTTCGCCCCGGGCAAGAGAACGTGGTGAACCAGCTGATGGATCGGCGGGATGTACTGTCAGTCATGCCTACCGGGGCGGGGAAGTCAATTTGCTATCAGGTCCCTGCCCTGTGTATGGAGGGCATCACCCTGGTAGTATCTCCCTTAATCTCGCTTATGAAGGATCAGGTGGAAGGGCTCATTCAGGCGGGTGTGCCCGCGGCCTACCTGAACAGCTCTCTGACGGAGCGGCAGTTCGGTCTGGCGCTGCGCAATGCCGGGATGGGGAAATACAAGCTTATTTATGTGGCGCCGGAGCGGCTTGAAACGGCTGCCTTTCTTGCCTTTGCTCAGAATGCACCTATTTCGATGGTGGCGGTGGACGAGGCCCACTGTGTTTCACGATGGGGGCAGGACTTCCGTCCCAGCTACCAGGCTATCCCCCGCTTCACGGCAGCCCTCCCCGTGCGCCCGGTGGTGGCGGCATTTACCGCTACTGCCACGCCCGAGGTGCGGGAGGACATCATCCGTCAGCTTGATCTGCATGACCCGTTTTTGCTAGTGTCCGGCTTTGACCGGCCGAATTTATTCTGGGAGGTGCAGACCCCCCGCAGCAAGCGGGAGGCCCTTCTGGATTTTATGCGGGCGCACAGGGGAGAGAGCGGAGTGGTTTACTGCTCTACCCGGAAAAATGTGGAGGAGGTCTGTGCCTTTTTGCAGGAACGGGACTTTCCAGCCACACGTTACCACGCGGGGCTGGACAGCGAAGAGCGCAGTCGGAACCAGGAGCGTTTTGTCTATGGCGGAGATCAGGTCATTGTGGCCACCAACGCCTTCGGCATGGGAATCGACAAACCGGATGTGCGCTTTGTAGTGCACTACAACATGCCCAAGGATTTGGAGAGCTACTATCAGGAGGCCGGCCGCGCCGGACGGGACGGGGACAGCGCCCACTGCCTGCTTCTATACAGCGCCATGGACATTCGAACCAATAAATTTCTGATTGATCGGCAGGGGGAGGAGTCCGAAGGCGACGAGGAGACCCGTGCAAAGCGTATTGAGCAGGACCTTCTGCGCCTAAAACAGATGACCCGTTACTGCCACACCACCGACTGCCTGCGCCACTATATCCTAAATTATTTTGGAGAGCGGACTACCGACTATTGTGGAAGCTGCGGCAACTGCCGAGCCTACTTTCAGGAGCGGGACCTTACGGAGGACGCGCAGAAGATTCTCAGCTGTGTCAAGCGCGCCGGGGAGCGGTTTGGCGCGGGCGTCATTGCCGATATCCTGCGTGGAGTTAAGGGGGAAAGGATTACGAAGTGGGGACTGGACACACTCCCCACCTATGGTATTCTATCCACGCGCACCAGAGATGAGGTGCTCAGCCGGATTCGCCTGCTCCTGGAGCGGGAGTATCTAGCCGAACAGGAGGGCCCTTATCCCACGCTGGCCTTGGGGCCCGGCGCAGGGGCAGTTCTCTTTGGCGGCGAGCGGGTCACTGCCAAGATAAAAGGACCTGCGGAACGAGTGTCCCGCCCGGCGGAGGATTTGGGGGATGTCTCCCCAGAGCTATATGCCCGTCTCCAACAGCTTCGGCAGCTGCTTGCCAAGCGGGCCAGCGTGCCGGCCTATGTGGTTTTTTCCAACCAAACCCTACGTGAGCTATGCCAGCGGCTTCCCCGCTCCGAGTCGGAATTTCTCAAGGTTTCGGGAGTAGGAACGCAAAAGCTAAAAAAGTTCGGAAAGGCGTTTCTGGAGGAAATTGAAAAGTGGTGTCAGGAAGGCGGGAACTAAGAAGGCCAGCGGCTGTTCCGCGCGGAATTTGACGAAAACAGGCTATACATTTATAATTAGAGTGTTTCTGAAAAGTATCAAAACGCCCACAAACTTGTCTTTTTTCGTCAGGGCAGCGCCAATTTTCCTTGCCATACGTCAGTATGGCTGCAAAAAATCGGCTTGCCTGGAAAAAAAAGTCTGCGTTTCTGTGCATTCCGCTACTTTTCGGAAACGCTCTAAGAGGAAACGTATAAAAGAAAAATAAACCTTATAATACAGCGCGTACCTGTCCTGTGATTGGTATGGGGCAATTTTATTCCATTGACGAGGAGATCGAGCTATATGATAAAAATTGCACATACCGGTATACAAGCGGTTGAGTACATGCTGGAAGAATACTTGGTACATAGAAGCGTAGACGCCACTCTGGCCTGGTTGACCGAGGATATTCAGTGGGTCGGAACCGGCGCAAACGAGGAGGCTTACTGCAAGCGGGAGCTGCGGGAAATCTTGCTTTTGGATGTGCAGGCCATGCCCGCGCCGTTTAAAGTTGAATCGATTTCCCATAGAGAAATTCAAACCAGCGACAGGTCGGCTCATGTACTGGCCAAGATTAAGGTTGCGGATACGGCCAACAGCATGGCTATTATGGAAATGCGTGTGAGCTATTGCTGCCGCAAAGAAGGCTTGGGCTATCTAATATGCGCGGTGCATGCGTCGGTTGCGAACGCCTTGCAGCAGGAAAATGAATTTTTCCCGGTTTATTTTGCGGAAAATAAACTGCGGGAACTGGAGGGGAAATACGCCCGTGCCAACGACGAAATTGTGCGGATGTATAACTGTCTGCCAGGCGCAGTGTTTCGTTGCCGGTTTGATGCGGACTGGACGATTATCTTTGCAAACGATGGGCTGTTTCGATTTATAGGATATACCAGAGACGAATTTGAAAAACAGCTTGAGAATAAAATGGCTCCTATCATTTACCCGGCCGACAAAGCTGTTATGACAGAAAAAATAACCCGTCAGCTGGAGCATGGCACCACCATTAAAAATGAAAACCGACTGATTTGCAAGGACGGGACAGTGAAATGGGTTGCCATTCACGGAGAACTGATAGCAGGTGAATACAACGAACCGTGCTTCTACTGTGTGGCGGTTGATATTACGGAGCAAAAAGATGCACAGAAGCGGCTTGCCAATTCGGAAAAAAAGCTGCGGGATGTGGTAAACAATATTCCGGGCGGTATCGTAGAGCTTAAAATGGTGGATGGCAAGCTGGTGCCCACTTACATGAGCGCCGGTTGGTGCGCTATGATGGGCGATACTAGGGAAAATCTGATGCAGCTATATCGGGAAGACGGTATGGTGGGCGTCTACCCGGATGATCGTAAAGAAGTAAAATTGCAGCTAGAAACAGCAATGAAAAACGGAACACCGATTAACAGCACCTACCGGCTGCGCAATGCAAGCGGGAAATACCGCTGGGTAAATAACCGGGGATCATTTGCCCGGGACGAGGAAGGAACCATAACCTATTCTGCTGTTTACACAGATGTAAACGCGGAAATGCAGGCCGAGGAAAAGCAGAAAAGGACAGAAGAAAAACTGATGGCTGCAATGGAGCACGCCACAGTCATGTACTGGGAATATGAAATGGACAAGGACTTATGTATCAATGGATTTAAGTCGATTCATGATCTTGGTATGCCGGAGTTGATGCCAAATTATCCAGAATGTCTCATAGAGAGTGGATTTATACATCCGGACAGCGCACAGGAATACCGCTTGGCGCATCAGAAACTCAAAGCAGGTGTTCCCGCTGTGGAACTTAATATTAAGGTATCGGGGGCCAAGGGGGATGTTGAGTGGAAAAAAGTTAAGTATACCGTGATCTACGACCAGGCCGGAACGCCCACCAGCGCGCTTGGTACCAGCGAAGACATTACCCAGCAAAAGCGGGCGGAGGAACGTTATCGGCAGGCAGAGCACTATCGCCAGGTGCTGGATACCAACGCCGTAGGCTCGTTTAAACTGAATTTGACACAGAACACCTGTGCTGACGGACATGGTAAAAATGATAGGATATTAAAATATCAGGAAGCTAAAACAGTGGATGGCTTTTTTGAATATATTTTTTCTCACTATGTGGAAAGCGCTGACGAGCAAGAATTAAAAGCTAAATTTAGCCGGGATGGTCTGCTAAAAGCCTTTGAGCATGGAAAGAGTTCGGTGAGCTGCGAACATCGGTACATGATGGAAACGGGTGAGGTCGTTTGGTTTCGCAGCACGGCTGAAATTATGAAAAATCCGGAAAACGATGACATTGAGGCAATTATTTATGCCATTGATATTAGCGAGCATAAAAATGCCGAAATGTTGATTCGCGGTGTGGTGGCAACAGAATTTGACTTTATTACCCAGCTTAATGCAAACACCGGAAACTATTCCATGTACATTCAAAATAAAGAAAAGATAAATTTTCCATCGCTGACGGGCCGCGACTTTTATGAAAAAAATGCTGAGTTTATTAACGAATATGTAGTGGATGAAGAAAGAGAAAAGTGCCTGGAAGAATCTAAGATAGAGGTTATGGTTGCACGTCTGGAACGGGACGGCGATTACTATACTTACTATCAGACTAAAAATCCGGATGGCACGATTGGGCAAAAAAAACTTCATATTTTTTACAGCGACAAAGAGTATAAAACCATTTGCATTGCCCGAACAGACATTACAAAAGATTTGGAACAGCAGAAGCGCAAGAATGATATGCTGAAGGAAACGGTCAGCTTGGCCGAACGGGCCAACCGGGCCAAAACAGCGTTTCTCTCCAGAATGTCCCATGATATTCGCACTCCCATGAACGCAATTATTGGCATGACGGAGCTGACGAAGCAGGAAATAGGAGATACCGACAAGGTTATGCAAAACCTGTCTGTTATTGATTCCTCCTCCAAGCACCTTATGAGAATTATTAATGACATTTTGGATATGTCACAGATTGAAAGCGGAAACCTTACCCTGATGAAGGAAAGCTTTGACTGTGCCGTGGAATGTAAGAACGTTGAAGAAATGGCGCAGGTAATGTTCCATGAAAAGAAGCAGCAGTTTACTGTGGAGAAACAGCTGACACACAGGAGGTTTTTCGGCGACATTGTGCGGATAAAACGTATTCTTACAAATTTGCTGAACAATGCATCTAAGTTTACACCTGAGGGCGGACAAATTTGGCTGCGGATTATGGAGGAAGGTTCTGCAAACCCCAGTGTCTCTATGTTGACATTTGAAGTCACGGACAGCGGATGCGGTATTCCCCAAAATGCAATGGATGTCATTTTTCAGCCGTTTTATCAAGTGAATGCCGGGAGAGGCGGCGGAGCAGGGCTGGGGCTTTCCATAGTAAAAAGTATTGTGGAAGCAAAAGGCGGCACAATCGGCGTAAAAAGCACTGAGGGGCAAGGCGCCACCTTTACAATTGTACTGCCCATGGAGCTGGTGCCCGAAAATGACGAGGTAGTGCCGCAGAGTGAGGATGTCTCTGATGAGATGATGGATCTATCCGGTCTTAATATTTTGCTGGTGGAAGATCATCCCATTAACACGTTGGTTGCAAAGCGTCTGATGGAGAAAAGAGGGGCCGCCGTTGACACCGCCGAAAACGGCGCCGTAGGATACGACATGTTTTTGGCCAGCAGCGAGCATCAGTACAGCCTGATTTTTATGGATGTTCAGATGCCCGTTATGAATGGGTATGAGGCGGCTAAGGCAATTCGCAGCAGTGGTCATCCCCAAGCCCGGACCATTCCGATTATCGCAATGACGGCCAATGCCTATGCCGAGGATGTGAAAAAAAGTCTCGACAGCGGTATGAATGCGCACCTTGCAAAGCCCATCAGCATGACTGCCATTGCCAAAATTATTAGAAATATGATGGAGCCAAGGGAATCAAAAGTGATGGAAATGTGTTCTAGTGGGGATTAATGATAAAAATAGATTGCTGGCCGCCCTGTATGGGGCGGCCAGCTCAGCTTGTCGAAAAACTGCTATTTTGAAATAGGATGTCAAAAGAC
>CAZDDZ010000068.1:0-14928 GCA_964504285.1 uncultured Pseudoflavonifractor sp.
GTTCCAAGGTAGGGGGCGATGCCCACATCGCCCCGCCCACAGAGAAAAAGCCCCGAACGGAAACCCGTCCGAGGCTTTTAGTATAACCAAATCCGTTTGGTTTACTGGGCAATCTCAACAATCGTGACCTGCTTGCGGTCCTTGCCGAGACGCTCGAACTTCACCTTGCCGTCCTTGAGGGCGAACAGGGTGTCATCCTTGCCCTTGCCCACATTGACGCCGGGATGAATGTGGGTGCCGCGCTGACGGACGAGAATGTTGCCGGCCAGAACGAACTGACCGTCGCCCCGCTTCACGCCCAGGCGCTTGGACTCAGAATCACGGCCGTTACGGGTAGAACCCACGCCCTTCTTATGAGCGAAGAACTGAAGACCAATTTTCAGCATTGTGTACACCTCCATAAAGTGACTTGTATGCGGCGGGGAATTATTCTTCCTCCACCACCATAATGTTTTCGGGATACTCCTCATGCAGCTCAGCCAGGTAGACCATGAGAGCGGTCATTAGAGCCTGACATGTGCTCTCGTTGGTTTGGCCCAGGGAGCCGGGGAGCTTGAGGGAAACCTGGTCGCCCTTGACCTTAACGGACGCCTCCAGTCCCAGCACGTCGTTGACGGCGCACTCGGTCAGGCGGACGGCGCTGGTAATGGCGGCACAGACAATGTCGCTGCCCTCGTCGGCGTAGCCGCTGTGGCCTTTTACACAAAAGCCCACGATCCGCTCGCCATCCATGGAAAAGGAGACTGTCGTCATCTCAATTACACAGAAATTTTGCCGATGGTCACCTTGGTGTACGGCTGACGGTGGCCCTGACGCTTACGATAGCCCTTTTTGGGGTTATACTTGAAGATACGAATCTTCTTGCCGCGGCCGTTCTTTACGACGCTGGCCTCAACCTTCGCGCCCTCCACCATGGGAAGACCGAACGTAGCCTTGTCGCCGTCCAGAATAGCCAGCACCTTGTCAAAGGTGACGGCGTCGCCGGCGTTGACATCCAGCTTCTCAATGAAAAGGGTATCCCCCTCGGTCACCTTAAACTGCTTGCCGCCGGTTTCGATAATTGCGTGCATTCCTTGCACCTCTCCTTCATTACGGGCTCGCTGTCGGAGGCGGAAGCGTGCAAACACCCGTTGCCGGGTCTTTTGCGCGTAATATTACGCTTGCTTCACTTTTAAACCTATTCAAAGCGGCTTTAGGATTATATCAGCCAAACCTTGAAAAGTCAAGGGCTTCCTCTGCTTTTTTTGCACTTTTTCCTTTGCATTTTACACCTCTATGTGATATAATAATGAATACTAGATTGCAAGGGGGGCTACGCATGGAAGAACTGAAGGAATTGAAGAACCGCCTGTTGGAGGAACGGCCTCAGGGATGGGATGATTTTCCCGATATCGGCCTTTATATGGACCAAATTATTTCCTATATGCCGCGGCAGCTGATTCACTATGGAGACGGCGAAACTTTGACCTCCGCTATGGTAAATAACTATATTAAGGATGGCATGCTTCCCCGGGCCGAGGGCAAGCGTTACTCACGCACCCACCTGGCCTACCTCACCGCGATCTGTGCCCTCAAGCAGGTACTCTCGGTGCGCGGAGCCAGTCTCCTGGTGGGGGCGGGCACCGTTAGCAGGGACGCCGAGTACCTGTACGGCTACTTCTGCGGAGAGCTTGACAAGGCGCTGGCTGAAACCGGACAGGCCCTGGACGAGGAAACCGCCGAGAAGGACTTGCCCAAGCTGGCTCTGGGTCTGGCGCTGCGCAGCTATGCTGACAAGCTGGCCTGCGAACGCATTTTGGATATTATCCGCGCGCGCAAGGCCCCGGAAGGCGCGCGGGAAAAAGGCAAAAAGGACACCAAATAAATTACCCCACAATCAGGAGGTTATTAAAATGAGTGACTATGTAATCTTTACCGACAGCTCCGCCGACCTCACAAACGAGATGGTAGAGGAGCTGGGTTTAAACGTTCTGCCCCTGAGCTTTACCATTCAGGGCAAGACCTATCACAACTACCCCGACAACCGAGAGATGGACCCCACGGTCTTTTATAACATGCTCCGGGGCGGCGAAATGTGCACCACCTCCGCCGTAAACGTGGCGGACTATACCGAAGCGCTGGAGCCCGTGCTTCAGGCCGGTAAGGATGTTTTACTGATGGTCTTTTCCTCCGGCCTGTCGGCCACCTATCAGTCTGCCAAGCTGGCTGCCGAGGAGCTGTCCGAGAAATATCCAGAGCGCAAGATTTACGCCGTAGATACCCTCTGTGCCTCCTTGGGTCAGGGACTTCTGGTGTGGCACGCGGCACAGCGGAAAAAAGCGGGCAAGAGCCTGGAGGAAGTGCGCGACTGGGTAGAGGAGAACAAACTTAACCTCTGCCACTGGTTCACCGTGGATGATCTTCACTTCCTCAAGCGCGGCGGCCGGGTTTCCGCCGCCACTGCCGTGGTGGGCACCATGCTGCACATTAAGCCCGTCCTTCATGTGGATGATGAAGGCCATCTTATTAACATGTCTAAGGCCCGCGGCCGCGCTGCCTCTCTCACCGCACTGGTGGACAACATGGAGAAAACCGCCATTCATCCCGGTGAACAGGTTGTCTTTATCAGCCACGGCGACTGTCCCGAGGATGCCCGCTCGGTGGCCGAGGACGTAAAAAAGCGCTTCGGCGTTCAGACGGTTGTGCTCAATCACGTGGGCCCCGTCATCGGCGCACACTCCGGCCCCGGCACTGTGGCGCTGTTTTTCCTGGGCACCAAGCGGTAATTTGCGAAAAAACGGCAGACATGGAAAACAGGTCTTATAAGCCTGTGGGACACAATAAGTCGTGTCCCACAGGCTGTCATGTCTGTTTTATTTGGAGGTAACTATGAATCAGTGGCTTGAAGTTTCCCTAAACACCACCGACGCCGAGCTTGACGGTCTGGCCGACCGGCTCACCGCCAACGGTGTTACCGGCCTGGTGCTGGAAAGCGAGGAGGACTTCCACACCTTCTTGGAGCAGAATCGTCAGTATTGGGACTATGTAGACGAGGAGCTTTTGGAGCACATGAAGGGTGTGGCCCGGGTAAAGTTCTACGTCACCGACGATGCCGAGGGCAAGGCTCAGCTGGCGGCCTGGCTGGACGGCATTGACGTGCCCTACACCACCGCCGGACTCAACGAGGAGGACTGGGCCAATAACTGGAAGCAGTATTATAAGCCCATGAGCGTGGGCGAGCGGCTCTACATTGTGCCCGAATGGGAAAAGGGCCAGACTCCCCTGCCGGAAGACAAGGTTCCCCTCTACCTAAATCCCGGCCTAATTTTCGGTACGGGAAGCCATGCCTCCACTCAGCTCTGCCTGGAGGGGGTAGAAGCCCATACCGCCCCCGGGGACAAGGTACTGGATTTGGGCTGCGGCAGCGGTATCCTCTCCATTGCCGCCCTTTGCCTGGGTGCTGCCGGCGCGGTAGGTGTGGATATTGACCCCAAGGCGGTTAATGTGGCCTACGAGAATGCCGCCATGAACGACATTGGCAAGGACCGTTACACCGTGCTGGCCGGTGATGTACTCTCGGACAAGCGTCTGGCTGCAAAATTGGCGGAGCAGAAATACCGGCTGGTGCTGGCCAATATTGTCTCGGATGTCATTATCCCTCTCTCGGCCCATGTGGACAATCTTTTGACCCAGGACGGACTTTTCCTCTGCTCAGGCATCATTGATACCCGGGCGGACGAGGTGCAGGGCGCTATGGAGCAAAACGGCCTTATGATACTGGAGCGCCGTGAGCGAGCCGGCTGGGTTGCTTTTGTGGCAAAAAAGGCATAAAATAAGGGGCGGACGGTTTTGCTGTCCGCCCCATTTTATTATTGCGAGGTTTTCATGAAGAAAGCAAGGGTTCAAAAACTGAATTTACCTCGAGGCAGGCGCGTGCTGGTCGTCAGCGACGTGCACGGCGACTTGCCCCTGTTTCGCCGCCTGCTGAAAAAAGCGCAATTTTGTGAGGACGACATTCTCTTTGTACTGGGAGACTTTTTGGAGAAGGGGGCCCACAGCCTGGCTACCCTGCGCTACCTTATGGAGCTGTCTCAGCGCTATACCGTGTATACCCTCAACGGTAACTGCGACGATTTGGTCACCGGCTTTGTGGACGGACGCAAGGAGCTGCCTGACCCCTTTTTTCGGTACTATCTCGGCGTGTTCGGCGAACGGTGCACCCTGGTGCAGATGGGCCGGGAGGCCGGACTGACCGACCAGGTTATGGAGGACTACCCCCGATTCCGGGCCGTCTTGCGGGATTGTTTTGCCCCCGAGTTTGATTTCCTGCGCCGTATGCCTACGATTATTGATACGCCCAATCTGCTCTTTGTCCATGGCGGTATTCCTTCGGAAGATCGCATGGAGGAGCTGGACGCTTGGCGTTGCATGAAGAATGACGACTTTGCCCTTCAAGACGTTTGCCTATCCAAGTGGTGCGTGGTGGGACACACGCCCGCCACCCTGTATCACCCCCAGGTTCCCTGCGCCAATCCCTTTATTCTTGCAGAAAAGCGGCTGGTGAGTATTGACGGCGGCTGCTCCATTAAGCCGGACGGGCAGCTTAATCTGCTGGTTTTAAAGGACGGGCGGGACACTGATTTCCACTTTATCAGTGCGGATAATCTTTCTTCCGTTACCGCCGCAGACCCCCAGTCCCCCTCTCCCCACAGCGTGAATATCCGCTGGGGGCACAACATATTGGAGCTTTTAGAGGAAGGTGTGGAATTTTCCCGCTGCTATCACCCCGAAAGCGGGCGGACGGTGGAAGTCCTCACCGATTACCTCTACCGGGATAAAGAGGGTCTTCTCCGCTGTCAGGACTCCACCGATTATCATCTGCCCGTTGCCCCCGGCGATGTCCTCTCGTTGGTGCGGCGCACCTCCAAAGGTCTGCTTGCCAAAAAGGACGGCGTAACCGGATGGTATTACGGGCGGGTATTAGGGGACCTCTGATTTAATCCCAACGCATGTCTTGGCGGTGTCTTTTCCGACCAGACTGCGACAAAAAATTTGAAATCCGTCAGGATTCCTGCAATTTGGGGCTTGCTGGACAAAAAACACATGCGGAATCCGCACGACTGGATTTAATCAGAGCTTTCTTAGAATAAACATTTGCGCCCCCTCTTGACAAAGCGGGGGCGCATCGTTATAATGAACGTTGTTCAGATTGGAGATGAGGTCTTGAACAAAAGTGTGACCAGCCGTGAACAGTTACTGGACGCGGCGAAGGTAATCGCCTATGGGCAGGGCCTTGCCGCCGTAAATATCCGCGCCGTGGCTACCGCCTGCGGCATAGCGGTGGGCTCCATCTATAATTACTTTCCCACCAAAGCCGACTTAATTGCAGCAATCATTGAGGACTTTTGGCGCAACTCGGTTCGCATGGAGCACTGCATTCCCGCTCAAGGCGAGCCCTTTCCCGCCTTTGTGGGGCGGCTCTACGGGAATTTGGCGCAGCAACTCAAGGCCTTTCAGTCCGGCTTTTTGGCACAGGTCGCGGCGCTGGGTGCCGAGGAGCGGCGCAAGGGGCGCATTCTGGAGGCCGTTTGCTTTGACCACATGAAGCACGGCCTGCGCATGGCGCTGGACCAAAGCGGGGCGGCGAGTCCTCTGCTGGAGAACGACGAGGACAAAACCGCCTTTATTGATTTGGTCTTTGCCACGCTTATGTCACTGCTGCGGCAGGGCAAAGATGAGTGTGCCTATCTTCAGCGGGTGCTGGAAGCACTGTTTTCTAATCGGTAAAAGTGAAACCGCCATGCGCGGTTTTCCTTTTTCCCCATAAATGAACATCGTTCATATTAAAAGGAGATTTTACTATGCAAGCAATTGTCGAAACTGTATTTGACGCCGTGTATCTCGGCACGGTCATTACTCTGGGCATACTTATGCTGCGGGGCGCCACAGGCAACAGACAGATTACCATGTTCGGCCTGATGGCCGTGCTGCTTGGCTGCGGCGACGCGTTCCATCTGGTGCCACGGGCTTATGCGCTGCTGACCACGGGGCTGGAGAGCCAAGCTGCCGCACTGGGTGTGGGCAAGTTTATCACCAGCATTACCATGACGATTTTTTACGTCATCCTCTACCACGTCTGGCGCGGACGCTACCAAGTCACGGGCCGCACGGGACTGACAGTCTCCATTTATGTCTTGGCCACCATCCGCATTATCCTCTGCCTTTTCCCCCAGAACGACTGGCTTAGCTACCATCAGCCCCTGAGCTGGGGCGTTTACCGCAACCTGCCCTTTGCGCTGATGGGCATTCTTATCATCGTAGTGTTCTTTCAAGAACAACGCAAGGCAAACGACAAGGCCTTCCGCTGGATGTGGCTGGCCATTGTGCTCTCCTTCGGATTCTACATCCCCGTGGTACTTTTTGCTGAGGCCATTCCCCTCATTGGTATGCTGATGATTCCTAAGACTCTGGCCTATGTGTGGGTCGTTTGGATGGGATTCAGCGAGTTTCGCAAAAAGGCATAACCATTTATGCAAAAGCTCAAGGCACTTTTTATCACCGTGGGCGCGAAACTGCCCAAGATTCCTAAGGTATGGCTGCTGCTGATTGCCGGGCTTGTCTGGCTGGCGGCGGGAATTAACATCTTTCGGCTGGGTGCTCCAGACATGGTCTCCCACTGGAAAATCCCCGTGCTTCCGCTTCTCTGCGCACTGGCCGTCTTTTTGGTATTTTTCCTCGCCATCTTCCGCCGGCTTATCGCCAAGCACACCGCGCGGGTTCTGTCCTATGAAAAGGAGCGGGTGATGGCACTCCAGTTTTTTGACAAAAAGAGCTATCTCCTCATGGCTTTTATGATAACCTTTGGCATTCTTCTGCGCTCCTCCCACCTGGTTCCACCACTGTACCTAGGCACCTTTTACGTAGGTCTGGGTGCGTCCCTTATCGGTGCGGGGGTCGGCTTTTTGCGGCAGTTTTTCAAGTGCAGATTTTTCTCAACACTAAGTTAGCGGGTGTTGCCCTCACGTTAGGTAGTACCTCCTGTATAACGGCAAAAAGCGCCCGGTCTTGTAGACCGGGCGCTTTCCTAATTGCAATTTTAGCGGGGGTTCTTAATGGCAGCCTGTGCGGCGGCCAGACGGGCGATGGGCACGCGGAAGGGGGAGCAGGAGACATAGTTGAGACCCACGCGGTGGCAGAACTCCACGCTGGTGGGGTCGCCGCCATGCTCGCCGCAGATACCCAGGTGAATGTTGGGGCGGGTAGCCTTGCCCTTCTGAGCGGCCATCTCAACCAGCTTGCCAACACCGTTCTGATCCAGGTGGGCAAAGGGATCAGACTCGTAAATCTTGCTCGAATAGTAGTAATCCAGGAACTTACCGGCATCGTCGCGGGAGAAGCCGAAGGTCATCTGGGTCAGGTCGTTGGTGCCGAAGGAGAAGAACTCAGCCTCCTTGGCAATCTCGTCGGCGGTGAGGGCAGCGCGGGGGATCTCGATCATGGTGCCAACCTCATACTTGATGTCCACGCCGGAATCCTTGATGATGGCGTCGGCAGTGGCGACCACCACGTCCTTGACGAACTTAAGCTCCTTGACCTCGCCCACCAGGGGGATCATGATCTGGGGCTCAACGTGGTACTTGCCGCGCTTGGTGACGGCAATAGCGGCGTTAATAACAGCCGTGGTCTGCATCTCGGCAATCTCGGGATAGGAGACGGCCAGACGGCAGCCGCGGTGACCCATCATGGGGTTAAACTCGTGGAGGGACTCAATGACATGGTGAATCTTCTCCACGGTAACGCCCATCTCCTCGGCGAGAACCTTGATGTCCTCCTCCTTGGTGGGCAGGAACTCATGCAGGGGGGGATCCAGGTAACGGATGACGACAGGGCAGCCCTCCATAGCCTCGTACAGGCCCTCGAAATCGCCCTGCTGATAGGGCATAATCTTGGCAAGAGCCTTCTTGCGGTCATCAATGTTGTCGGCCAGAATCATCTCGCGGACAGCCTTAATACGCTCACCCTCGAAGAACATGTGCTCGGTGCGGCACAGACCGATACCCTGGGCGCCGAAGGAGCGGGCCTGAGCGGCATCCTTGGGGGTGTCGGCGTTGGTGTAGACCTCCAGCTGGCGGTACTTGTCGGCCCAGCCCATAAGACGGCCGAAGTCGCCGTGGCCCACATCGGCAGGCACGGTGGCAATAGCTTCACCATAGATGTTGCCGGTGGAGCCGTCGATGGAAACCCAATCGCCTTCCTTATAGGTCTTGCCGGCAAGGGTAAACTGACCCTTGGCATAATCCACGGCGATGTCGCCGCAGCCGGACACGCAGCAGGTGCCCATACCGCGGGCAACCACAGCGGCGTGGCTGGTCATGCCGCCGCGAACAGTGAGGATACCCTGAGCGACCTGCATACCCTCGATGTCCTCGGGAGAGGTCTCCAGACGAACCAGAATGACCTTCTCGCCGCGGGCGTGCCACTCCTTGGCGTCCTCGGCGGTGAATACCACCTTGCCGCAGGCAGCGCCGGGGGAGGCGGCCAGGCCCTTGCCCACAACCTCACCCTTCTTCAGGGCAGCGGGGTCAAACTGGGGATGGAGCAGAGCGTCGAGCTGCTTGGGCTCCACGCGGAGTACGGCTTCCTTCTCGGTAATCATGCCCTCGTCTACCAGATCCACGGCAATCTTCAGAGCGGCGGCAGCGGTGCGCTTGCCGTTACGGGTCTGAAGCATGTAGAGGGTGCCGTTCTCAATGGTGAACTCCATGTCCTGCATGTCCTTGTAGTGCTGCTCCAGGCGCTCGGCGGTCTCGGCAAACTGCTTGTAGACCTCGGGCATCTCCTCGGCCAGCTTGGAGATGGGGTTGGGGGTACGCACGCCGGCTACCACGTCCTCGCCCTGGGCGTTGATGAGGTACTCGCCGAACAGCGCGCGCTCGCCGGTGGCGGGGTTACGAGTAAAGGCCACGCCGGTACCGGAATTGTCGCCGGAGTTACCGAAGACCATGGACTGCACGTTGACGGCAGTGCCCCAGTCGTAGGGAATCTCGTTCATGCGGCGGTAAACGTTGGCGCGGGGGTTGTCCCAGGAACGGAACACGGCCTTGACGGCCTCCATGAGCTGGGTCTTGGGCTCGGTGGGGAACTCGACGCCCTTCTCGGTCTTGTAGAAGTTCTTAAAGAGCACCACCAGCTCCTTGAGGTCGTCGGTGGTCAGCTCGGTATCCAGCTTAATGCCCTTCTTCTCCTTCATGGCGTCGATAATTTCCTCGAAGCGCTTCTTGGAGAGCTCCATAACCACGTCGGAGAACATCTGGATAAAGCGGCGGTAAGAGTCATAGGCAAAGCGGGGGTTATTGGTCAGGGTAGCCAGACCCTCCACCACGGTGTCGTTAAGGCCCAGGTTGAGGATGGTGTCCATCATGCCGGGCATGGAGGCGCGAGCGCCGGAACGAACGGAGACCAGCAGGGGGTTCTTGGGATCGCCGAACTTCTTGCCGGTGATTTCCTCCAGCTTGGCCAGATTCTCCATAACCTCGCTCTGGATGCCGTCGTTGATCTGGCGGCCATCGGTATAGTACTGGGTGCATGCCTCGGTGGAGACAGTGAAGCCCTGGGGAACGGGCATACCCAGGTTGCACATCTCGGCCAGGTTGGCACCCTTGCCGCCAAGCAGCTCCTTCATGGTGCCGTTACCCTCGGAAAACAGGTAGACATATTTATGTGCCATCTATAAATTTCCTCCTTAAATATAGCGTGTCCCTTATTATATCATTGTTCCGGGATTTTTCAAGAACTTCTCGGCCTTCTATCCGGCTTTTTATGATTTGTTAACAATCTCAGGGGCTCTATGTGTCGTTTTTTGCAAATGGCTACCATTCAATCCCCTTTCGGGCAGGGGTGCCTTGGTCAAAGGGGTGGCGCACCTTCTTCATCTCGGTAATATAATCGGCCCGCTGAGTCAGAACAGGGTCGGGGTCCCGGCCCGTAAGAATAATTTCCTTTTCAGTGCCCCAGCGATCCAGAAAAGCAGCAATCCGCTCGGCAGGCAGCATTCCCGTACTGACGGCAGAGCAGCACTCATCCAGCACCGCCATACCGCAGCCGTCCTCCAGGGCTTTTTCCGCCTCATCCAGCAGCCGCACCGCGTCGTTTGCCGCCGCGCTTTTTTCGGTCTCGTCCATGGCAAAGGTAAATTTCATTTGGTCCGGCAGCTCCAGCAGCGTAACTGCCGGCACTTGCCCCAGGGCCATGCGTTCCCCCGAGTCCCCTGTCTTTAAAAACTGGGCCACCACAACGCCCAGACCACGGCCCGCCGCCCGGAGCGCCAGGCCAAAGGCACAGGTGGTTTTACCCTTTCCGTCTCCGCAGTAAATGTGTATCATTGTTTCACCGGCTCCTCATCTTCAAAATCTCGCAGATACTCCCCCACAGAGCGGGTCATTTCCCTGGAAAAATCCGCGTTGTATTTCCGCTTGCAAAAGGCGGCAATCCAAGCGTCAAAGGGTCTGCCGTCGGTACGGCCGTCAAACATCTCCCGCAGCTCATCTGCGTCCATGGCGCGGTAGGTATTCTCGTGGACAATGTGCTTTTGCTCAAAGCGTCTGGGCTTTAATCGCTCTTTTTGCTGCGGGGTGGGATGGCCGATCACCAGCATAGCCGCCGGGAAAACCCATTGTGGAAGCTTTAGCATATGCCGGTGTACCTCGTACCCCTCCATAATATCCCCAATATAGCAGGAGCCCAGCCCCAGGCTCTGGGCGGCCATCACCGCATTCTGGGCGGCAATGGTTGCATCCGATACCGCCAGCAGCAGATCGCCCGCCCCCGGCTGACGGGGCGCGCACCCGGCGGCGGTATAGGCGTCAAACCATTTGCGGCAGTCAGCGCAGAACACTAACACAACGGGCGCTTTGGCAATAAAGGGCTGGTGGTCGCACGAGTCGGCCAGCTTTTCCTTTAAGGTCTGGTCGGTAATGTCCAAAATGGTATAAAGCTGTTGGCATCCCGCCGTGGGAGCCTGAGCCGCGGCAGCTAAAATAAGGGACTTGTCCTCGCTGCTCACTTGCTCTTCGGTAAAGATCCGCACCGATTTCCGGTCAAAAAGGCTTTTAATAATCTCGTTCATGGGCCACTCCCCTTTCGCTCTGTTTTTGTCCTTACCGTTCCATGGGTGAGACCGCTTGTACCGTGAGCGTCTCTCCCCCTACGGTGAATTTCACATTATATCCCCCGAAGTCCAAGCCGTAAACCCGCTGAGGGTCATCTTGATAAGATGGCCGGGGGTCACAGGAAAGCACCCCTGTTAGGGCGCTGCGGCGCTCCTGCGGCACCTTTTCCAGCAGGTGGGCGGGAAAGTCCACCCGGAGGGGCTTCTCCGCTCCTGCCGCTGCAAAGCCGCCCAGAGCATCGGGGCGGGCATCCGCGTATGGAACATAGGGCTTAACGTCAAAAATAGGTGTGCCGTCTAACAGATCCGCGCCCGCCACATGAAGCACGCTGCCCTCCCTTGCCGTGTGCTCTATCCCCACCAGCCGCACGCAGGAAAGTCCCATGGCGTTGGGCCTAAAGGGAGAGCGGGTTGCAAAAACGCCTAACCGTGTATTGCCACCCAGTCTGGGTGGGCGCACCGTGGGCGACCATCCCTCCCGCACCGCTTGGGAGAACTGCCAAATAAGCCAGATATGAGAAAACCCCTCCAGCCCACGTAGCGCACTCTCGTCCCGATACTCCGGTTCAAAGACCACGGTACCACGCAGCTCCTCCACAATGCCGCTCTGCCGCGGAATACCGAACTTGGTGGAAAAGTCTGTGCGGATGCGGGCAATTATTTTCATAGGTACGGTTTCCGCCATGGGAACGCCTCCTGTTGTAACGCATTTTCTGTTTCTTCTAGGAACGCTCTGATTTCATCCAGTCGTGTAGATTAGCGCATGTATTTTTTGTCCGGCAAGCCGATTTTTTGCAGCCATACTGACGTATGGCAAGGAAACTTGGCGCTGCCCTGACGAAAAAAGACAAGTTTATGGGCGTTTTGATGCTTTTTAGATACGCTCTAAATCAGAGGTTTCCTAAATCATTATACCGAGAGTTACCGAGTCTTACAAGCCACTAAGAGAAAAATCAGCGTTGCAAAGCAACGCTGATTTTTCTCTTAGTTTTTTACAGCACTTTTGTCCCCTGGGGCGCTGGACTTGGCTTTGCTGTTTTTTTATCTTTCTTAAATCCGCGAACAATAAACCACACCAACGCCGCTACCAAAAGGGCTGCCACCACATCGATAGCAATTAGAATTTTTTGTGCCATAGACATGGGGGTAACAAACTGGGAACCGGGCATCAATCCGTTCATCAGCTTGGAGTTCGCCACGGTATAGAGAATACGGTGCATAGCCTCCCGCCCATAGTGATAGTGGGAAACATCATTCTCGTTAAAGGTCCAGCGGGCGCCGTCGGCATTGGTAAGTTTGGCATCAGCGCCGGACTCCAGCATCTGATAGGCATCCATAAAGATTCCCGTATGGGCTGCATCGGTGATGATGAAGCCGCCAAAGCCCCACTCCTCTCGAAGCACGTTGGTAATCAGGTTATAGTGACCGCCCGTCCATGTGTAGCCAATGCGGTTAAATGCCGTCATAAGCGCTGTCACCGGGGGATAATCCCGGCTGGTATTTACATAGCCGCCGTTTCCGTCTTCTTCCACAAAGTTTAGGGTAACAGGGTCATTCACCACACACATCTCAAAGGGCTTGAGGTAAAGCTCCCGGATGGCCTGCTCATTGGACCAAGTCACAAGGCCAAACTGGCCGGTGCGGTCGCCGCGGTGATTCTCCTGGTCGTTAAGGGCGAAGTGCTTAATAAAGGTATACATGCCCTTGCTGGCCGCACCCCGGCTGGTAGCCGCACCCACGGTTCCGGAAAGGAAGCCGTCCTCGGAATAGTACTCGTTGTTTCGGCCGCTGAAGGGCAGACGGTGAATATTCATGGCAGGGGCATACCAGCCTACGCAGCCGCCGATAAGGGCCTCGTTGCCGATCATCTCACCGTAACGCGCCGCCAGCTCCTGGTTCCAGGTTTGGGCCAGAACGATTGTGCCGCAGTAACTCATGCCCGTGCCGCCCCGAAAGAGGCCGGTGGCCGCATCGAAATCCAGGGCAAAGGGCTTGCCGATGCTTTTAATCTCGGCGGTACCGTACCCCGAGGTGGTAATGACGGTCTGGTAATCCTGTGGAGCCAGGTTATCCAGCAAATCATTCCACAGCGGGTCTTCAAAGTCCTTGCCGCGCAGGTCAATTAGCTGTACGCCATTCTTGGCGTTATAGGTGGGGGTGTCGGTCAGGGTGGCGGGGTCGGCGGGGTTTAGGGAGTCCGTGGCGTCAATCTTAGCCAGTTCTTCCGCGCTAATGGGCTTGGTGTAGGTAAAGGGGGCGGGATTTCCGTCTGCGTCGGTTCCATTGATTTCATTGCCCCAGGTGCTGATAACCGCGCTTACCTCACCGTCGTGGGCTGGCCAGGTGCCCTGCCAATCGCTGCGGGAGAGGTAGGTGTAGTCGCCGTGGGCCGCATCAAACTGGTTGGTAATCGCCGTGCCGGTGTGGGTGTTATTAGCGTAGATGGAGACATCGGTGTCGCGGTTGGCGGGAACGTAGGAAGCCACCAGCGCGGCATTCCCCTCATCCGTTAGTCCGTCGGCCACGGTCTTTCCCTTGTAGGTAAGGATATTGTTAATGGCAACGTGGGAATTGGCGGCAGCGGTTATGTAGTACTCACCCGCGTCCAGGATATAGGTCTTGGCGTTTTTGTAGTCATAGCTCTTGAGCTGCTCCTGATCAAAGGTAACGGTAACCGTCTGTTTTTCACCGGGCTGAAGCAAATTGGTCTTACCATAGGCCACCAGATTGACACTGGCCTTCTCCACGCCGTTTGCCTTATTGTAAGCCGTGTAGGGTGCCTGTGCATAGACCTGAACCACGTCCTTGCCGGCAACGCTGCCGGTGTTGGTCACATCAACATTAACGGTACAGGTATTGCCGTCCCAGCTGGTGCGGTAGTTCTCCCAGCTAAACTGAGTGTAGGAGAGACCGTAGCCAAAGGGGTAGAGCACCTGGGAGGCATAATTGTAATCCCCGGCGTTTCCCTGTCCCAGCACAGCATCCTCATAGCGGGTCTCGTAGTACTTATATCCTACATAGATGCCCTCTAGGTAGCTAATGTAGTTATACTTGGTCATTTGCCCGTTTTCGTTCACATACTGGTAGTCGCCGTAGTTCTGTGCGGCGGGGGCGCTGGCGGCGTCATAGGCAAAGGTGTCCACCGTGCGGCCCGAGGGGTTAATCTCGCCACCGAAGATGTCAGCCAGGGCGTAAAGCCCGTACATACCCACGCTTGGGACGTAGACGACGGAATGAATGTTTTCAAACTGCTCCACCCAGCCCAGCTCCATAGCTGCCGAGCTGTTGACCAGAAGGACTACATCGTCAAAATTATCGTTGAGGTATTTTAGCACACCCAGCTCCACGCTGTCGGGCTCCAGATAGCTCTTGGTCTTGTCCTCTGCGATATCGGTGTGGTTATACATACTGCGGGGCATGTCGCGGCCCTCACCCACCTTACGTCCCCAGACAAAAACCGGAACTGTTCCCTTGGCGCTCTCCAGCAGACCGGGTTCCTTTTCCAGCACGTCCACGGGGCACTCGTTAATAGAAAAGTCCTCATCATCGCCATAGCTCACCGAGCCTACGCCCAGACCGTAACCCTTGCCGTTACCCTCGTTATAAAATTTCCACAGGGTATCGTTAACGGCAAAGCCTCGATCCTCAAAGGCGGTCTTTATGGTCGTGCCGGGGTCAGCGGGGTAGCCCATGGAAAGCATGAGGTCGTACATGGCATTGCCGATAAGCTTCCCGGAGGAACGACCAAAGAAGCTAAAGCCGGTGCCTTTGTCGTAGGGCAT
>CAZDDZ010000069.1:0-14869 GCA_964504285.1 uncultured Pseudoflavonifractor sp.
TTTTGTTTTTTCATAAGTACCACCTACTTTACTTTGTTGCCGATGAAAAAATATTACTATTAATATGTGCACTTGTCAAATTTTTTCACAAAGATTTAATGTTTTTATTTTTTCTTTCCCTAAAAATAAGGGCCGCTCTCCTCCAAAATCAGAGGAAAGCGACCCTTATTTTTATGGATTACTGATGGTTAACTGTCTTGTCCAGGAGCTTACTGAGCACCACATACACTACTATGGTGCTTCCCAGGCCAATGATGGCGGAAATGAAGAAGTTGTTCTTCAGCGCCACATAGCCGCAAACACCGCCGACTGCCCAGGAAATAAGAGCCAGCCAGTTAATTTTGCGGTTTTCCTTGCTGTTCTTTACAATAAACCACTCGGCTACAATCAGGCCGGGGATGGGCGGCAGAAGAACAGACAATGCCTGCGTCACGGGCAGCAGATACTTAACAGCACCGACAGCGGCAAAAATTGCGGACAGCACGGCTACAATAACTGCCAGCAGTTTGTGGCTTACCTTTCCGCCCAGCTTGGTTCCCTCAAATACGTTCTGCATGGCCAGGCTCGCGCCGTAGATGTTGTTGTCCTGGGTTGTCCACAGGCAGAAGATGGCGCAGAAGAACACCAGCACACCCAGTCCCAGCGCGGCGGTAGCGCCGACAAAGCTGCCCTCACGGGTGGCGGCGGCCACCAGAATACCGCACAGCTCCAGACCAAAAAGGCCCAGCATAACCGCCACAAAGGCACCGACTGTCACATGGGCGGTCTTCTTGGCAAAGCGGCATACATCGGGGGTAATAATGCACCCGAACACCCAAGCGCCGATAAAGGTAGCGGTAGCGGCCGTAAAGGTGAGGCTAGAACCGCCATCGGGGACAAAAGCAATAACATTACCGTAGCCAACCTTGGCGCCCACGGCGATGACACAGGCCACCGTAAGCACAACGGCACAGGGCACGCCCAGCCAGCTGACAATTTCAAGGCCCTTCATGCCGCGGATTGCCGACTGCGCCCAGAGCGCAATTACGATGACGGCAGTCAGCGCAACAGGGATCGGCCACCAGGTAAAGGTAGTCTTAATCATGTTGGCAAAGGTGTCGGAGTTTACCGCAATCCAGTTGATTGCAGAAATGGCAAGGATAATAGAAAAGATGCTGGACGCTCTGGAACCCAGTGCCTTTCTGGAAAGGAAGGCGGTGGACAGACCCGTACGGAAAGCCACTGCACCCAGCAGCATGGCAATGACCGCAAGGAATAGGTTGCCTACCAGGCAGGAGAGCACCGCATCGGAAAAAGCCATCTGAGATCCTACCTTTGCGCCTGTCACAAAGTTGGAAAGAGAGATGGTATAGCCTGCCAGAATCACAAAAATACTGCTGCCCTTTTTGCGCTGGCTTTCGGGAACCTTTTCAAACGCGTACTCGTATGCTTCATCTGCTGCTGGGGTTGTCTGCTGGTTCTTGGTTTCGCTAGACATTGCTGTTTCCTCCTCGTTTTTTCTCTATGTAAATCGGCAAGTCCTCTCAACGCCTTACCGTTTTACTTACTTTTAAAACCTGTATTTATAGGCCACCGTGACCGAATTTTTGAGGCGAAATCGTCTCAGGCAAGGCGAAAAGTCGCCGTTATGCTGACGTATTACAAGGCTTTTTGCCGATGTCATGGGGCGATTTCGCCCAAAAAGGCGGTTGCGCGAGTCTATGAATACAGGTTCTTAGAGCACGATACTCACTGCCTGGGCCGGGTTTTGGCGTGGAAAGTCGACCCGGTAGTGGCATCCCCGGCTCTCGGTACGCAAGAGCGCTGCTTTTAAAACCAGTCCTGCCAGAGTAATCAGCTGCTCTAAGCGCCGCAGGCGCAAAGCCTGGGCAAAATCGCCTTGTGAATAGCCTAGCACAGCCTCCCTTAATTCCGCCAACTGCCGCTGTCCTTCCTTCAGGCCTTCGGCACTGCGTAAAATACCGCCATACTGCCAGAGTATATGCTTGACCCGATCCTCATCCTGCTCCAGCCGCTCGGTCAAAAGCGGATTTTCCGGCTGCCCTAACCGCTCCAGGCTGTCCGCGAAGCTACCCACCGGCCGCCTGACAAGGCCGTCCTCTCGTCCCATAGCCTCCGCAGCGGCATTCCTGCCCGCAATTTGGCCAAAGACCACATTTTCGGTCAGCGCTGTGGCACCCAGACGATTTGCTCCGTGGATACCGCCTGTAACCTCTCCTACGGCGTACAGCCCTTCTACTCCGGTGCGGCAGTCCTCGTCAATCACTACGCCGCCACAGGTAAAATGAGCCGCGGGAACAACCTCAATAAAATCCCTGCTGGGGTGAATTCCCGCCGCGATAAGCTGCCGTGCAAAGCCGAAGCTCTCAAGCATGGCTTTTTCGGGGATGTGCCTGGCATCTACCCAAACACCGCCATGAGGAGTGCCCCGCCCTTCCGCCAGCTCACTGGCGATAGCAATAGAAAGCACGTCCCTGGTGGCAACCTCCATAAAGTCCGGGTCGTACCGCTCCATAAATCGCTCCATACGGTTGTTGCGCAGGTAGGCCCCCTCGCCCCGCAGGGTATCATTCACCAGCCGCCCCTTTAGGTGGGACGGCCAGGCAAAGGTAGTAGGCATGTACTGGACAAATTCCATATCCCGCAAACGGCAGCCCGCCTCTTTGGCTAAGAGATACCCTTCGCCGGTCAGGCCCTTGGTATTGGTCGTATGCTCATAGAGGGCGGCCATCCCGCCGGTGGCCAGTACCACCGATTTGGCGGAGATCATGAGCGGCTTTCCTTCTGCATCCATCCCAGCCGCGCCGACCACTCGGCTGCCGTCCTTAAGCAGCTCGGTAATTAACGCGTCCTTTAATATGGTTACACCGTGGTTTCTGGCTCGCTCAAGCATAACGCGGTAAGCGTCCCCGCCCCGCCCCTTGCTGCATCGAAGAGACCTGGGGTACGTATGTCCGCCGGACCGGAATGGACGGAGAGACCCGTCCTCATGACGGTAAAATTCCACACCCCAATCGCTGATGCGCTCAATGGCGGCAGGGGCATCCTGTGCCAGGCGTTTTAGCAGCCCAGTGTCGGCCAGTCCCGCGCCGCTGCGGAGAGCATCAGACAGGAATACCTCTACCGAATCCTCCCCTGTGCCCTCAAAAACTACAGCAAACCCACCGGCAGCGATGGCGGTGCAATTGCCCCCCGCCTTTGCTACCAGCGTAACCTTCGCTCCGGCATCTACCGCTGCCAGAGCACTGCAAAGGCCTGCACCGCCTCCGCCTATTATTAACACATCGGTATGGATGGTGGCTTTCATCGGCTCTCCTCTTTGTCGCTTTATTCACAATCTTTTATAAATTGTAGCACATTGTACAAAGCAAATCAAGTTTTTGGGCCTTTTTCTTCATATAATTATTATCTGTCATTGGTTTGCATCCATATAAATTTTATATAGTTCATCTTCCTTCAGCGGCGAGAACTGTCCGACAACACGACCGCCGTCAAAGGAACAGCGCCTGGCCAGGCTGTGTATCACCCGCTCCTCCTGTATCCCCATTTCAGCTTGACCAAAGCAGACCGGCATTCCCAAAGACTTAAAATACTCTTCGGTCGCGTCAATGGCAGCCTGGGCACATACCCGATCATCTTTCTCGCAAATGCCCCACACATTTCTTCCGTACTGGGCAAAGCGGGCAGGCGAGGTTTGCCAGGAAAATCTGGCCCAGGCAGGCCACATTATGGACAAGCTCTCGCCGTGAGGAATGTCAAACATGCCCGAAAGTTCGTGCCCCAGCGCGTGCACCGAGAAATCTCTTGGCTGCCCTAAGCCGGTAAGCCCGTTATGGGACAGGCTGCCGCACCACATAAGCTCACTGCGGGACTTGTAGTCTCGGGGCGCTTCCATCGCTATGGTACCGTAAGTAACCGTGGTACGAAGTATTGCCTCGGCAATTCCGTCTGTAATGGCATTGTCGGTTTCGGTACTGAAATAGCGGTCAAGGGTGTGCATCATAATGTCTACCACGCCGCACGCAGTCTGCCTTGATGGTAAGGTATAGGTCAACTCTGGATTTAAAATAGCGAAAGCAGGACGATTAAACGGGGTATTGACGCCCCGTTTCTCCCCCGTCGCCTCCAGGGTAAGCACCGCCGAGTCAGAGGTTTCGCTCCCCGCCGCGGCAATGGTAAGCACTGCCCCCACCGGTAGAGCGTCCGTTACCTCAGCCTTGCGCAGATAGTAGTCCCAGATGGGCGTTTCCGGCCGCACCAGACCAATGGCCACCGCCTTCGCCGTGTCCAGCACGCTGCCGCCGCCGACGCCTAAAACAAAGTCAATTTTTTTATCCTTGTATGTCTCTACCATCTGTTGGGCAAGCTCCAGCAAGGGATTTGGCTTAATTCCTCCCACAGAATAAACCGTTAAGCCCTCCCCTGTCAGCGAGGCAGTTACCCGCTCCAGCAGACCGTTCTTTATTACGCTTCCCCCACCGTACAGCACCAGCACTGTCGTACCGCTCAGGCTCTTGATTTCAGCCCCCACCCTGTTTTCAGTTTCTCTCCCAAATATAACATTGGTGGGTACTCTGTAAGTAAAATCGTTCATTTTTTCCTCCTTGCGCCGTTTTACGAAAAGTATACTCCATTCTCACTTGTCCGCGCAATTGTTCACCGACTTTTTTCAAATTTATTTGACAGCAGTAAAACCCAAGCCGTATAATTGCTTTGCTAATTGTTTGGGGGGACAAATATTGAAAATTCCGTTTAGTATTGCCCTGATTCGGGCGTATCACGCCTATATGAATATGATGCGGCCCAGCATTTCAGAGTTAGGTCTATCAGTGGGTCAGCCCAAAATCATGGACTTTCTCACCCGGCATGACGGCTGCATGCAAAAAGAACTGGCCACCCTGTGCCACATTGAACCGGCCACCATTTCCAGGCTCTTGAGCCATATGGAGACCGACGGTCTGATTACCCGCAGCGTGGTGGCAGGCAATAAGCGTGCCACCGCCGTCTCCCTCACACCGCTGGGACATGAGCGGCAGGAAAAAATGGCAGATATCCGCCACGAACTGGAATTGCGCGCGCTTAACGGCTTTTCTTCCTCCGAGCGGGAGGCATTTTACAGCTACCTGACCCGCCTTTACCGCAACCTTTCGCAAGAGGGGGGCGAAGATTAATGGCGCGGTCAGATAGCGACACACAATACCTGCGCATGACGCAAACTCCTATTCCGCGGCTAATTACCTCTCTGGCCGTACCCACCATCATCAGTATGCTGGTAACCTCTATCTACAATCTGGCCGACACCTACTTTGTCTCCTGCCTGAAATCGGACAGCGCCACCGGTGCGGTGGGTGTGGTTTTTGCGTTAATGGCAATTATTCAGGCGGTTGGTTTTGCGGTAGGGCTTGGCTCGGGCAGTCTTATTTCCCGCCTGCTGGGTCAGCAAAAAAAGGACGAGGCCGACACCGTGTTCTGCTCCGGCTTTACCGCTGCCCTTGTTTTGGGGCTGCTGGTTACAATCTTCGGTCTGCTGTTTTTAGACCCCCTTATGCGCCTGCTGGGCTCTACCGAGAGCATTCTCCCCTACGCCCGCGACTATGGCCGGTACATCCTTCTGGGCGCGCCGGTTATGACGGCCTCCTTCGTGCTCAATAATGTTCTGCGCGCCGAGGGACACGCAACCCTCTCCATGATCGGCATTACCATCGGCGGCGTACTCAACATTGCCCTAGATCCCATTTTTATCTTTGTTTTTGGCCTGGGTATTTCAGGGGCCGCCATCGCCACGGTTTTGAGCCAGTGCGTCGGTTTTCTCATTCTTCTGACCTGTTTCTTGGCCAAAAAGAGTATGCTTCGCCTGTCCGCCCGTCACATTTCCCGCCGCATCAATACCTACGGGGACATTCTCCGCACCGGGATGCCCTCCTTTTTCCGCCAGGGTCTTGCCTCTATTGCCACCGCCGCTCTTGTGGTGGCCGCCGGTGTCTACGGTGACCCGGCGGTAGCCGCCATGTCGGTAGTGGGTCGGGTATTCATGTTCATCCTGTCGGTACTCATTGGCTTTGGGCAAGGTTTTCAGCCCGTTATCGGCTACAACTACGGCGCAAAACGGTTTGACCGGGTGCGTGCTTCCTTCTTCTTTACCCTGAAAACCGGCTTTGTAATGATGGGACTTCTGGCCTTGGCCGGGTGGTTTGCCGCGCCGTCCGTCATTGGTCTTTTTGGCAGCGGACAGATGCAGGAAATCGGTGTCTTTGCCATGCGTGCCCAGTGTGTGGGTCTGCTGTTCCAGCCGCTGAGCGTGGTGTCCAATATGACCTTTCAGTCTATCGGCAAGTCCTGGCAGGCCACTTTTCTCTCCTCCGCCCGCCAAGGGGTCTACTTTCTGCCTCTCATCCTCGTCCTTCCTGCCCTGTGGGGACTGCGTGGCGTTCAGCTCACCCAGCCCCTGGCTGACATTTGTACTTTCCTCACCTGCTTCCCCTTCCTGATTCTCTTTTTCCGGGAGTTAAAGGAGCAGCAAACTAATATCATGCGAGATGAGTAACGTAAGGACACCGCCGCCCTGCATTTTACCGCAATGCCGGCTTTAACGCCGAGGATAAAACCGCCTTCATCCGGTGGCTATAATCTGTAAAGGAGATTTACTTTATATGTCTATGCTGATTGATGCCAAGGGTAAGAACTGCCCGATTCCTGTCCTCATGGCCAAGAAAGCCATTTCCGAGGGCGAAAGCACCTTTACTATATTGGTGGATAACCAGACTGCTGTGGAAAATTTAAAGCGTCTGGCGGCCAGCCAAGGCTATACCTCTGCCCTCCGTGAGCAGGACGGTGCTTTCCTCCTGGATTTTGTCAGCCTGGGAGAGGCCACCCCTTCCCTCTCGTCTGCCGCCGGAGATTACGCCGTGTTTGTGGGGCGGGACATCATCGGTGCGGGCGACCGGGAATTAGGTACCAATCTCATGCGTATGTTCTTTTACACCCTGGCAAACTCCGACCATCTGCCCCGTAGCATCCTCTTTATGAACGACGGAGTCAAGCTCCCCGCTCTGGACGGTCAGGTGGTCGAGCATATAAACAAGCTGATCTCTCAAGGCACCGAGGTCTTGGTCTGCGGCACCTGCCTGAATTTTTACGGTCTTTCTGATCGGCTGCAAGCGGGTACTGTGAGCAATATGTATGATATTCTCTCCTGCATGCAGTCCTGCGCCAAGGTTATCACAGTGTAAGGGTATTTCACTTTATGGATTACTGTATGATTACCTTTTCCGGTACCCACGCCGCTGTCTCGGCCCAAAAATTACTGGAGCCCCTCTGCCCTTTCCAAGCCATGCCGGTTCTCCGCGAGGTCTCCAAGGGCTGCGGCATTGCGCTGCGTTTTCCCCCCGAGTATTTGTCTCGGGTACACAAAGCGTTAGCCCACTCCCCCCTCCCGGCTGAAGAATATGCCTTCTACGCCATTACCGGTGGGGGCAAGAACTTGCATGCGGAACCACTCAGCGGAGAGCACCATAATGTATAACTGAAAGTCGCCCCCGGAGCAAAATTGCTCCGGGGGCGACTTTTAGGGAACCTCTGATTTAATCCTTGTGTGGGTTTTTGGTCATCTCACCTGAGATGTAGCCCTGCCCGTAGACAATGTCATAGACCAGGTTGCCGTAGTCCCGCGCCACAGCATTATTGGCGGGCGGCATGGGGAGCGCTTCACCGTCCGCAGGGACAAAAAGCCGCTGGCGGTAGAGGAGCATATCCGCAAGCGCCGTGTCCACCCAATGGTAGTAGAGTGGCTTTTTAATACCCGCCCAGTCTAAGAGATGAGTCCCCATAGCTAAAGTACTCATTTCATCCGGCATATCAAACTCCGCTCCGTAATTGTTCCAAACCAAGTACCGGGTGGTGTGCATCTTCTTCATGGTGGCGGAATCCCAGTCCTTGGTGTTGTCATCGTTTACATATCCCAGAAGAGAGTATAAGGTATCCCCGCCGTAGCCTGTGTTCAGTCCCGGAAGATGGTCGCCCCAAAAAACGATAATGGTAGGCTCGTTGCTCTTTTCAAAATATTCCACCAGCGCACCCAGGGCAGCGTCGGCGTCGCGCAGACCATGGAGCAGGTTATCGACTGTCTCCATCCCGACCTCATTTAATGTGCCGCAGGCATACTCCAGCCCCGACGACTCTTCGTACCGCTGCCCAAAATAAGGCTGGTGATTTTCCATGGAGAGACCAAAGAGAAACATGGGTTTACTTTTGTCGCGGTGTTCAAATTCATAGATTAGCTTTTCCGTGAGCGCCATATCGGAAATATAGATTCCCGCCCGCTCTGCGTCCTTGGGAAAATCACTTTCAAAGAGCACCTTGTCAAACCCAATGGCCGGCAAATTATCTGAGCGATTATAGAGCTTGTTATTATAGGAATGGACAAATTCGGTGGCATAGCCCTGCCAGCCAAAGGTCTTGACAATGGAAGGGGTACGGTCGTATGCCGTACGGTCGCGGAGGGCAGTCAAATCCTCGGCAGAGCCCAGGAAGGCGATGGGCAGGCCTGTGAGAACCTCCATCTCCACGTTGCCGGTGCCGCCGGCGTAGGTATTGGTAAGAAAGCCGCCCGCCGGGAAATCTTTTGACAGCTTATGGTAGTTGGGAATAGGGTCATCCTTAAACTCTACATTTGGCAGCACCACCTGGGGGTCGCAGAAGCTCTCCGACATGAGCATGATAACATTAGGCACTACCTCCGACTCTGTGGAAGGGGCCGCCGCCGCTGCTTGCTGTGCGGCCCTGAGAATGTTGTTCATGCTATTTTCGTTATAGGCGTTTGGCTGCTGCACGGCGGAGTCCAGCCAGCCGCTATACAGCCCGGCCAGCAGACCAAGTCTGTCGTTTCGTTCTGCCTGAATTTCATTACCTGTCCCAAGAAAAAATGCCCTTGCGGGAGGTAATGCAAGACAGGACGCCATCAGCACCACTCCCAGAAGCCCGCCGCCCAGCCGGAACTTCCATTTTGCAAAGGTCTTTTTCCGGCGGCAGGCAAATACTGCAACCGCTGCCAGAGAAATCAACCAAATCCAAAGTGCCCACCATGTACCGCTGCCAAAGTCCATGCCCGGCTTTAAAAAACCAACCAGCTCCCCTGCGTTACCGGCCAGAGCCAGATCGCTGATCATAATGGGCGAGCCGTTAAGCACCTCTTTCATGTGGTTGGCAAAGGCAAAAATCAGCACAGGGGCTCCCACCGCCAGGGTACTTAAAAACAAGCTGGCGGTCATCGAAAATAGCAGCTCCACAGCGCCCAGCAGGGTGAAATAAGTCAGCCAAGCTGCCTGTGGGCAAAGACGAAGCCAATCAAAAACCGCTTGACCGTCCTGAAGAGTCATGAGTTGACAGCAATAGAGGAGCACGGCGGGGGCCAGTACACATAGAAGTACACGCACCCAAAGATGGGTTCTCCACACTGCCCTTTCACCCGTGGAGCACCGGAGGCTGTACCGTATCTTTTGAAAAACTCCCTGTATAGCAGGTTGCTCCTTCTCAGCCACCGCTACGGCTGACGGAATCTCTTGCCGGGATGCAGGCAGCGGGTTTTGCTCTGCCCTAATCTGATTTTTCCGGCGGCGGTTTTTCTGCCTTCTTGCCTCTACCGCTTTATAGCTGCCGCTTTTTTTCTTCGACAAAACCCTTCCCTCTTTTCTTCAGTTTAGCCTGACCGGTATAATCCGGATTTGGATTATACCGGTCAGGCTATGCACGCAAGTGACATTTTAGCTCCTTTTTCCCTACGGTGTCAATGCAAATTACCACCAAAAAGGAGCTGCCGACCATAGGACGGCAACTCCTTGGGGTTCATTAGTTATAACTAAGCTCAATATTACCCATGCTGTTTCTGACAATAATAGTATGCGCGCCGACGAAGCGCGTTGCAGCGCTCTTTTTCTTTACACCGTCAATCACAAGGTCACCCATGCTGGTTTTCAGGTCGTAGCCGCAGTCATCCTTTGACAGTCCGGTTGTCACGGTAACATCGCCCATATGGTCGGTAATATCGGTTTTGCCTTTGAAATTTCCCTCCACGTTCACTTGTCCCATATGATTTTCCACGGTGAGCTCCTTGTTGGTTGAGATTTGATAGCCGTCCATATCTCCCATGGAAAGGGTCACATCCAAATAATCGGCAGTGACGTTTTCCATATGAAGGTCGCCCAGGCTGAGCTTCATAACGCCGTTCTTTACCACCGCGTCACTTACGCTTACTTCGCCCAAATCAGCCTTTAAATCCAGCGTGTCCGCGGTAAAGCCCTTCAAATCAGTGTCGCCCAGGGCAGTTTTTACGCTCACCTTGTTTAGGCTCACATCGCCCGGAATATAGACCATAACAGTAGCATCGTAGTTCATGTTCAGATTAATTCCCAGGTTTGGCGGGGACTGGCTCCATATTTTAAGCGTCCCTTTTTCATTGGTATAGTGCAGTTCATACTTCTCCCCCTGCCAGGACATAGAAAGTGCAAATTTGTCGGAGGGAATGAGGTAAACATCACCCAAGCTAATATCAATCTCCAGGTTTTCAAAGGTCTCTAAGTCGCTGGCACTTTTAACGCTGTTGCTGCCCCAGTCACTGGATGCGGTGTAAATCCCATGTATGCCAACGTTTACATTGCGCCCGCCCACATTGACCGTCATGCTGGTCTGTCCGCCCATGGCCCAGCCTGCGAGGGCAAGAATGGAGCCGACACCAAAGAGTACGGCGGCAGAGGTTAATAGTAATTTTGTAAATCCCTTCATACTGCTGCACCTCTCCTTCCGCCCACAAAGAGCCAGCGGCACATGGCGGCAGTCCCCTTACCGCACACCCGCCCCAGCGCAACCGCACCCGCCAGCATAAGAAGTCCCAAGGCAATTATCAAAATACCCAGGCCCCCAAAAAACATTGTTGTAGGGAGACCGGGAGTAAATATGGCGGTAAAGCCGCACCAGCCCATGAAAAGACCGCCTGCAATAACACCAAGGCCGCCCACACCCACACCAAGCACCAGGCTGAACATGGCCAGCGGTATGGCCAGCAGCAGCGGCAGCCAAATAGGAAACAGACAAATTAGCAGAATGACCTTCCCCGCTGTCCAGTCACGCCTGTACACCTGGCGCTCATAGCGGTAATTTTCACTGCCGGTATTCACTCCGCGTCCGGCCAGCACCTGGCGGGTCAAGTCCTCCGCACTGCCTAACTCGGCCATAATTTCACTCTCGCGCTCCGGGCCGGCCTCGTCAAAGTATTCTTCATAATACTTCATAATATTTTCCAGCTCTTTTTCCGGTATGCGCTGACGCAGGCGTCCATAGAGCTCGCTGAGGTAGTCCTCTCTGCTCACAATTCCAGCTCCCCTCTTTTTATGTTTTAATGATACAGTACTTTACCTTTGGTTGTACTGTACCTTGCCTTAAAACTTCATTAAAAAGGAAGTCTTATTCACCGCTTTTGTTCCCCTTCTGTTCTTGCCATGGCAAACACGAAATTTGCCGCCACTTCCCGTGGCAGTTTTTCAGGCGTATTTTGTCAATCCCGGTAACATCACAGTTGTCACCTATGATGATTTTGCACAAGGAACCTTCCTCCGAAACCGCTTATTTCCATAGCCGAAATACCCCTATATTACTAGGTTCTACTTGTAACGCACACGATTTTGTTATATTATATCAAGTACAAGTAAAATTACCTTTTTGGTTTAGGAGTGACCCTATGAGCCTGCGCATCGGTATTGACATCGGCTCCACTACTGTCAAGGTCGTGGTACTGGATGAACAGAATAAGCTGCTGTTCCGCTCCTATGAGCGGCACTACTCCAAGGCCCGGGAACGGGCGCTGGAAACCCTCCACAACATTCAGGACAAGCTGACGGGCCGGGCGGTCAGGCTGGTCATCACCGGCTCAGCCGGGCTGGGGGTGGCAAAGGCCTCCGGCATTGACTTCGTGCAGGAGGTTTACGCCACCGCTGCTGCGGTCAATTCCTACTACCCCGACACCGATGCCGTAATTGAGCTGGGCGGCGAGGACGCTAAAATCATTTTTTTCGGCGGTGCACTGGAGGAGCGGATGAATGGCTCCTGTGCTGGCGGCACCGGAGCCTTCATCGACCAGATGGCCACCCTGATGAGCGTGACAGTAAACGAGCTGGACGAGCTCTCTCTCAAGCACGAGAAAATTTACCCCATTGCCTCTCGCTGCGGCGTATTTGCCAAGAGTGATATTCAGCCCATTCTTAATCAGGGTGGGCGCAAAGAGGACATTGCAGCGTCTATCTTCCAGGCTGTGGTAGATCAAACGGTGGCTGGCTTGACCCAGGGTCGGGAGTTGGGGGGCAAAATCGTCTTTTTAGGCGGTCCCCTGCATTTTTTGCATGGCCTGCGGGCCCGATTTATAGAAACCTTGCACTTAGACGGCGACCATGCCATATTCCCGCAAGACGGCGACTGCTTTGCCGCCATCGGCGCGGCACTCTGTTCAGAGGATTACGCCGAGCAGCCTTTTGATGCCATGCTGCAAAAGCTGGAAGAAAGCGTGGATGCCACCAGCACTGTGGACACCATGCCACCCCTTTTTACCACTCAGTCCGAATATGAAAGCTTTCTTACCCGTCACAACGCCAAGCGCCCGCCCCAGGCAGACCCGGCCACCTACACCGGTGATGCCTATCTTGGCATTGACGCAGGATCTACCACCACTAAAATCGCCCTAATCGACCCGCAAGGCGGTTTGCTTTACACGTACTACCATTCTAACGAGGGTAACCCCGTAGCCGTGGTGTTGGGTCAGCTCCGCGAGATTTATAAACTATGTGGTGATCGCATACATATCAAGGGCTCTGCCGTGACCGGCTACGGCGAGGAACTGATTAAAAATGCCTTTTCCTGTGACTTGGGTCTGGTGGAAACCATAGCCCACTACAATGCCGCCGCACATTTTGAACCTAACGTTGACTTTATCATCGACATCGGCGGACAGGACATGAAATGCTTTAAAATCCGCAATGGCGCGGTGGATTCCATCATGCTCAACGAGGCCTGCTCCTCAGGCTGCGGTTCCTTCATTGAGACCTTTGCCAAGGCACTGGGATACCCCATTGCCGATTTTGCCAAAATCGGTCTGCTGGCACCGCACCCTGTAAATCTGGGCTCTCGCTGTACTGTATTCATGAACTCCAGCGTTAAGCAGGCGCAGAAGGACGGCGCCAGCGTAGAGGACATTTCGGCGGGGCTGTCCATCTCCATTGTGAAAAACGCCGTCTACAAGGTCATTCGCGCCGCTAACGCCGATGATTTGGGCAAACACATCGTGGTACAGGGCGGCACCTTTCACAACGATGCGGTGCTCCGCGCCTTTGAGCAGGAACTGGAGCGAGAGGTCACCCGTCCTACTATCGCAGGGCTTATGGGCGCGTTCGGCGCGGCCCTTGCCGCCCGGGACGCTGGTCTGTCCGCCACGTCAATGTTAAGTTTAAGTGCTTTACAATCATTTGACCACAGTGCAAAGCCCGTTACCTGCAACCTCTGCACCAACCACTGCTCTCTTACTGTTAATCAGTTTGACGGCGGGCGCAGGTTTATTTCGGGCAACCGCTGCTCCCGGCCGTTGGGCAAGGAAAAAAACGAGCTGCCCGACCTGATGAACTACAAATATGAAAAGCTCCGTTCCCTCACAGGCAAGGGCTGCGGCAACGGCCTGCGCGGTAAAATCGGCATTCCCTTCGGTCTGAATATGTACGAGAACCTTCCCTTCTGGTTTGCCTTCTTTACTCAGCTGAACTTCGAGGTGGTGTTATCCCCGGAATCTACCCGCAAGCTCTATATTAAGGGACAGCACACCATACCATCGGATACGGTCTGCTACCCTGCCAAACTCCTTCATGGCCATGTGGAGGCCTTGGTAGAGCACGGGGTTGATGCCGTATGGTACCCCTGCATGTCGTATAACAACGACGAAGGAATTGGGGACAATCATTTTAATTGCCCTGTGGTGGCTTACTACCCTGAACTGTTGGCCGCCAATGTCCCCGCCCTGAAGCAGACCAAATTCCTTGACCCCTATGTAGGCTTGTGGCGGCGCAGGGACTTTCAAAAACGCATTGCTGCCATTATGGCGGAGGAGTTTGATATTCCTGTTAGGGAGAGCACAGCCGCTGCCAAGGCTGCCTATACCGCCTACGACGCATACATGGCCGACCTGCGCAGGGCAGGTCAGGATTACATTGCTTACGCCCGTAAGCATAACCTTAACATCGCCGTGGTCTGCGGCCGTCCCTACCACATCGACCCTGAAATTAACCACGGCATCAACGACCTGATTACCTCCTTTGGCTTTGTCCTGATTACCGAGGACGCGCTGTCTCATTTGGAGGGCTATGAGAGCCGTAAGGTCTTAAACCAGTGGACATTTCAAAGTCGCATGTATAACGCTGCCCGATACGTCTGCACCCAGCCGGACATGCAGGTGGTACAGCTGGTCTCCTTCGGCTGCGGCACCGACGCCATTACCACCGATGAAATGCGCGACATTTTGGAACAGGGCGGTAAGCTCTACACTCAGCTGAAAATAGACGATATTAACAATCTAGGCGCGGTAAAAATTCGTATTCGCTCCCTGATGGCGGCCATGGACGCGAGAAAAAGTAAAAAGTAAAAAGGAAAAGGCTATGCTAACAAAGCAAGATATTTGGGCTATCGCCCAAGAGCAGCTCGCACTGGACTTAGGCTGTAATGCGGCACTGCTTGACAGCAGAGAAAACGCGGTATTTGAGTGGAGCGCACTTACCGGGCGGCGGCGGTATAGCGAGGACAGGCCCTTTCTTGAGTTGGCCGTTATAAACGGCAAGCTGGTGGCCGC
>CAZDDZ010000070.1:0-14754 GCA_964504285.1 uncultured Pseudoflavonifractor sp.
TGGGCACTGCGTGCCCACGCGCTGAGATTTTAGCCCCGGCGCGGGACGCGCCGAGGATAGAGCTTGCAAAGCAAACCCCAAAGGGGCGAAAGGAGCGCAATTATGGCAAAGATTAGAGGATATGTTGGCACCTACCGCTCGGGGGAGCATCCCGGAACTTACCGTTTTCAGTTGGATACGCAGACTGGAGCGCTGACCGATGGGACGTGCCTTTTTTCTGCGGAGAACACCAAGTATGCCGCCTGCTGGCCCGGCGGTGTGGCCACATTGACAGAGCAGGATGGTATGGCGGGGCTGTGCCTGCTAAATCCGGAACGGCCTGATGCACCCCTGCTGGACACCCTTTTAGCAGAGCAGGTGACTGCCTGCTCGCTCTCCTATCACGAGGGAAAGCTCTACACTGCCAATTATCACGATGGTACGGTGCTGGTCTATGTCCCCGACGGCGGTAAGCTGCGCCTTGAGCGGCGAGTAGAGGTGGGCAGCGAGGCTGGGTGCCATCAGATTATCCCCCATGGCAGATGGATGCTTATTCCCTGCCTGGAGCTGGACAAGGTGTGTATTTTTGACACTGAGCGGGACTGGGCCAAGGTGGGGGAAATTCCCTTTGCCGCCGGTGTAGGGCCACGCCACGGTGTATTTAATACCGCGCATACCAGATTTTTTCTCAATAGTGAGCGAAGCAATGAGCTGTTTTCCTTTGCGGTTCGAGACACGGAGTTTACCCTGACCGACACACAGCCCATTTTGCCCGCCGATTTTACCGGCAAAGGGGATACGGCGGCCCTGCGGCTATCGGCCGACGGGAAATTCCTCTACACCACTGTCCGGGGTGGCAATCTGATTGCGGTATTCGCCGTCACAGAGACGGGCACCCGGCTGATGGAGCGCATCCATAGCGGCGGTGTCTCTCCCTGGGACTTGGTGCTTGCTCCCGGCGGTGCATTTGCCCTGGTCTCCAACCGCAAGAGCGGGGAGGTGGCCAGCTTCTCCGTCAAGGCAGATGGCCGCCTAGGCGAAATTCAGGGGAGAATTTCGGTACCGGAAGCCGTGGGTATAGCACTGGAGTAAGTATAAAAGCGCGTGTCACCTTCTTGGGTGACACGCGCTTTTATACTAAAAACCTGTGTTCATAGGCCTGCGCAGCCCGATTTAAGCAGTGGTTCCTAGGGATTTGGTACGAGCGGCTGCTTATCCCGCTCACGCCAGATGGCACCTAGGGCCTGATAATCTACCTGACCGGAGTCCATGTAACGCAGCAGAAGCGCCTTCATGCGCTCTGCCCAGGTGTCCCGCAGACCGTCGACATGACCCCAGTAGGACTCAGACAGCTCCAGCAGGCGGCAGCCGGCCAACAGGTGAATGAGTCGGTCGTCCATCTCGCTGCGTAGCCAATAGGGGCCGCCGACCTCCCGATAACCTGCCCAGAAGGCCTCCTCCGCCTTGTGGTAGGTTTCCTCATCGTAATTGCTGAAGAGGAAAAAGCGGAAACCGTAAAACTCCAGCGCCGCCGGAGCGGCCTGGGCGGATTCCAGGTCAAAATATCCGCTGGGTACGCCAAAGTCGTCTACAAAATAGTTTTCCCCATGCATATCGGTAAAAACCATAACCGGCGGTGCGGCCTCTACCGTGAGATAGGGGCGCATGGATTCAAATTCATGATGAAAAAAAGTACGTACACGGGCGGCTTCATCATCCGTAAAGACACCCTTTTTGACTGCACGGGCAATGCGCATTTCGGTTACTGCGCCAAAACGGTCGGCAAAGTTGTCATTTCCCGGCTCGATAACGCCGCCGGTCTGAATATCCCCAAAGGAAGAAAGGGTGATGCGGCTGTGGAGCTTGCCGAAGTCCCGCCCCAGGGCGCGCAGACTGTCCAGAAAAAGGGGCAGGCGAAAGCCGTGGTCCCGCTGGTAGGCGGTAAAAGAACGGCCGGGAGACTTTTCCACCATAATAAAGCGGCCAAGAGGGGAATCGTGTACGCCATATACCCGGGGTACCGGCAGGCCGCCCTCCTCACGGGCCAGAGAGAGCAGATAGGATTCCCGGTCCAGGGAGAGACGACCGCCGAAAAGAGTGTCGGTATTGGCGGCAGTGATGCCGATTTCAGTGGCGCGCACCTTGGCAAATTTACAGATGGCAGCAGTGCCGTCCCGAAGCAGTACGTCAAATACGTCGTGGTTAGAGCCCTCAGCAATGGCAGTGAGGGACGCAATTTCATATCCGGCGGCCATTAAAGCGGCACGGACGGAATCAATATTCATGGAACCAGCCTCCTCTTGTATGCTGGAGATTAGCTGCTCATCTGCTGCAGATAGCGGTATACCGTCACCTCAGAACAGCTTAAAAGCTTTGCCACATCGGCAATAGAGCCCTTGACCAGGAAAACCCCCAGATCGTCCAGCTCGTGGACAATTTGCTGCCGTTCGGCGGTGGTCAGCCGCTCCGCGGACACGCCGAAACGCTCAAGGGCCTCCTTGATATTAGACTGAATAATGTCCTCAATCGCTACGTTGACGCCCTCATAGCGGTTAAGCATCTGAGCGTCGGCGGGGGTGGACGGCTTGGCAGACATCTTACGGGCAGGGGTGCGGGAACCCTTGATGGCGCCTCCGTTAATAAGCATGTCCATTAAATTACGGGCGTTAATCAGCCCCTCCACCCGGATATTAATGGTGAGAAAGCCTGCAAGCTCACCGTTACTGTCTTTTAAAAACAGGGTGGAGGAGCGCAGCCGCTCCCGGGAGGGGAGCAGGGCGCGGTAATTGAGCACGTAGGGAACTGTTTTATAGGTTTCGTCCTCCAGAAAAGAACGCTCCATATCACCCAAGCGGTTACCGGGGGTTACCCGGTCGGTAATAGGCTGCTCTGCATAGAGAATATGCTCGGTATCGCAAAGCAGTATTTCGGCCTCACTACCCAAGCACTGGCTGATAAAGGGAAGAAGATTGGCAATCGTGGTGAAGTCGTACATGAGCGAAATCCCTCCTAAAGGCCTTTTTTTAATGAGAAAAGCCAAAAAACGAACAATTATATTATATCATTAATTTTATTAATGATATAATATGTCCACGGCGCGTCCCGCGCCGGGACTGGAATCTTAGCGCGTGGGCACCCCAGTGCCCACAGGTGCGTAAAATAGCCGCTTTGCAGCCATTTTACCATAGGGGAAAAGTGGTGTAAACACAAATAAAAAGCGAAACAGGCCGCCGCCGGGTCTTGAAACCGGCTGGCGGCCTGTTAAAGTGCTTACAGAAGCTCGAAGCCGGCGGTGAAGTGGCGCAGGGAGACAATGGGACCCTCGTAGACCAGCTTCATGCCGCGATAGGTGTCCCGCTTGGCATAAATCTTTGCCAGTGCGTCGGCAATGACACGGAGATGATCACTGGTGTACACACGGCGGTTGACGCAGATGCGCATAGTTTCCAGCTCGGGGAAAATATCCTCGCCGGTAACCGGGTCCTTGGAGCCGAAGGCGCAGGCGCCGATTTCCACCGCACGGACGCCGGCTTCCTCATAGAGGGCGCAGACCAGACGCTGGCTGGGGAATTCGCTTTGGGGAATGTGGGGGAAGAAGCGGCGGCCGTCCACATAAACGCCGTGACCGCCGGTGGGCTGAATGATGGGGATACCGGCCTCGATGAGCAAGTCGCCCAGGAATTTGACCTGTGCCACGCGGTACTCCAGGTAGTCGTCCTCACAGACCTCCTGCAAGCCAACCGCCAGGGCTTCCATATCGCGGCCGGACATGCCGCCATAGGTAATAAAGCCCTCGTGGACAATAGCCATCTGATTGCTCTTGAGATAAACGTCATGGTTGCGGGTGACAAAGAGACCGCCGATATTGACCAGACCGTCCTTCTTAGAGGACATGGTGGCGGTTTCGCAGTAGGAGAACATTTCGCGGGTGATCTCCTTTACCGACTTATCGGCGTAGCCGGGCTCACGCTGCTTGATAAACCAAGCGTTCTCCGCCAGGCGGGCCGAGTCCATGACCACGGGAATATTGTACTTTTTCGCCAGAGCCGAAACCTCGCGGATGTTCTGCATGGAGACCGGCTGACCGCCGTTATTGTTGCAGGTGACGGTGATGATAACCACGCAGACATTTTCCGCGCCCTTTTCATCAATAAGCGCCTGCATTTTCTTAAGGTCAATGTTGCCCTTGAAGGGCAGGGGGTCGGAGGCGGCGTCGAAGCCCTCGTCGATGCAAAGATCAACAGGGAAAGCGCCCATCATTTCGGCGTTGCCGCGGAAGGTATCAAAGTGCATGTTGCCGATGGCGTACTGACCCTTTTTGGCGTAGATCTGCGCCATGATGTAGTCGGCGGCCCGCCCCTGGTGGGTGGGCTGGACATAGGGCATACCAAACACGTCCTGCACCGAGGCCTCCAGGCGGTAAAAGCTCTCAGCGCCGGCGTAGGACTCGTCACCCAGGAACATGGCGCTCCACTGATTCTGACTCATGGCGCTGGTACCGCTGTCGGTAATGCAGTCAATATATACGTCCTTGGCTTTTAGACGAAAGGCGTTGTACTGAGCGCCCTTTAGCGCCTCAAGACGTTCCTCGCGGGTAGTTTTGCGGATCGGCTCCACCATTTTAATGCGGAAAGGCTCTGGAATGTAAGTTGCCATAAAGTTCCCCTCCAAATAAGTAATAGATTTGTCCATGCAAGGTACATGGGCGGTATGTCTGTAAAGCAATATTATCATCAAGATAATTAATTGTCAATAAAATAAAATAATAAAATTGAGATAACTTTTTATTGACATAGGGGCAGTTGCATGGTATGTTTTGTACAGTAAAAACGGTACGTGTGTGCCGGCAATCTGGTGAAAACGGCAAAAGCTGCTGAGAAGCAGCAGAGATGGAGGGAGACTGAGTCATGCTGCGTTATACTGCCAAACGGTTTCTGTCAATGCTGGTTACTCTGTTCCTGGTTGCGACTGTGACCTTTTTTCTCATGCACGCCATTCCCGGCCAGCCCTTTGAGCTAAGCCGGGAGACCCCCGAAAGTGTCCGTGTGGCGCTGGAGGCGAAGTACGGACTGGATAAGCCGGTGTGGCAGCAGTACCTTATTTATATGAATAACCTGCTCCACGGCGATTTCGGCATGTCCATGAAGTACAAGGGCATCAGCGTAGTGGGGGACGTGGCCAGCGGTATGCCGGTTTCCGCCATCATTGGCTTCGGCGGTGTGCTGGTGGGCTGTATCATCGGCTCTGTCTTAGGATGTGTGGCCGCCTTAAAGAATAAGGGGCCTGTGGACTACCTCGTCATTGTGCTGGCTATTTTGGGCGTATCAGTGCCGAACTTTGTCTTTGGCTCCCTAATTCAGAGGTACTTTGCTGTGGAGTGGCGGCTCTTTCCCATACAGGGATGGAAGGGATGGACCTATGCCATCTTGCCCATTATGGCCGCGGCCTTCACTAACATTGCCTACTACGCCCGCATGCTGCGCACCAGTATGCTGGATACCATGAATCAGGACTACATCTATACCGCCCGCAGCAAGGGTCTGGGTCAGGGTGAAATCGTACGCAAGCATATGCTTCGCAACTCCTTCCTGCCTCTGGTCACCTCCCTGGGTCCCATGTGCGCGGGCGTGCTGACCGGTAACTTTGTCATTGAAAAGATTTTTAATGTCCCCGGCCTGGGTCAGTCCATGATTTTGGCCATTCAAAATTCAGACTACACCATGATTATGGGCCTTACCATTATCTTTTCTATGATTTCCATCGTCTGCTACTTTGTAGTGGATATTGTGTACGGACTGGTTGACCCCAGAATCAGAATTGCCAAGTAAGGAGGTCGGGCGTGTGAACGAAGTAAAAACAGCGACCTTGACCCCGGGGGGTCAAGACGTCGAGCTGGAGCTTGATGATTCCCTTTTCGAAAAAGATGACTCTGCCTATACCGACGCGGACAAAATGACCCGCCCGTCCCTAAGCTATTGGAGTGATGCGTGGCGGCGGTTTAAGACCAACAAGCTGGCCATGATTTCGGCCTGTATCTTACTGGTGATTATCCTTTTCACCGTATTCCAGCCCATGCTCAGTCCCTATACTTATGACCAGCAGGATTTTTTCGCAACCAATCAAGGACCTACCGCTGCGCACCTGTTCGGCACCGACGACCTGGGACGCGACATCTTTACCCGCTGTTGGATGGGCGCCCGGGTGAGCCTGACCATTGCCTTTGTGGTGGCCCTGCTCAACGGCACCATCGGCATTCTCTACGGCGGTATTGCCGGCTACTTCGGTGGTGTGGCGGATAACCTGATGATGCGCTTTTGCGAACTGATCTCCTCCATCCCCCAGATGCTCTGGGTGGTACTTCTCATTTTGATCATGAAGCCGGGTGTGATGCCCATCATCATCGCCATCGCGGCCACGGGCTGGATTGGTATGGCGCGCCTATTCCGCGGACAGGTGTTTTCTCTCAAGGAATCCGAGTTCGTTATGGCCAGCCGCACCATGGGTGCGGGCAGCCTGTGGATTATCCTCAAGCATTTGCTGCCCAATGCCATGAGTCCAATTATTATCAGCATGGCAAACACTATCCCCGGTGCAATTTTTTCGGAAGCCTTCCTCAGCTATATCGGCTTGGGCATCCCCCTTCCGCTTTCCAGCTGGGGCACGCTGGCCTCCGACGGCGCCAACAAGCTGCTGACTTATCCGTACCAGCTCATGTTCCCGGCGCTGCTCATCTGCATTACCATGCTTTGCTTTAACCTCATGGGCGACGGCCTGCGGGATGCCCTTGATCCCAGAATGAGACAGTAAGGAGGAAGGAATATGGAAGGCAATCATTCCAATACCCTGCTGGACGTGCATGACCTGACCTTCTCCTTCCGCACCTATGCGGGTGAGGTACAGGCCGTCCGGGGCGTAAGCTTTGCCTTGGAGCGCGGCAAAAGCCTGGGCATCGTGGGCGAGTCCGGCTGTGGCAAGAGTGTAACAGCCAAGAGCATCGTCCGCCTCAACCCGCCCAAGCCTAAGGGTATGTACAAAAAGGGTGAAATCCTATTTGACGGGCGGGACATTGCAAAGCTCAGCGAAAAGGAGATGCAAAAGGTTCGGGCCAAGGAAATCCGAATGATTTTTCAGGACCCTATGACCAGCCTCAACCCCACCATGACCATCGGCAAGCAGATTGTGGAGGGGGTCATGAAAAGCAGCAAGGTATCTAAGGACGAGGCCAAAATTACCGCCCTGGATACCCTCTCCCTGGCCGGAATTCCCAGCCCGGAGGAGCGCTTTAAGCAGTACCCCCACGAGTTTTCCGGCGGTATGCGCCAGCGAGCCATGATTGCGCTGGCGATGGCGGTGAACCCCAAGCTACTTATTGCCGACGAGCCCACCACCGCTCTGGATGTGACCATCCAGGCACAGATTCTTGATCTGATTAAGAATATCCAGAAGCAGTACGATACTTCAATTATTATGATTACCCACGACCTGGGCGTGGTCTCCAACATCGCCGACCACATCGCCGTTATGTACGCGGGCAAAATTGTAGAGTACGGCAAGGCTGAGGATATTTTCGAGCACCCTGCCCACCCCTATACCTGGGGCGTTCTCCAGTCCATTCCCCCGGAGGACACCAGCAGCCGGGAGCCCCTTCACCCCATTCTGGGCACCCCGCCCGACCTTTTTAAACCGCCTGCGGGCTGCCCCTTCGCCGCCCGCTGCCCGTACGCCATGAAGGTATGCAACCAGCTCTACCCCGGCGCTTACGCCCAGGAGGGCGAGGGGCATTACGCCGAGTGCTGGCTCTACCACCAAAAGGCGCTCACGGTGGTAAACCCCATCACCGACCGGGAGGTGGCGCGCCATGAGTAAGGATTTGATTCTTCAAACCGAAAACCTAAAAAAGCACTTTAAAATTAAGGGCGGACGAGTGGTTAAGGCTGTGGACGGCGTGTCCATCGAGGTCGAGCGCGGCAAGACCCTCGGCCTGGTGGGCGAGTCGGGCTGCGGCAAGAGTACCTTAGGCCGCACCCTCATCCGTATCTACGACCCCACCGAGGGGCACGTCCTCTTAAACGGGAAGGACGTAAGCGGCAAGAGCACCAAGCGTTTCCGCCAGGAGCTCTCTCGCAGCATTCAGATGATTTTTCAGGATCCCTATGCCTGTCTTAACCCCCGCATGACGGTCAGTCAGCTGATTTCCGAGGGCTGGGACTTAAACCGTGAAATTAATCTTAGCGCCGCAGAGAAAAAGGAGAAGATTGAGGGCCTTTTAAACATTGTAGGACTGAACGAGGAGCACGCAAACCGCTTTCCCCACGAGTTTTCCGGCGGTCAGCGCCAGCGCATTGGAATTGCACGCGCCCTGTCCATGAACCCGGAATTAATTATCTGCGATGAGCCCATTTCCGCTTTGGACGTGTCCATTCAGGCCCAGGTCATGAACCTGCTTTTGGGCCTTCAGCAGAAAAACAATCTCTCTTACATATTTATCGCCCACGACCTCTCTATGGTGCGCTACATTTCGGACACTGTGGCCGTCATGTATTTGGGCAGCATTATGGAGTACGCCACCAATCAGGAGCTTTACGAGCACCCGCAGCACCCCTATACCAAGGCACTGTTTTCCGCCATTCCTGTGGCCAACCCCAAGGTAGAAAAGCAGCGCCAGCGCATTAAGCTGGAGGGGGAAATCCCCAGCCCCATCCACGCCCCCGCCGGGTGTAAGTTCTGCACCCGCTGCTCGCTGGCAAAGCCAATCTGCTTCGAGCAGCCCCCCGCGCTCAAGGAGTGTGCCCCCGGGCACAAGGTAGCCTGCCACGTTGTTAATCCATAACCCCGCGGGAAAACCGCTCATAAAATATTTTATAGGAGGTACAACATGAAAAAGAATCTGTCTCGCGTACTCGCTCTGCTCCTGACGCTTTCCATGACCTTCGCCCTGGCGGCTTGCGGCCCCAAGGAGAACCCACAGACCTCTCAGCCACCCGCCACCGGCAGCCAGCAGCCCGGTCAGCCCGCCGGTGAGGAGCTGGCCGCCGAACAGGTATTCTACTACTCCATGCGTACCGAGCCCGCCCTGCTGGACCCCTGGATGAATAACTCCGGTGATGCCAGTATCATTATTGCGGCCATCCACGAGCCCTTGCTCCGCAAAGAGCTGGACGGCAGCTGGACCCCCGGCCTTATGACCGACTACAAAACCAACGACAGCATGACGGTCCATACCCTTACCATGCGTGAGGGTGCAAAATGGCAGGATGGCACCCCCATCACCATGGACGACGTGCTGTATAGCTTCCAGCGTGCCCTTGACGCCACCCTCGGCTCTGAAATTGCCTACCGCTATTTCCCCATTTTGAATGCTGAGGCCGTGTTTACCGGTGAGAAGTCTGTGGATGAGCTTGGCGTGAAGGCGCTGGACAGCAAGACGCTGGAGATTACCACCGCCGAGCCCTGCGACTTCTTTATCGACATGATTACCGCCGATAGCTGCGCCCCCATCCAGAAGGCTGCTGCCGAGGCCAATGGTGAGCTCTACGGCACCGAGATTGACAAGCTGGTGGCCTCCGGCCCCTTCAAGCTCACCCAATGGACCCACAAGAACTCCATGGTGCTGGAGAAGAACGAGAATTACTGGGATGCCGAGAATGTAAAGCTCTCCGCTATTGAAGTGACCATTACCTCCGACACCAACACCACCATCGGTATGTATCAGAGCGGTCAGCTCCACGTTCTCCGCGTGCCTGCCGACCAGCGCGCCAACTACCCCGCCGAGGAGCTGCGGATTGATACTCGCCAGAAAGTCACCTTCGTGGAATTTAACCCCAAGAACGAGTACCTCTCCAACATCAAAATCCGCGAGGCCTTCTCCATCGCCTTTAACCGCCAGATTTTCGCCCAGCAGATTCTGCTCAATGGTGATTTGGCTGCCTATGGTCTGGTACCTCCCGGCGTACTGGGTAAGGACGGCGGCGACTTCCGTGAGCAGGCTGGCAGCATCGTAAAGGACGCCTCCGACGCCGCCTCCATCGAGCGCGCCAAGACCCTTCTGAGCGAAGGCCTTGCCGAGCTGGGCAAGACCGCGGCTGACCTTCAGAGCGGCTTCTCCATCCAGTGCCTGGAGAGCGGCAAGCAGCAGGCTCAGGCTATCCAGAACATGTGGAAAACCAACCTGGGCATCGAGATGCCCGTGAGCGTTCTGGAAATTAACGTCCTCCTGCCCATGCTCATGGGCGGCACCTTCGACTGCGTCATCGGCGGCGGTCAGGACTCCAACTACCGCGATCCCCAGGGCTTTATGCAGTTTATCTATGATGAAAACAAGTGGGATAACCAGGAATTCCGCAGCCTGGTGGAGAAAGCCCACACCCAGACCGGCAACGACCGAATCCAGACTTGGATGGACATCGAGAAGCTGGTGCTGGATAACTTCATCTACATCCCCCAGGTCTACGCCGAGAACGGCTGGGCAATCCCCACCAATGTCAAGGGACTAAAGATTTTCACCTATGGCTATGAGTTTGACTTTAAGGATGTCTACATTATAAAATAAAGGTTTAGCGCAGGAGGTGTGGCGGGAGCAGATAGAAAGTCTGCTCCCGCCCGCGTCCTGTCGGCGAGGAGGTGCTCACGTTGCAGGCAGCATTAACAGAGGGTAGGGTGAGCCGCCGGCTCATTGGCTTTCTCCTGCCTATTTTGGCGGGTAACCTCCTCCAGCAGCTCTACAATTCCGTGGATGCGGTCATTATTGGCCGCTATGTCGGCGGGAACGCTCTGGGCTCTATTGGAGCCAGTCAGCCCATTGTGGGCATTATGGTGGCGCTTCTCATCGGTTTGGGCATCGGCGGAGAAATTTTGATCGGCCGTGCCATCGGCAGGCAGGATATGCAGGAGACCAAGCGGACGGTGGACACTCTGCTCACCGCCATTATGTTGCTGTCAGTAGTGCTGGCGGCAGTGGGGTATCTTCTTACCCCGGTGTTTTTGCGGTTGCTGCGCACCCCTTCGGAGTTAATGGAGGGGGCGGTGCTTTACTTAAAGTTTATTTTCCTGGGTATTCCCGGCATCGCCGGGTACAACACCCTGGCCGGTATGATCCGTGCCTCAGGCAACTCCAAGGTGCCGCTTCTGTTTTTGGTGGCAGCCTCCGTTCTCAACGGTGTGCTGGATTTGTGGGCGGTGCTGGTGCTGGGCATGGGGGTAGAGGGGGCCGCGCTGGCCACCTCTGTGGCCCAGACTGCGTCCTTTCTGCTGTGCCTGCTCTATGTAAACCGATATGCTCTGGCGCTGCGGTATGATCCCCGCCATTTGGATTTTTCCCTTCAGACCCTAAGGATAGGTGTAAGCTGTGGCGTGCCTGCGTCCATCCAGCAGGCGGCTATGGGCGTGGGAATGCTCCTTATGCAGGTGGTGGTCAACGACCTTGGCCCCGCTGCCGTTACTGCCGCCACAATCGGCGGGCGCATCGACTCCTTTGCCGCCCTGCCCATTGTTAACATGGGGCAGGCGCTGACCATTTTTACAAGCCAAAACCTGGCGGCGGAAAAGCCGGAGCGGGTGAGGGAGGCCAGGCGGCTTACTCTGCTCTGGGCATATTGCATCGGCGCGGTGCTGCTGGTGGTGCTCTGGCTGTTCGGAGGAGCCATGGCCCGCTTCTTTGGAGCCACGGGGGTGACTGTCACCATGACCGAGGCATATGTGCGTATTTTAAGCCTGGGTTACTTCGCCGCGGGCTACTTTACAGTGGTGCAGGGGCTGATTCGGGGCACAGGCAACACCTTTGCACCTATGGTCATTACCATTCTGGGCTACTGGATTGTCCGTTTGCCCGCCGCCGTCCTTCTGCGTATTCCGCTGGGGTATATGGGGGTGTGGCTCTCAATTTTGGTTAGCTGGGCGCTAACCTTTGTAATGACCCTTGCCTATTATCACTCCAAACGGTTTCAACGCTCGCTCTCGCCGGCGAAAGGAGAGATAGAAACAACATGAACCTGACATTTTGGAACGAACTGGTAGACGGCCTGTGTGCCGTCTGGCTGGGGAAAAATTTTTCCCTGCGGCAAGAGGTCGGAGAGGTGCTCCGTGCCTCCAGCTTTGACGGCTCCCAGCTGGTGAAGCTCCTCTCCCGTTATACGGGCAGTCACGGCAGCGAAATTGCCGAGGCCGAGCTTCATGCCCTTACCGCGCTGGGAGAGGAAAACCGCAACGAGCAAATCCTTCGCCGGTCGAACGGCCAAGACCTCTCATGGATGGAGGAGTACGGTCTGCCGGTGCGGGAGGAGGAGCGGGAGCTGGCACGTTTTCTCTTCGCTTACGACCCCAAGGTGCTGGAGCAAATCGGCGATCATATTGCCGACGCCTTTCTCCACGGCTTTGTCAGCCAGAGCCGGCAGCGGCGAGACCGCACACGGGTGCGGCTGCACTACTGTCTGGGGCAGGAGGCGCTGGCGCTGGCTGTGGTGGCGGCACTGGAAAAACGGGGGCTGCGCCCCGTGGTGCAGAAGCCGGGTTGCCTGTCCCATACGGGCGCTTGGGCGCTGGCCCACGCTAACGACCGGGCGGCCTGCCTCAGCGGTCCGTCGCTGGAGGCGCTGGTTAATGCCTACGACCAGGCCTACCGCCGCCATCAGGCCGAGCTGCTGGACACCTGCGGCATGATTGGTATCGGTCAGTTCGGCGCGGCGGCAAGTACCCCCCAAGGGGCACTGGGGGAGTACCATCCTTCCCCCGAGCGGCGGATGCGGCTCTTGTCCCTTGAAAATGCCCGCCGTGAGATGGAGGCGCGGTATTTGGCGCCCTCCGACCTCTCCTTTTGCAAGGTGGCCTTCCCCAATCTGCTGGTGGGGGAGGAGTTCCCCCGGGTGTTTAAGGCATTTTGCCAGCTCAACACCATGGACTCCGAGCGGTACGAGCGGGTTCAGCAGACCCTTATCGACGCGCTGGATACCTGCGTGGGCGTGGAGCTAATGGGGGCGGCGGGCAACCGCACCAAGCTGCATGTCCGCCTTGCCACGCTGAATAACCCGGAAAAGCAGACCAATTTTTTAAACTGCGGCGGAGATTTGAACATCCCACACGGCGAGCTCTTTACCACCCCTGTGCTGGCGGGGAGCAGCGGAGTGCTCCATGTGCGGGAAATTTACCTCAAGGGCGTGTATTTTCGGGACTTGCTCCTATCCTTTGAGGACGGCATGATGACCGCCTACGGCTGCGGCAATTTTACCGAGGAGGAGCAGGGACGTGCCTACGTAAAGGAGCATCTGCTCCAAAACCACGAGACCCTGCCCATGGGCGAGTTTGCCATCGGCAGCAACACGCTGGCCTACGCCATCGCCCGGGATATGAATTTGGTATCTCGTATGCCCATTCTTCTGGCGGAAAAAATGGGGCCTCACATTGCCGTGGGCGACCCCTGCTTTGCCCGTGGGGAGGACGCGCCGGTGTACAATCTCTATGACGGCAAGGAGATGACGGCCCGGGAAAACGAGCGCACCGCCCGCCGTGGGGAGGGGGAGGTCTATACCAACGTCCACACCGACATTACCCTCGCCTTTGACGAGCTGGCCTGTCTCGATGGGGTGAAAGCAGACGGAACAAAAATTTCCATTTTAAAAAATGGCCGCTTTGTCCTCCCGGGGACAGAGGCACTGAATGCCCCTCTGGAGGGCAAGAAGGAGGCAACACTATGAGCAAGACCCTGTATACCGGCCGGTGGCTCTTTACCGGCTATGAAATCATCGAAAACTTTGCCCTCTTGACCGAGAACGGCAAAATTCTTGCTGTCGGGGAAAAGGCCGCGATTTTCGCCCCTGCCGACGCGCAGGTGGTGGAGTTGTCGGGCTACGTCACCCCCGGTTTGCTGGACTGCCACGTTCATCTCATCGGGTCGGAGCATAACGATGCCGTCCGCTCTCACCGGAACGACGCCCACCTGGTCTGCCGGGGCATTCATCACGCCGAACTGCTTTTGCAGGCAGGGGTAGTGGGCTGCCGGGACTTGGGCTCCATTCGGGGCTACGTTCTGGGCATTCGGGACGCCGTCCGTGAGGGGTGCGTGCCCGGCCCGCTGATCCAGGCTACCGGCCTGGCAGTTTGCGCCACCGGCGGCCACGGCGACGCCATTGGCCTGGAGTGCGACGGCGCCGACGCGGTGCGCCACGGGGTGCGTCAGATCATCAAGGATGGGGCCGACATTGTGAAAATGATGGTCTCGGGCGGGGTAAACTCCCCCGGCCCGGAGCCGGGCCCCTGCGAGTTTACCCAGGAGGAGCTGGACGCCGGGGTGGAGGCCGCCCACGCCATGGGGCGCAAGGTGGCCATCCATGCTCATGGCAACACGGCTATCCGCCGGGGCGTACTGGCGGGTGTGGACTCGGTAGAGCACGGCGTGTTCATGACAGAGGACATTATGGATTTGATGCTCGAGCGGGGAACCTATCTGGTGCCCACCCTGTCCGCCCCTTACTACGCCGTGCAGGAGGGGCTGCGGGTAGACCCCGGTAACCCCGACCACCTGCGCAGCGGGTCGGTGATTGGACGCCATCGGGACGTGCTGCGCTGCTGCGCCGAGAAGGGGGTCAATATCGCCTTCGGCACCGACGCGGGCAACACCTACGACCCCCATGAGAAGGCCGCCTTTGAGCTGGTGCTCATGGTAGAGGCGGGGCTGACCCCCTTGCAGGCGCTTACCTCGGCTACCGTCGGCTCGGCAACCCTTATGGGCATTACCGACCGGCTGGGCAGTCTGGAGGAGGGGCGCGAGGCCACCTTTATTTGCTA
>CAZDDZ010000071.1:0-14253 GCA_964504285.1 uncultured Pseudoflavonifractor sp.
AGGACGCCTCGGACCGGCTGTTCGACGCCATGGCCCAGTGCGAGAAGGTGGCCCCGGTGATCCACCTGCCCTTCCAGGCGGGGAACGACCGGGTGCTCCGGGAGATGAACCGGGGCTATACCCGTGAAATTTATCTGAATAAAGTCCGTGCCCTGCGGGCACGTATTCCCGACATCGTTCTCACCTCCGACGTGATTGTGGGCTTTCCCGGCGAGACCACCGAGGAATTTGAGGATACCCTCAAGGTACTGAATGAGGTGGGCTTTGACGCACTCTTTACGTTTATCTATTCCCCGCGTGAGGGCACACCCGCCGCCAAACTCCCCGACGTGCTGACCAAGGAGGAGAAGCAGGCGAACTTCCAGCGGCTGGTGGACGTGCAGAACGAAATTTCGAACCAAAAGCACAAAGGGTATGTGGGTAAAACCGTCCGGTGCCTGGTGGACGGTGAAGGGGAGGATCCCCGCAATAACTTAACTGCACGCACGGCCGGGGGACGACTGGTTCACTTTACCGGCGATAAGGCACTCATCGGTACCTATACCGACCTGAAAATTATCGACTGCTCCACCTGGGCGCTCTTTGGAGAGCCGGTGGGGTAATCCGCGTCCCCCCGTCTATTATAAACAGAGGAGTGAGCTCCATGCCCGCCGACACGACCCCTATGATGATGCAATACCTGAAAATGAAGGAGCTCCACCCGGACTGTTTGCTGTTTTTTCGCCTGGGCGACTTTTACGAGATGTTTCAGGAGGACGCAAAGACGGCCTCGAAGGAATTGGAGCTTACCCTTACAAGCCGGGACAGGAACAAGCCGCCGGAGGAGCGCACCCCCATGTGCGGCGTGCCCTACCACTCGGCGGACGCTTACATTGCCCGCCTGATCGCCAAGGGCTACAAGGTGGCCATCTGCGAGCAGATGGAGGACCCGGCCCAAGCCAAGGGGATTGTGGAGCGGGATGTGATTCGTATTGTCACCCCCGGCACGGTGATTGATACCTCTATGCTGGAGGAGGGGCGCAACAACTACATCTGCGCCGTGTATCAGGACTCGCTGGGTATGGGGCTTGCCGTCTGCGATATTTCCACGGGGGAATTTACCGCCACTGCCTTTTCCGGGGCGGGAGACATGGAACATTTGCGCAACGACCTGGGTGCCTGCCGCCCTCGTGAGGCACTGCTTTCCGACGGCGCCCACGCCAATGCCGCACTGGTTTCCTTCCTGACCGAGCGGCTGGACTGCCGCTGTGAGCACGGCGGAGAGGCCCGCTTCCGCCCCGATGTAGCGGAGGAGGTGCTCCGGCGTAACCTGCCTGCCCTGCCAGATGCACCGGGCGGACAGGCAGCCCTTCAGGCCGCAGGGGGACTGCTTTCTTACTTATACGAGACTCAAAAAACCGACCTCTCCCACATTGCGGCCCTCACCATTACCGACGGTGCCCAGCGGCCCTACATGGAGCTGGACTTGACCGCGCGGCGGAATCTGGAACTGACCGAGACCCTGCGCTCCAAGGAAAAGAAGGGGTCCCTTCTGTGGGTGCTGGACAAGACCAAGACTGCCATGGGGCACCGGCTGATCCGCGCCTGGCTGGAGCAGCCCCTCCTCTCCCCCGTCGCCATTTCCCGCCGCCTGGACGGGGTGCGGGCGCTGGTGGAGGATGCCATCGCCCGGGAGGAGCTGATTCTCTGCCTGCGGGAGATTACTGATTTAGAGCGGCTGATCGGCCGCATTGTCTATGGCACCGCCGGAGGCCGTGATTTGGTGGCGCTGGCAAACGGCCTTGGAAGGCTGCCCCCCCTGCGGGCGCTGCTTGCCCCCCTCAAGTCTCCCCTGCTTGCCAGCCTGACCGGACAGCTGGACGATTTGGCAGATCTGCGGGGGCTGATTACCGCCGCCATTGACGACGAGCCACCCTTTTCCGTGCGGGAGGGCGGCTTCATTAAGGCCGGTTACCACGCCGATGTAGACCGCCTGCGGGACATTATGCAAAACGGCAAGGGCATGGTGGCCGCAATTGAAGCCCAGGAGCGGGAAAAGACCGGAATTAAAAACCTGAAGGTGGGCTATAACAAGGTATTTGGTTATTACATTGAAATTTCCAAGTCTAATTACGACCTTGTGCCCGACGTGTACATCCGCAAGCAGACACTGGCCAACTGCGAGCGCTTTATTACCCAGGAATTAAAGGACATGGAGCACACCATTCTCTCGGCGCAGGACAAGATTGTGGCGCTGGAATACGAGCTCTTTTGTGCCGTGCGGGAGCAGGCTGCTGCCCGCGTGCGGGAAATTCAGGCATCCGCCCAGGCGGTGGCGGCGGTAGACGTGCTCTGCTCCTTCGCCGCTGTGGCGGCGCAGAATAATTACTGTATGCCAGCCGTTGACCTTTCCGACAAGCTGGAGATTATCGAGGGACGCCACCCGGTGGTGGAAAAGGTGCTCAAAAACAGTTTGTTTGTCCCCAATGATACCCATATGGACAGCGGGGAAAATATGGTTAGCATTATCACCGGCCCCAACATGGCGGGAAAATCCACCTACATGCGCCAGGTGGCGCTCATTGCCCTCATGGCGCAAATGGGTTCCTTTGTCCCCGCCAAGGCCGCCCATATCGGCATTGTGGACAGGGTCTTTACCCGCATCGGTGCCAGCGATGATTTGGCTGCAGGCGCGTCCACCTTTATGGTGGAAATGAACGAGGTGGCCGAGCTGTTAAAGAACGCCACCGCCAAGAGCTTGCTCATTTTGGACGAGATTGGCCGCGGTACCTCCACCTACGACGGCATGAGCATTGCCCGCGCCGTGCTGGAGTTCTGCGCCGATAAGAAGCGGCTGGGGGCCAAGACCCTCTTTGCCACCCACTACCATGAAATTACCTGCCTGGAGGGTCAAATCTCGGGGGTAAAGAACTACAACATTGCCGCCAAAAAGAAGAAGGACAATATTATCTTCCTGCGGAAAATTGTCCGCGGCGGGGCCGACCAGAGCTATGGCATTGAGGTGGCCAAGTTGGCAGGCGTGCCCGAGCGGGTTATTTCCCGTGCCCGGGATATTTTGGAGGAGCTGGAGCGGGACGGCGTGCCCGCCCCCATCGGAAATATCACCCCCCACAGCGACCAAATGTCCTTTATGGATGTGGGGGCAAATGAAATTGCCCAGCAGCTTAAATTAGTGGATGTAAATACCTTAACCCCCATAGAGGCCATGAATTTGCTGTTTGAATTAAAACAGAAATTATAGAAAGCTGTTGCCCGCCCACCCACCGCGAAAGCAGAAAACGGAGGTGAATACCGCGTGACACATCAAAAATTTCGACCCCAGATGACCGACTCCGAGCGCAAGCGGGGCTGGGTCTTTTTCGTGCTTTACCTTCTGGTGTTTCCCTACCTTAACGCCTGGGTGCAGCGGCTGTGGCTGGCAGACGGAGAGATCCCCATTGCGGAGACAAACCTTCTCTATTACGGGCTTTTATTTGTGCTTGCACTGCTGGTGTTCTGGACATTTTTGTACCACGGCTTTCACCTGCTGGCCGACTGGCTGCCGGAAAATTTGTTTGCCTTTTTTACCGGCTTTGCCGGATGGGCGGTGCTCACCTTTTTGATTCGGCGGATTCCCCTGCCGGTGGAGGACATTACCCTTCTCCAGTGGCGGCAGGAGTATCTTCTCTCCGCCGGAGCCACCACCCTGCTGGTAGTGGTGCTGATTCCCATGATTGAGGAAATTCTTTTTCGCGGGCTGGCCTTTGGCTCCCTACGGCGTTACAGCCGCCCCCTGGCCTACGTGGTGTCCATTTTGCTGTTTGCCGTGGCGTCGGTGTGGCGGTATGCCCTGGATTTCGGTGATTTGCGCTACCTGCTGCTGATGATTTATTACATACCCATCGGCGCGGCGTTAAGCTGGTGCTACGATAACGGCGGCTCCATCTGGGGGGCCGTGGCGCTGCGCATGTCCATTAACGGCACCCTGCTCTTTTTGGCGGTGCGGTAATTTTTTCGCTATGAGAAAGCCGGTGATTTTGTGCCCCGTATTCAACAATTAAATTCACACGTCGCTGACTTAATCGCGGCGGGCGAAGTGGTAGAGCGGCCTGCCAGTGTGGTCAAGGAGCTGGTGGAAAACGCCATTGACGCAGGGGCCTGTGCCCTAACGGTGGAAATACAGAACGGCGGTATGGGGCTTATTCGGGTCACTGACGACGGCTGCGGCATAGAGCCGGACGACGCCCAGACCGCCTTTCTCCGCCACGCCACCAGCAAAATCCGCACCGAGTATGATTTGGAGTCCATCGGCACGCTGGGCTTTCGGGGGGAGGCGCTGGCCGCCATTGCCGCTGTCTCCCGCATTCAGCTGCTTACCCGCACCGAGGAAGCACCCCTGGGGGTTTCGGTCACCCTGGAGGGGGGCGTGGTAACCGGACGGGAGGAAGCGGGCTGTCCCAAGGGCACCACCCTGCTGGTGCGCGATCTCTTTTACAATACTCCCGCCCGGCTTAAATTTATGAAAAAGGACGCCGCCGAGGGAGCCGCCGTCTTTGCCACCGTGCAGCGGACGGCGCTGTCCCACCCGGAGGTCTCCTTTCAGTTTATTCGGGACGGAAAGCGGGATCTGCTTACCCCCGGGGACGGGCAGCTCAAAAGCGCGGTGTACAGCATTTTAGGTCGTGATTTAGCGCTGGGCTTTGTGCCGGTTCGCGGCTCGGGCGAGGAGATGGAGGTCACCGGCTTCTGCTCATTACCCACCTGCTGCCGGGGTACCCGGGGCTATCAGCACTTTTTTGTCAACGGACGGTACATCAAAAGCCGCACCATGATGGCGGCGCTGGAGGAGGCTTACTCCAACCAGAAGATGGTGGGGAAATTTCCAGGCTGCGTTCTCCACCTGACCACCAAATTAAACGCGGTGGACGTGAATGTGCACCCCACCAAAACCGAGGTCAAGTTTGTCAGTGAAAGGCGGGTCTTTGACGCGGTGTATTATGCCGTGAAATCCACCCTTGAGGGGGACAAGACCCGCCCTGCCGCCGTGGTGGCAAAGCCCGCACCGGTGGATACGGTCACCCCCAATCAGCTAAAAATGGCGGGTGCGCCTGCCTGTATGCCGCCGCTCCAGACCAGCCTTTTGACGGAGATTCCGACGCCAAAGCTGCCCCTGCATGATTTTACGGCGCCTAAGGCGAGCGCCATGTATAGCGGCGCTGCGGCCAAGCAATGGACTCCGGCCTCCGCGCCAAGGGTGGCCGCCATGTGTGGCGGCCCTGCGGTGAAGCAAGAGGCTCCGGCTCCCGCGCCAAAGGCGGCTGCCGTGTATGCTAGCCCTGCGGCAGAAAAAGCGGTACCCGTTTCCCTTGTGGAGCCGGAGCCCGAGCCGCCCGAGGAGGTTCTTCCCTGGCGCGTGGTGGGTGAGGTGCTGAATACCTACATTATTGTGGAGCAGAGGGACACCGTGCTCCTCATTGACAAGCACGCCGCCCACGAGCGGGTGAATTTTGACAGGCTCAAGGCACAGGATTACCACCCCATGGTGCAGACTCTCCTGGCCCCCCTCGTGTTTACGCCCCCCGCTGAGGAGGCGGCCACTCTGCTGCAAAGCCTGCCCCTCCTGGGTCAATTCGGGTTTGAGGTAGAAGATTTTGGCGGCGGCTCCCTGGTGGTACGGGAAGCGCCCTTTGACGTGGACGTGGGGGACATGGAAGATACCCTGCTGGAAATTGCCGCAAAACTCCTGACCACGGGCCGCGCCGACCCATCCGCAGCCCGTGACGCGGTGATGCACACTGTGGCCTGCAAGGCGGCCGTTAAGGGCGGGCAGAAAAACGGCCATGAGGAGCTGGTTAAGGTGGCCCACGCCGTGATGTCCGGGCAGGTAAAATACTGCCCCCACGGCAGGCCGGTGGCCATTGAGCTGACCAAAGGTCAGCTGGAGAAGCAATTTAAACGAGCGTAGAGAAAGTGGAAAAATGGTGCCGGCTGAGAGCACTATGCTTTAGACACCGTTTTTTCTTTTTTTCCAAGGAGGTGAGTGCGTGCCCCCAAAACTTTTAGTAATTTGCGGCCCCACGGCTTCGGGTAAAACCAAGCTGGCGGTAGAGCTGGCGCTGCGGCATCACGGAGAGGTGGTTTCGGCCGACTCCATGCAGATTTACCGCGGCATGGACATCGGAACTGCCAAACCAACGGAAGCGGAGACCCGGGGCGTGCCCCACCATATGCTCTCTGTGGCCGAGCCGGGCGAGGACTACTCGGTGGCCCGCTATGTTGAGCGTGCTTCCGCCTGTGTGGATGACATTCTCAGCCGGGGCAGGCTTCCCATTGTGGCGGGCGGCACCGGCCTGTACATCGATTCCCTGCTGGCAGGGCTGGACTTTGCCGCCTTTACCGGCGGGTATCGGCAAACGCTGCAAGTCCGCGCCGAGACAGAGGGAATGGAAACCCTTTATGCCGAGCTGCAAAGAATAGACCCGGAGCGTGCTGCCAAGCTCCACCCCAACGATGAAAAACGTATTCTTCGTGCGCTGGAGGTTTTTTACGAGACCGGCGAGACCATTACCGCCCACGATGAACGCACCCAGACCCGCCCCCCCAGATACCAGGCGCTGACCCTTGCCCTCAATTACGCCCACCGGGACGACCTCCGGATGCGAATTGACCAGCGTGTGGATGAGATGATGGCACAGGGGCTGGAAGGTGAGGTGCGGGGACTTCTGTCCGCCGGAATTCCCCGGAATTGCACAGCCATGCAGGCCATTGGCTATAAAGAGATGGCTGCCGCCATAGAAGAAGGGCGGCCCGTGGACCAGGGGGCGGAGGAAATCAAGCTGCGCTCCCGCCAGTATGCCAAGCGTCAGCTCTCCTGGTTCCGCCGCAACAAGGATGCCAAGTGGCTTATATGGGAAAAAACACCAAATTTTGAAGCTGCCCTCCAAAATTCGACAGCATATATGGAAGAAACTGGTTTATTATAAGTGTATTCCGGAGGGACAACCCCTCCCATAGAGAAAGGAATGTACTTAATATGCAAAAGGCCAATAATCTTCAGGATGTTTTTCTCTCCCGTGCCCGTCGGGGCCGCCTTCCCGTCACCGTTTTTCTTATGAACGGCTATCAGCTTCGCGGGCAGATTGCGGGCTTTGACGCCTTTGTTGTGGTCTTAATGACAGACAACAAGCAGCAGGTCATTTATAAGCACGCAATTTCCACCATTATTCCCGAGCGCCCCATTTCTCTTGAAGAGGAGGACGCGGCGCTCTAAAAGGACTTTTGCTATGAAACAAGGTCACATTGTTAACCGAATTGTGGTGTTCGCCGTTTTTGGGGCAATTTTGCTTTATATGGGTTTTTCTCTCTGGCAGGGACTTGCCGGGCGAATGACCACCGTGGTCTCATATTCCTATACTTTGGATGACGCAGTAGAGGCTACCGGCTTTTTGGTGCGGGAGGAGTATGTTCTTCCGGCCCGCTCCGCCCTGGCTGATGTGCTCCCCGCCGAAGGGGAGAAAGTAGCGGTGGGCGAGACTGTGGCCTATCTCTACCAGGATGCTGCCGCCCTGGAACGGCGGCAGGAGCTGCGGAAGGTAAATATGGAGCTGGAGCAGCTCTCCATGAACTCCGGCCTGACGAGCCTTTCGGACAGCGCTAGGCTTACCGAGGAGATTATGACCGGGCTGACCGATCTGCGGGGAGCGGTTGCTAGGCGTGACTTTACCAGCCTGGAGGACGATACCTTAAAGCTGAAAAGTCTGGTTTATCAGCGGGACTTTACCTATCAGTCCGGTGGCGATACCGCCGAGCTGGAAGCAAAAAAGGCCGAGCTGGCCCAGCGAAAGGACAGTCTGATTACCGCAGCCGGACAGGATACCACCGTGGTATCCGCCGACCGCGGCGGGGTCTTTTCCGGGGTAGTGGACGGGTACGAGGGTCAGCTTACCCCGGCGGTGCTGGGGGAGCTGACCCCCTCTGCCTTGGATCGGCTGGCTTCCAATCCGCCTGAAAAGGCCGAGGATGCAGTGGGTAAACTAATTACCGACACGCGCTGGTACTTTGTCTGCTCGGTGACCGAGGCCCAGGCCAAGCGGCTGGTAGAGGGCTGGCAGGTAAAGGTGCGCTTTTCACGGGACTGGGCGGGTGAAGTCTCCATGCGGGCCGAGCGGATTGGCCTGCCTGAAAATGGAAGGGTGCCTGTGGTTTTTTCCTCTACCCACTATTTGTCCGACACCACGCTTCTCCGCCGCCAGACGGTAGAAATCGTCTTTTCCAGTGTTAGCGGCATCCGCGTGCCCAAAAACGCCCTTGTTCTTGATTCCGACGGCGCGTGGGGCGAGGCAGGGCAATGGGGCGTGTTTGCTGTAATTGGCACTCAGGCCGAGTTTAAACCGGTGAATATTGTGGGGGACGATGACGATTATTATCTGGTTCAGCCCCAAAAGCCCGCCACCGATCCTGATAAAGAGGTTGCCAAATTAGCCCTCCGCTCCGGTGACGAAATTATTCTCCGTGCCGAAGGACTTTTTGACGGGAAAGTGGTTAGATAGTGTAGACACGAGCGCTCGACCGCCATCTTTTGGCAGCCTTTTCGCCTGCCTGCGTTAAAAATTTTTGCATTCCACCAAGGCGTGCTGCAAATTTTTGCCTTGTCAGGCAAAAATACTGCTCAAAATCTGGCGATCTCAACTCATGTCAACACTATCTAGATAAAAAGAGAAAAAGGTCGCGGCGGGAAGGCCAAAGTTAACCAGCCCTACTTATAAAAGGCCTTTTTCGCGTTTAACAGGGAGAGGTGCCATATGTCGCTGGAAGAAAATATTGCGCTTGTGCGGGCTAATATAGCTGCCGCTGCTCGTGAGGCGGGCCGTAATGTGTCCGAAATTACTCTGGTGGCCGCCACCAAGGTGCAGGATGCCGCCACTGTTCGGGCTGCCATTGCCGCGGGAATTACCGTTTGCGGGGAAAATCGGGTACAGGAAATGACCGAGAAGCTTTCCCAATACGCTTATGACGGCGCTCGGCTCCACTTTATTGGCCACCTTCAGACCAATAAGGTCAAAATGGTAGTGGGGCGGGTAGATTTAATTGAGTCGGTGGATTCCCGGCGGCTGCTGGAGGCGGTGGAGAACCAGGCGGCCAAATTAAATATGGTACAGGATATTTTGCTGGAAGTGAACATTGGCGGCGAGGAAAATAAGGGCGGGATTTTGCCCGGTGAACTTTCGGAGCTGGTGCAAGCAGCAGCGAATTTTTCCCATGTCCGGCTGCGCGGACTGATGGCAATTCCGCCAGTTGCTCATTTTTCGGGTGAAAACCGGCATTTCTTTGCCCAAATGCGACAGCTTTATGTTGACATAAGAACCTTGATGGGAGATAATATATCCGATATAAATTGTCTTTCCATGGGTATGAGCGGTGATTACGAGGACGCAATTCGGGAAGGCGCCACCCATGTTCGGGTCGGCACCGCACTGTTTGGTGCCCGGCCGCCCGTGACTGCAATTTAACTGTACGCTTGAAGGGAGCACATACCAATGAGTTTTATTGATGAGCTCAAGCGCCTTGCCCGGCCCTACGAGGATGAGGACGATGAGTTTGAGGACGACTTTGAACCAGCACCCCGCAGTGAGCGCAAGGAGAAGGCCCCCAAGGCCGATCCTGTTAGCACGCCGTTTTCCACAGAGGGGGAGCGCCGGAGCAATAAGGTCGTAAATATCCACACCACCACCCAGCTTCAGGTAGTGCTGGTCAAGCCCGACCGGTTTGAAAATGCCGCTGAAATTGCCGACCACCTGCGGGAAAAGCGTACGGTGGTGCTGAACCTGGAGCAGACCAATAAGGATGTCTCCCGCCGTGTGCTGGACTTCCTCTCCGGTGCGGCGTATGCCAATGAGGGCAAGGTGAAGAAGGTGGCGCTGAACACCTATATCATTACCCCCTACAACGTGGATATTTTAGGCGACCTGATTGACGAGCTGGAGAATAACGGGTTGTACTTTTAATTAAAAAGTGAAAAAGCGAGCATGGCCAAAAGAATGCACGCCCCCAAGGCGGCAATCTTTCCGTGTCGGCTTTTTGCTTTTTCCTTTTGGTTCTAAAGAGAAACGGGGGAAATAGAAGATGCTTACACCGCAGGAAGTTTCTCAGCACGCCTTTGCAAAGGCATCCTTTGGCGGCTATAATATGGCCATGGTGGACGAATTTCTCGATGCTCTTACCGAGGATTACACCACGCTCTATAAGGAAAACCAAGTGCTCAAGAGCAAAATGAAGATTTTGGTGGACAAGGTGGAGGAATACCGCGCCACCGATGAGAGCATGCGCAAGGCGTTCCTGGTGGCACAGAAGTCGGCCGAGGATATTGTAGCCAAGGCCGAGGCCGAGCGGGAGGGGCTTATTCAGCGCGCCGAGAGCGAGGCCCGCGCTAAAATTGCGGGTATGCGCCAGGAGCTGGAGAACGAGCAGCTCCGTCTTGCCGCCGCACAGGCCGCCACCGCCGCCTATGTTTCCAAAATCAAGGAGCTGTGCCAGCACGAGCTGGATTATATTGAAAAACTGCCCCAGCTTACCACACCCGGCCCAACCCCGGCGGAAAAAGCGGCCGAGGAAATTGAAAGCTCCATGCAGAAGCTCGTGGAGGAGGAAACACCTCTGCCTATTGAGGACGAGGAGCCCACTCTGGATTTAGACAGAGAGCTGCAGGAGCTTTGCGGCAATTCCGGAGAGCAGGAGGAGCCTTCTGACGAGTCCGAGGGAGACGGCAGCCTGTATGCCGAGCTTTTGGAGCTGAACATTACCCGCAAGCCGGAGGGAGAGCATAGACCACGCCGCCTGATGGAAGAACCGGATGAGGACACGGGAGCGGACGAGCCTACCCGCCGCATGAATTTTGATAATCTGCAATTCGGCAAGGACTACGAAATTCGGTAAGGCCGGGCTTGCGCCAGCCCTGTCTGGGGGAATGCCCCTTGACAAATATCGGTTTTCCAGATAAAATGCACAGGCAATGAGAGCGTATCTGAAAAGTAGCGGAATACACAGAAACGCGCTAGAGAAAATGCGTTGAAAAGGACGAGTAGCGCCCCAAAACCGCTCAGAGAGCCGCTGTTTGGTGAAAAGCGGACGGAACGGGGGCAGCGAAAATCAGCCTTGGAGCGTTTCGGCACGGCACCGTTATCTGCCGGCTTGAGTGGTCGCATGTTTGACATGCGGCAAAAAGAGTGGTACCGCAGAGGCTAACGCCCCTGTCTCTTATAATAGAGACAGGGGCGTTTTTTGCAGCGAAAAGAGGGCGTGCTTCAGTAGCACACGGCAACAATCTGCGCTCCGTTTTTAAGCTGTGCCACTATGCCGCGGATGCAGTGAGCGAAACCCCTTTCTCAAGGTGCTAAAGGGCATACTTTTCTTGTTGGGGGCGGCCTTCCCGATGCCCCGCCGTTTTCCCATTTTAATATAAACTAATATTCATATAAAGGAGTCAGTACACCATGGACTACAACAAAACCATCCACCTGCCCAAGACCGATTTTCCCATGCGGGCAGGCCTGCCCAACCGGGAGCCGGGTATGCTCGCTGCCATGCAGGAGGCGGAGCTTTACCACAAGCTCATGAAGAAGAACGAGGGCAAGCCCAAGTTTATTCTTCACGACGGCCCCCCGTACGCGAACGGCAACATTCACATTGGTACCTCCCTGAACAAAATTCTCAAGGACATGATCGTTAAGCACCGGAATATGACAGGCTACTGCGCCCCCTATGTCCCCGGCTGGGACACCCATGGTTTGCCCATTGAGTCGGCTATTTTGAAGGACAAAAAGGTTAAGCGGGACGAGCTGACCACCGCCGAGTTCCGGGAGAAGTGCAAGGAATACGCCCTCTCCTTCGTGGACAAGCAGCGGGAGCAGTTTAAGCGTCTGGGCGTTATCGGTGAGTGGGAGAATCCCTATATCACCCTCACCCCCGACTTTGAGGCCAAGCAGATTGAGGTCTTTGGCAAGATGGCTGAGCAGGGCTTTCTCTACAAGGGCATGAAGCCCGTGTACTGGTGCCCCGCCGACCAGACCGCTCTGGCCGAGGCCGAGGTGGAGTATGCCGACGACCCCTGTACCACCATCTTTGTCAAGTTCCCGGTACGCGACGACAAGGGCAAGCTGGGTCAGTACTGCGATCTGAGCAAGCTCTCCTTTGTGATCTGGACCACCACCCCTTGGACTTTGCCCGGCAACATGGCCATCTGCGTCAATGCCGCGTATGAATACGTCCTTCTCCAAGTGCCCAACGGGGAGGTCTATATTCTCGCCAAAGAGCTGGCAGAGCAGGTCTGCAAGGCTGCCAAGATTGACTTTGAGGGCTGTAAAATCCTTGCCACCGTCAAGGGCGAGGAGCTGGAGCTCATGGCTGCCCGCCACCCCCTCTTTGACCGGGACAGTCTGGTCCTCTGCGGCGACCACGTCACCCTGGAGGCGGGCACCGGCTGCGTCCATACCGCCCCCGGCTTCGGTGCGGACGACTTTGCCATCTGCCGCCAGTACGACAAGGCCGGTCTCACCGAAATTGGCGTGCCCGTCCCGGTCAACGCCAAGGGCGTCATGACCGACGAGCGCTATAACGGTCAGTTCTACGCCAAGGGTAACGACCTGGTGGTGGCGGACTTGGAGGAGTGCGGCGCGCTTCTGGCCAAGGAGCATATTACCCACTCTTACCCCCACTGCTGGCGCTGCAAGAACCCCATCATCTTCCGCGCCACCGAGCAGTGGTTCTGCTCGGTGGATGCCATCAAGGACGCCGCTGTCGGGGCCTGCGACTCTATTCAGTGGAAGCCCGACTGGGGCAAGGAGCGCATGACCAGCATGATTAGCGAGCGCAACGACTGGTGCATCAGCCGCCAGCGTGTCTGGGGCGTGCCCATTCCCATTTTCTACTGCGAAAAGTGCGGCAAGGACATTGTGACCCCCGAGACCATTGCCAATGTCTCCGACCTGTTCCGCAAAAACGGCTCTAACGTGTGGTTTGAGCGGGAGGCCGACGAGCTGGTGCCCGCCGGGTTTAAGTGCCCGGTCTGCGGCCACGACCACTTTACCAAGGAGTCCGACATTATGGACGTGTGGTTTGATTCCGGCTCCACCCACGCCGCCGTGCTGGACGAGCGGGATTACCTGAGCTTCCCTGCCGACGTATATCTGGAGGGCGGCGACCAGTACCGCGGCTGGTTCCAGTCCTCCATGCTTACCAGCATTGCCACCAAGGGCGTTGCGCCCTATAAGCAGATTATTACCCACGGCTGGACGGTGGACGGCGAGGGCAAGGCCATGCACAAATCCCTGGGCAATGCCGTCGCACCCGAGGAGGTTATTAAGGACTACGGCGCGGATATGCTCCGCCTGTGGGTGGCCTCCGCCGACTATACTCAGGACATGCGCATCTCCAAGGACATTATGAAGCAGCTCTCCGAGGCATATCTCAAAATCCGCAACACCGCCCGATATATGCTGGGTAACCTTGCCGGGTTTGACCCTGACACCGATATGGTGCCCGATGCCGAGCTTATGGATCTTGACAAGTGGGCGCTTTCCCGCTTGGGCGAGCTGGCAAAAGCGGTGCGGGGCTACTACAATAAGTACGAGTTCCACGGTGTGTACCGCTCGGTCTATAATTTCTGCGTGGTGGATCTCTCCAACTTCTACTTTGACATCATTAAGGATCGCCTTTACTGCGGCGACAAGGCCGGCCGCCGTGCCGCCCAGACCGCCCTGTTCCGTATTCTGGACGGCATGACCCGCATGATTGCCCCCATTCTGGCCTTTACCTCCGAGGAAATTTGGAAGGCCATGCCCCACCGGGCCTCTGATGACGCCGAGAGCGTGCTCTTTAACCAGATGCCCGACACAGACGATGTGAGCCCCCTCTCCCAGCAGGAGAGTGCCCGATGGACGGCACTGGCCGCCGCCCGGGAGGATGTGAATAAGGCGCTGGAAGCCGCCCGTGCCGAGAAGATTATCGGCAAGAGCCTGGAGGCCAGCCTTACTGTGGGTGCGCCCCATGCGGCCGCCCTTTCCGGCGAGAGTGAGAGCTTCCTGGCTGAGCTCTTTATCGTTTCCAAGGTTACCCTGGACACCGCCAACCAGGGTGTGAAGGTGGTTCCCGCCGTGGGCGAAAAATGCGCCCGCTGCTGGATCGTCAGCGATGCCGTGGGTACGGACGCCGACCACCCCACCCTCTGCCCCCGCTGCGCGGCAGTGGTAAAGGCCGAGCAGGAATAATCTAAAGCGGCTG
>CAZDDZ010000072.1:0-14196 GCA_964504285.1 uncultured Pseudoflavonifractor sp.
GGGCATCGCCCCCTACCTTGGAACGTTTCTCTCGTAGGAGGCGATGCCCACATCGCCCCGCTAGACACAGGAGTGATTAACATATGCCGAATTTTATTGATACAGCCCGCATTACGGTCCGCTCGGGCGCGGGCGGTAACGGCGCAGTGGCCTTTCACCGGGAGAAATATGTGGCGGCCGGCGGCCCGGACGGCGGTGACGGCGGCCGAGGCGGAGATATTATTCTCAAAGTGGACCGCCATATGTCTACCCTGATGGATTTTCGCTATAAGCGCAAATATGTGGCGGAAACCGGGATGGACGGTCAGGGCAAGCGCTGCTCCGGCAAGGACGGCCAGCCCTTGACCATTAGAGTGCCCCTAGGCACCGTTATACGGGATGCCGAGACCCGCGAAATTATTTGTGATATGTCCGACGATACCCCCTTTGTGCTGGCCCGGGGCGGCAATGGCGGCTGGGGCAATAAACACTTTGCCACCCCCACCCGGCAGGTGCCCAACTTTGCCAAGTCCGGTCTGCCCGGTCAGGAGAAGGTGGTGCTGCTGGAGCTCAAATTGCTGGCCGACGTGGGACTGGTGGGATTCCCCAACGTGGGTAAGTCCACCCTGCTCAGCGTGGTAAGCAAGGCCAACCCCAAAATTGCCAATTATCACTTTACCACCCTTTACCCCAACCTGGGTGTGGTTTATGTGGACGACGGGGTCTCCTTTGTCCTGGCTGATATTCCCGGCATTATTGAGGGCGCCAGCGAGGGCGCGGGGCTGGGTCATGACTTTTTGCGCCATGTGGATCGGTGCCGCCTGCTGATTCATGTGGTAGATGTGTCCGGCATTGAGGGGCGCGATCCTGTGGCTGATTTCGAGGCTATTTGCGAGGAGCTTACGCAGTACTCCCCTGAGCTTGCCACCCGCCCCATGCTGGTAGCGGGCAACAAGGTGGATATTGCCGAGGATCGTACCCTTGTAGAGGCGCTGAAAGCCCATGTGGAGGCCAAGGGTATGCGCTTTTTCGAGATGTCGGCCGCCATTAGCCAGGGCACACGGGAGCTTATGCTGGCCGTCGCCGGGGAGCTTGCCCACCTGCCCCCCATTGCCGTGTTCGAGCCAACCTACGTCCCCCGTCCCCCTGTGGTGGACACCTCCGAGCCGCTTCAAATTACCCACGAGGACGATTTGTGGCTTGTGGAGGGTGCATGGCTTCAAAAAACCATGGCAAACGTCAACTTTGGGGATTACGAGTCCCGCAACTGGTTTGACCGTATGCTCCGGGAGTCCGGTCTATTTGAGCGGCTGGAGGAAATGGGCATTCAGGACGGTGATACCGTTTCGCTCTACAATTTGGATTTCGAGTATCAGAGATAAAGTACGACAAATGGGAAAACACGGCGGTTTGTCCGTTTGTGGCATACAGGTGTTTATTGACAGCCTAAACAAAGACATCTCCCGCCGTTAGCTGAGTGTTTATAAAGAAACTTTGTAAACCACCTAAAAATGCGGGGTATAAGGCGGACAGCTTTGGCTGTCCGCTTTTTTCTATAACTTAAATTTCCTGCGGCAGTTCCTGCGCATATTCCACAATCGCAACCATTAGCACACTTTCTCCTTCCTGCATTAATCGACGTTAATACGAAAGAAGCCCAGCTCTCGGAAACTGAGAGCTGGGCTTCTTTGGCAGACAAATGTTGTCCTTATTAAAGCCGATTTGCGTGCCTTTTTACCAAGGTAAAACTTATTACGTAAGACACGCTTTAAAAAATGTTCTTAGTTCATTTTTATTTGCTGACCTCGGCGGACTTCTTCTGCTTCTTCCACCAGCGGAGAAGCACAACGGCCTCAAGGGCCACAGCCACGGCTACGGCACCCACATCCAGAGCCACAAAGAGCTTTGTCATATTGCTCATGCCACCCTGGGCGGCAGAGGCATCGGCGTAGTAACCGCTGTTGGCCACGGTGTAGAGAATATTTTTGCATGCCTGCCGCATGGCCAGCACACAGGTAGCGGAGTCGGTGTCCGTCAGCTTGTTGCTCTCGGCCATGCCATAGCCCAGCATCAGGTCGTTACCCGCCCGGATGGCGGCATCAGTAAGCTCAAAGCCGTAGGAGCCGTTATAGTCGGAGATGACCACACCCTTGAAGCCCCACTCACCCCGCAAGACGTCGGTCAGCAGTTCAGAGCTGCTGATGGCGGGAACTGTACCCAGCCAGTTGTAAGCGGTCATCATGCCCATAGCCCCTCGGCTAAAATCAAAGTTCTTTACCACGGTTTCAAAGGGCTTCAGACAGTTCTCGCGGAAGGTCTGCTCGGTCATGTAGGTCAGAAGGAACGCGGTACGGTTAGTCTCCTGATCGTTGGCGGCAAAGTGCTTGATGTAGGAGTACACGCCGTATTTGGCGGCGCCGTTTACCTCCTGGGAGGCGAACAGACCGGACAGCACCGCGTCCTCGGAGTAATACTCAAAGTTCCGTCCCGAGAAGGCGGAGCGGTGCAGGTTCATGGCGGGGCCGTACCAGCCGTAGTTGTTGGCGTTGGCAAACTCCTGGCCAATGGCGTCGCCGATTTTCTCCGCCATCTCCTTGCTCCAGGTCTGAGCCATAAGCACCTCGGTGGGGAACTGGGTGCCGGTGGAGCCGGTGACGTAGTTAGAGAGACCGGAGGGGCCGTCGCAGTCGGAGGTGGCGATTTTGCCCACCGACTCAATCGCCGCGGTCTGCCAGCCGCCGGTGTTGATGAGAGTGGTCATGTCGTCAATGGACATTTGATTCAGCAGCTTTTCCCAATTTCCATCGTCGTAGTCCCTGCCCGCAAGGTCTGCCAGCGTAAGGCTGCCCTTGGCTCCGATGGTGGGCATCACATCGTCGGGATTGTCGTGGTCGGTGGGGTCGTACTTCACCACCGAGATTTCCCGAATGGTGTTCTGCTCCTCCTTGGTCAGTTCAAACTCCGCCGCGGCCGGGGCGGCGGTGGCGGCGGCGTAGTTGGCGAAGCCGTCCTTGCGGGAGAGGATGGTGTGGCTGCTCTCCATGTAGTCAAAGCGGTTTACCGGGGCGACCTGGTCGCTGGAGCGGCCTGTACCGCTGTAATCCTTGTCGGCGCTCAAAGTAAAGGTGCGCTCGTCGATGATCGTGTGGGAGTCGGAGCGAATGGAGATGGCGTAGTCTCCCGCCTCCAGCACATAGCCGCCGTTTTCGGTTTTGATGCAGGAAGAATCGTAGGACGCCATGTCCTCCAGAGGAATCTGGAAGGACACCGTCTCGGACGCGCCGGGCTCCAGCAGACCGGTCTTGCCGAAGTCTAGCAGATTCACGCCGGCCTTCTCGATGCCCCCGTTGGTGTAGGACGGGGTGTAGTAGAGCTCCACCACGTCCTTGCCGGAGACGCTGCCGGTGTTGGTCACGGTGACCTCCGCCGTCACATAGTCTCCGGACTGGTCAAAGGCGGTGATTTCCTGTGTGAAGGTGGTGTAGCTCAGGCCATACCCGAAGGGGTACTGAACGGTTTTTTCAAAGTCGATGAGGCCCTCCATGGCTGCCGTTTCGTAGAACTTATAGCCCATGTAGATGCCCTCCACGTAGTCGGTAAAGGAGATGACACCGTTAAACGTGTTGTCGATACGGGCCAGCTGCTTAGTAAGGTCGCCTGCGTTGGTGTAGAGGTGGTTACCGGAGTTGCCGGTGTGGTTCCAGTTGGGGGCGGAGGTTAAGTCATACAGATAGGTGTCCACCGTCTTACCAGAGGGGTTTACCGTACCGCTCAGAATCTCGCCCAGGGCCTTCATGCCGGACGCACCGGTGCCGGGGGCCAGGAGCACCGCGCCAATGGAGTCGTATTCCTCCACCCAGCCCAGTTCCATGACGTTATTGGCGTTAATGACCACGATGACCTTGTCAAAGCTGGCACATACGGTCTCCACCATGTTCTTTTCACTCTGGGACAGCTGGAGGTAGTGATCCCCCTCGCCGAACTCATCGTATTCGGTGCTGTTATTGTAGAATGTGGCCCGAGTAAAGTTATAGTTATGGGTGACCGACTGCTGCACCGCGTCGGTTTTCGCCACGTCAAAGGTGCCGTCGATAACCGCTTTCATGTCGCTGGGTAGGTCGGCGTTCTCCCCGCCGCTGCGGCCGATGACGATGACCGCTGTGTCGGAGAATGCCTCGGCGGAGCTCATGACGCCAGAGGTGTAGTATTCCTTGGTGGGTTCCGGCAGGGACCAGTCCTGGGCGGTCATGTTAATAACCGGGCGGTTTCCACCCCAGTATTCCTTACCGTAGTCGGCGTACATCTTTGTCAGATCTTCGTTGGTTTTAAAGCCGGCCTCGTTCAGAGAGGTGATGATGTCGGTTGTCTTAATACCGGCCTCGCCGCTGGCGGCAGAGCCGGTGCCGCTGAACACCGGATGGGCAGAGGCCCAGCCGAACACGTTTAGCGCGGAAACGTCGGACTTCAGGGGCAGCAGACCGTTGTTTTTTAGCAGCACCATGCCCTCCCGGCCGGTTTCCTGCACTACGGCCAGTGAGTTGGAGACAACGTCATCGGATATTTCCGCCTTGGAAGCGTTGAGCACGCCGGATACGGTGGCATACATGGGGCCATAGCAGATTAGGTTAACAATAAGTACCACAGCCAGCACAGTGGCCAGACCCGCCGACCAGCGCACCACATGGCGCGTGCCTTTTTTAACAAAAAAGTGGACGGCAATCATAACAATGATCATGGCCAGCAGCAGGCCGAGGATGGCAAAAATATACCCGCCAATGATGCGCACATAGTTGCCCACGTCGGCGGCGCTGGCACCCATAGATTGGAATACGGGGGTAAGCAGGTTAATCAAAAAGTCAAGCATTTTAATTCCTCCGAATTAGACCCAAATGTTCGTGGGGAGCGGAGACGTTCTCCGCTCCCCACGTTTTGCTGCCGGCAGAAGCTTACTCGGCGTAATGAAACTCGATGGAGCTGGGGGTGGTCAGAGGCTCGACGGAATAGGTCTTGACTCGCTCGTCATCAATCTTGCCACCCCAGTTCAGGCCATAGGCAAAGTCATAAGTATTGCCGTCGGCGTCCACATAGCACTCCAGGTCGCGGGGCACATCCTCGTCCTGGGCTTCCACGGCGTCCATGGAAGCGGGCTGCTGGAAGGGCAGCAGGCCGGAGGGCTCCACTTTGCCGCTGACGATGTCCAGCAGGGCTTCCTCAAAGAACCAGCTGGTAGCGCCGTAGTAGAACAGGATGGAATCGGCCAGGGGCTCCACTTCGGACCAGACCATGGTGGAGGGACCGGAGGCCTTGGACATCATGACCACGATCTTGGCGTTACCCTTAATGCCGTTCAGATACTGAAGCAGCTCCAGCTGGGCGTAATTTTTATCCTGGCCCACGGTGTTGCCGGCGTAGGAGCGGTTCTCCTTTACATCCTGGCTCTTGGAGCCGTAGTAGCCGTCATTGACGGTCTCGGTAGTAACGGTGCCGGCCAGGGACTCGCGCCGGGCATTGGTGGCGGTATACTCACCATACTGGAGGGAGGCGGGCAGCCACTTGCCATCTTCGGTCAGGGCGGAATCTTGGCTGGGTGCATTCATGTTCACGAGGATAAGGTCACAGGCGGCCACATCAGCGGCATTTGCACGGATAATGTCGTTTGCGGTGTAGGTGGGGTTGCCGTCCTCGCCGGGTTCGCCGGAGGGCTGGCCCACGGTGTCGGTGACCACGGTGAAGTACTTGCCAACCACGTCCAGATCCATGGAGGGCTTCCAGCTGGGAGCCGTAGCTTCAGCGGAGGAGGAAGCAGCGCTGCCACTGTCAAAGGCGTAGGGGACATAGACGGTCTTGCCCTCGCCCGACGGGGCAATGGCATTGCCGGAGTTCTTCAGCATGATGACGGTCTTGAGCTGCTGCTCCTTGGCGGCGGCATCGGTGTCGTTGTTCCAAACGGTGTCAATGGCGTTGTCCAGGCTGATGTAGGCGTTCTCATACAGGCCGCACTGAACCTGGCTGAGGACGAAGTGGTACACGGCGTTGCGCAGAAGCTTTAGTGCCTCTTCCTCGCCCAACTCGTCCACGACCAGCTCGTAGCCCTCAGCGGCGGCGGCGTTGTCGGCGGTACCGCCCACCTGATGGTTGCCGCTCTTATACAGCGCCGCGAAGCGCTCGGCCAGGGTCAGATCCTCCACGCCAAAGCACTGCTGGCCGTCGTTGGTGATCTGCCAATCGGTGAGGATAAAGCCCTGGTAGTCGTTATCATAGAGCATATCCATCTTGTAGGTGGAGTAAGCGCCGCCCACCAGCTCACCCAGGGAGCCGTTCCGGCTGTAAGAGATGGCGTAGTTGGGCATGACGCCGCATACGCCGGTGGAGCTCATGGTCAGGTTGAATGCGCCGTCATGGAAGGGAATCAGATGAGCTGCGAAGTTGTCGCCGGGGAACACGTCGAACTTACCGGTGTCCATATGGTCGTTGCGGCCGCCTTCAGGGGCGCCGTCGCCCACGTAGTGCTTGGCAATGGCATAGACCGAGTCATCGCCCCAGCCCAGATCCTTGCCGTTTTCGTCGTAGGTGGACTGCAGACCGGAGATATAAGCGTCGGACAGGTCACGGGCCAGCGCGGGATCCTCCGTAAAGGTGCCGGTGGAGCGGGTCATGGTGGGCTGGGTGCCGATGCCGATTTGAGGGCCCAGCAGCATGGTCACGCCGGTGGCGCGGTACTGCTTGCCGTGCTCCACACCCAGCGCAAATGCCTCCTCCATGCTCATAGTGGCGGCCAGGGAGTTTTGGTCGATGGTGTTGGAGATGTGGCTGGGGTCAACGGAGATGGTGGCGGGAATGCCCCAGTTTCCGGTGGCCTCGCACAGAGCCTGGAGTGCGTTGGTCCAGTCCACCGCCATGGTGGTGTTGCCCTGGCTGATGGCGGAGCGGGTGACGCCGCCGCGGCCGCCCTCCTGCACATAGGTCAGATCGTCGCCCTCAATGGTGGAGCCGAAGCTGCGCCAGCCGCCGTGGGTAAAGAGGGGGGTCATCTCGTCTACCGGCATTTGGCTGGCCAGATCCATGGCGCGAACCTCGTTGGTGTTGCGCCAGTCCTCATAGCCGTTTAGCAGGCCGTCTCTGTTCAAGTCTTTGAAGGCATAGCCGTCCACCTGGATAAGGGAGACGCCGGAGTCCTTGGAGTAGCCCAGGGTTTTGCCGCCTTCATTGGTAACCTGAATCCAGCCGTCGCTCATCTTGGACTCGGTCCATTTGACGGTACCGCTGCCCAGTTCTTCAGGCGTAATGGGAGCCACTACGCCGTCGGTAATGTTTTGGTTCGGCTCTGTGCTCTGCGAGGGGACGGGGGTCTGGCTGGCGCCGGGAGTGCTTGCTTTGTTGCATGCCGTTAGGGTAATTGCCATGGTAAGTGCCAGCATGAGTGCAATAAACCGTTTCGTCTTTTTCATCTGTTCGTCTCCTTTTATCATTTTTGGAACCGTTGCGCAGGCTTTGGCTGGATGGCCCCTTCCCACCTGCGGTATGGTCATCATAAATCTGTGGGGCTTTTTTGCAATATCCGGTGGAGATTCCGCTTCTTGCTGTGCCATACGGCAAGCAGTGCTTGACAAAGCGCAGAAAAAGGCCGATGGCTGCCATTTGTCTATGACAAATAGCAGCCATCGGCCTTGAAAGACGTCATTATATCCGAATTACATTCTCCCTAACAGGGAGAGATATGTGCTTTTTACCTCATGAACCTTACTGCGGCCAATGGGTAGTTCACTTCCGTCTACCAGCGTTACCGTGTTTACGCCGATACGCTGGACGTGGGCGGCATTCACCAGGTAGCCCTTGTGAATACGAATAAAGCCGTAATCATGGGTAATGGCATCCAGCTTCTCCATGGTCATTTTGACCTCCGCAGGCTCCGCTTTTCCGTCCAAATAGACCAGCTGATAATTGCGGCTGCCCTCAATATAGCGAATCTGTCGGCTCTTCAGAGTCAGCAGCCCCGAGCGGGTGGTAAAGTCGATGTGATCTCCGCCCCGTTCCCCGCCGCAGGTTTTGATGTAAAGCTCTACTACGGCTGAAATATCGTTTAAAAAATTGCTTTTTCGCACAAAGCCCAGGGGCTGAACCAAAAAAGAATCAAACACCCGGCTCTCTGCCTCAGAGACATAGACCAGAGGTGTGTTATCTCCGCGTTCCCTGAGCTTTTTGCCCACGGCAATACCGTCCAGACCCGGCATTTCGATGTCCAGCAGGAGGAGCTGAAAGTGCACCTCCTCCGTGGCTCGGAGGAGAGCCTCGCCGGAGCGGAACCGTTCAATTTCCACCTGACAGCCCTTTTCCGCAAAGGCGGATTCCGCCGCGCCGGAGATAATCGGAAGCGCTCTGGCATCATCGTCACAAAGCGCGATTTTAATTTTCATTCCGTAATCACCTCCGTTTCGACGGACATCATATCCATCATAACCTTAGCCACAAAATAGCCGTTTTCAAGGCTAAACTCCGAGCAGCCGTTGTATTTTTCCGCGATTCTGGTGATGATGCGGGTGCCATAGCCATGAAAGCGCTCGTCGGTCTTGGTGGTGCTGAGGGCTGCCCCACGCCGGTGTAGAAACTCCCGGTCGGTGGTGTTGCGGCACATGATATAGAGGTAATTTCGATGGGGGTATATCTCCAAACGCAGAGCAGAAGCCAGGTTCTTTTCCCGGTGGACACGGGCGCATTCCTCAACGGCGTTATCCAGAAGATTTGCCAGAAGGGCACAGAGATCGTCCTCGGCAAAGGGAAGCACCGGCGGCACCACCAGCTGGTGCTCCACCTGAACACCTTCCTTTTTGGCCTTGCCCAGCTCCATGTTGAGGATGGCGTTTACGGCCCGGTTGCCGCAGTCGATGTAGTTGAGCTGGACAGGGAGATTATCTGTGAGCTGCCGGAAGTAGGCATCCAGCTCGCTGTATCGCTTTTGGGAGAGCAATATTTGCATATAGGAGTATTGATTTTTCAAATCATGCCGGACGCACCGCAAATCCTCCAACGTGGCCTCGGTGGCCCGGAACAGCTCCCTTTCCCCCTGTAAGCGCTGGCTTTCTGCCTGGAGGGCAATGATATCGGCCTGTTCGGCGCACATATCATGCATGGCCCAAACCGCCGCCAGCGTCATGCCCAGAATACAAATATAGGCCACGGCAAAGCTGACCGTAATGCGGTAATCCGCACCTGCCCAGAACATTTCCAAAACTGCAAAAAGTAAGACGCTGACGTCGCCAATCAGAATAAGGGACATACCGCTGCGGGGAATAGACTGGTATTCCTGAAAGTTGAAGGCGTGCAGGTAGAGAGCCAGGGGGATGCTCAGGGCGGTAACGACACAGCGCACTGCACCCTCCATGGCACCCCGGGCGACAAATTCACCTACCAGGAAGCTCATCATACCGCTGATGGAGGAGAGGGCACAGCAGCAGGCCAGCATGGAGCTCCACATCACCAGCTTGGATTTCCAGTAATAGTCGGAACGCAGCCAGAGATAAGCAACGCCCACCACTCCGGAAATAAGGATTTTCATTAGGAAAAACAGGCTGGGAAGCAGTATCTGCACAGACAGCTCACAGCCACCCATAACCACAGTCAATACGGTGAGATCAACCAACAACCGCCCACAGCTTCGGCGAGTGCGGGGAGGACCGTTACACAGCAGCGCCCATGCAAGCCCCAAGAAAATATGCTGTAAAAACCAAGCTGCGTCCAACGTCTCGGCAATACTGATTCCAGCCAGTCCCGGCATTGTGCCACCCCCTTTATCAGTCGCTGTAACTCAGCGAATTCGAACAGTTCTTGTGCTGCCGTACGTCTGCCTATTGTGCATATTGTAAATAGGTGAATGCTGTTTGTCAAGGATAGACGTCGTTTGTACCATGTCCTTGCGGGGTGTTTCGGAGGGGTGGTACACTTTTTTTACGATAACAGTCGGGAGGTAATACCATGTTGTTTTATGAGGATACGCTCTGTGCCTTTCTGCAGGAACTGGCAGAGAGGGAGCCTTTAAAGCCCATGCTGGGAAGCGAGTCAGGGTGGCTGACTGCGCAGCAGATTTTGGAACGAGTGGAATCCGGCTCCAGGCAGCTTTATAAAGTCGGTATTCGCGCCGGGGACTATCTGTGCCTCCCTGCCCAGCGGACGGTAAACACCTGTGTCATACTGCTTTGTCTGCAACGTCTGGGGGCAGTGGCGGTGCTCACCGATCCAAGAGGAGATACCGCCGCACAGCTAAAGAGCTGCGAGGCGGACATACCCATTAAATACTGCCTGACCATGAACCAAGATGTCTCACGGCCTGTTGTGACCTTGGCCTCAGCCGCCACGGGAAAAGAGCTCTGCCTCTCCATGCGCAAAAAGACCGCCGAGGCAGAGGTGCCCGCCTTTACTGACGCCAAGGCACCCGGCTTTGTCATTTTTACCTCCGGCTCCACCGGTGCGAAAAAGGCGGTGATGGTCAGCCAGTACAATTTGGTGAACGACCTGCTGGACACCCGGGAATTGGGATACTACACCCAAGATGACATAGCCCTTGGTGCATTGCCGCTGGACCACATCTTCGGACTGGTGCTGCTGGCGGGAACCCTAGTGCTGGGGTATAGTCTTTATTTCCCCAAAAGCACCGACATTCCGTACATTTTGGAGACCATCAGTGCCCAGGGCATTACCCGGATGAACGGTGTGCCCTCCCTGTATTTGGCCATGGCCGCCGAAAAAGAGAACTATAACCTGGGCTCCCTACGGGCCGGATTTATTGCGGGGGGGCCTTGCACCCCCAGCCAATTTAGGTACATAGAGGAAGCACTGGGGATGACCCTTATCCCGGCCTACGGCATGAGCGAGTGCGTGGGTATTACCTGTGCCGGCTACCGGGAGCCCCAAGATGTGCGCGCCTGCGGCGTAGGAAGGTTTTATCCCCGAAACACCTGGGCCATTTTACTGGAGGACGGCACCGAGGCCGCCGTCGGTCAGGAGGGCGAGGTCTGCGTGGACGGACCCACCCGAATGGTGGGCTACTTTGGAGACAATTCCCCCCGGGAGGCCCTGCTCCACACCGGCGACCTGGGCTATGTGGACGCGGATGGCACCCTTCACATCAGCGGGAGGAAAAAAGACATCATCATCCGCAACGGCTACAATATCTCACCGCTGGTCATTGAGAACGCGCTCCTCTCCATCCCCGGTGTCTCGGCCGCCGCCGTGGTCGGCCTGCCCCATCCGTCCGAGGGAGAGTGCCCCGCCGCCATGGTGGTCTGCCGGGCCGAGGTGTATCAGACGCTTTCCCAGGCACTGGGGAGCCGGGTGCAGAAAAACCTCATCCCCGCCCTGTTCCGGCGGGTGGAGGCCCTTCCGCTGACCGGCTCGGGCAAGACGGACAAACAGCGGATTGGGGAGATGCTTCTGCAATGTCTGGACCAGTAATTTTGGGTATTCCGCCAGCCCTGGTCCTATACGCCGCAGCCCTTTTTCTGGTGCTTTTTGACCGGCGGTACCGGGCAACGGGGGGGTGGTTCACCATTTTGGCCGCGGTGCTGGTGCTGGGGGCCACGGCGTACAGCCTGCTGCATGGCGCACCGACGGCAGAGGCGGCGATTGTGCTGCTGACGTTCGCCCTGCTGGGGCTGGAGGCGAGGACATGAACTTTAATTCCGGGGCGTTTTTGCTGTTTCTGCCCATAACCACAATGGTCTATTGGTTTCTTCCGGCCCGCTTTCGGTGGGGATGGCTGCTCTCCGCGTCGTATTTCTTCTACATGTATTGGAATCCCCGACTGGTGGTTCTCCTTCTGCTCACCACCCTGGTCTCCTACGGCTCCGCCCTGGCCATGGAGCGCTGGCCCCGTTTGCGGCGGGCACTGCTTGTCCTCACGCTGGTGGTGTGCTTGGGTACCCTCTTCTACTTCAAGTACGCAGATTTTCTGCTTCAAAGTGTGCTGGACGTGGTCAACGGTGCCACCGGCGGCAGCTGGAGCTTTACCATCGACGTGCTGCTGCCGGTCGGCATTTCCTTTTATACCTTTCAAACCCTCTCCTATGTCATTGACGTCTACCGGGGGGATTTCCCCGCGGAGCGGCACTTGGGCTATTACGCCCTGTTCGTGGTGTTCTTTCCTCAGTTGGTGGCCGGCCCCATTGAAAATCCCCGGGATTTGCTGCCCCAGCTGCGCCGGGAGGGATGCTGGGATTGGGAAAACCTCCGTGCCGGGGGCAGGCTCCTCCTGTGCGGTTTTTTCCGCAAATGCGTCGTGGCGGATACCTGCGGTATTTTCGTAAACCGCGTGTTCGCAAACGCCCAGACTGCCAACGGCTTCGCCATCCTCTGCGCGGGAGCACTCTTCTGTCTGCAGATGTACAACGACTTTGCCGGATACTCGGAGATTGCCGCCGGCTCGGCTCGGCTGATGGGCATTCGCCTCACACGGAATTTTGACCGTCCCTACCTGTCCCAGAGCTATTCGGAGTTCTTCCACCGCTGGCACATCAGCCTGAACCGATGGTTTACCCAGTACGTCTATATCCCGCTGGGGGGCAGCCGCAAAGGACTGGCCAGGAAGCTGCTGAATACGGTGGTGGTATTTAGCCTGTGCGGGATGTGGCACGGCGCGCGGTGGACGTACCTCCTGTGGGGGCTGTACGCCGCGTTCTGGGTCTGTTTGGAGAGCCTTCTGGCACGCCCTGCCCAAAAACTTGTCAAGCGGTGGGGCATTGACCTTGATGACCCGTTTGTCAAGCTCGTCCGCCGGGCAGTAACATTCACTGTATTTATCCCGGCTGCCCTGCTCTTTCGGGCGGACAGCGTGGGGCAGGCGGGTATGCTCTTAAGCCGCCTTCTCACCGGCTGGGGGTTTGGCGGCGGACAGCTGGAGGCCTGCTTTTCTCTGCTGGAGATACAGGGATTGGAGCTAATCTTCCTCGCCCTCTGCATTGTGGTTATGAGTAAAATCAGCGCGTGGGGACAGTACGACCTGTCCCCCGCGTCCACGACCGATACCGCCGCCCGCCGGGTGACCACGGCGGTTTACTTGGTGACGGCGGTAGCGCTGTGCTGGCTATCCCTGCTGGCGACCCAGGATGCCGCAGGCTTTGCCTATTTTCAATTTTAAAAAGGAGGCCCGCTATGCGGTGGAAGGCTGTTTTCATTCTCGCGCTGCTCTGTGTACTGCTGGCGGGATGCGAGGGGTATACGCCTCAGACTGATGTTTTAGTCTATATCCAGCCATCGGAGGACATCGTGGTGGAGAATAACGGTCTCCGGGTGTCCCCGGGAGAGGACGCTGTGTTTTACCTGAAGCTGGCCAAGGGCTGCTCGGTGTCCGGGGCAGACTATGGCGGCACTTATCATGCTGTGCGTGCGGGCGGGAAGGTAGCGCTGACACTGGAGGGGGTCAGTTATCCCACCCGGGTGCGGCTGCAGGTGACCAGACGGTACGCCGTTGTCACATACGAGCCCAACGGCGGTACGGGGGAGACGTGTACAATCTCCTATGACCTCACCAACCACGCCCGGCCCAACACAGACAACGGCAAAGAGCTGTTTTCTCGGCAGGGTTATACGCTGACAGGCTGGAACACGGCGGCGGACGGCTCCGGGGAAACCATCGGCCTGGGCAGCAGAGTCACACCCGCAGCCGGTGGAACCGTCCTTTACGCCCAGTGGGAAAAGTGGACGGACGAATCGTCGTTTATCTGGAAGGCCGGGGAGGGCGGCGCGGTCATTAACGGCTACCAAGGGTCAAACACAACTTTAGTCATCCCGGCGCGTATGGACGGCCAGCCCGTGGTGGGAATTGGGTCAGGCGCTTTTGAAGGGTGTACCGCCCAGCGGATTATCTTTCCAAACTCGCTGAAATGGGTCGCGGACGGTGCTTTTCGGGGGTGCAGTGCCGGCACGCTGCTTCTCTTTGACAACATTGAGCGCATCGGTGACGCCGCGTTTCCAGACGGCAGCCTGAAGCGGCTCTATATCAATGCCTACGAGCCACCCTACGGCTATAGCTACCGAAAGGAGAGCTGCTATGCGGACAAGGTGGACATGCTCATTCTCTCCCAGGGGGAAAAGCGACTGGTCTGCTATGGGGGGTGCGCCATGTGGTACAATCTGGACGGTGCCCAGATGGCAAGGGCATTCCCGGACCACAAGGTAATCAACATGGGGCTTAACGGGACGGTAAGCTCTGCCGTCCAAATGCAAATT
>CAZDDZ010000073.1:0-13883 GCA_964504285.1 uncultured Pseudoflavonifractor sp.
GCTCGACGGCGCGGCGCTTCTGTGTCACGCTCCCGTTGGGCGCATGGCCGGGTCGCTAACTCCTGCGACTGCGCAAAAAAGCTCCGGGCGGCTTGCGGGGGTCGCCGCCTTGCGCTTTTTCGCTTCGCTCCGTCGTTAGCTCCCCTATGCGCCTACGCTCGCGCTTCGAGTGCGTGTCCGCACTCCTTGCAGAACTTATCACCCTTGCCGCATGCCGCTCCGCAGGCAGGGCAGCTCTGGGCATTTTTCAGTATGGCAATGCGCTCCTTTATCTCATCAATGGCCTTATGGCGCTCGTCCAGCTGGGCCAGCAGGGGTTCCACCGAGGCGGCGCCGGTATCACTGCCCAAATGGGTGCTGTAAACCACTTGGCCAATTTCCTTAAGGAGGTCGCTGATTTCGGTCTTTAAATCAAAAATCTTCATGTTGAGCTTGGCTACATCCACCATTTGGCCGGCACATTTGCCGGCAAAGCGGGCGGTAGTGCCCGCAGCCTCACCTACGGTAACGGCGGTCTCTCTCACGCGGTCCAGTAATTCCTTGACGCGGTCATCCATAAAAAAACCCCCTTTAATGATTTTGAGCGTATCGATGGTATTTTACACCAGCCAAAGGGAAAAAGCAATTGAAAAGCATTCCCAGACGGCCTAAAAGAGGACAAAAGTCCAGCCCCCGCACCTTGATTTTGCAAGGCGCGGGGGCTGAGTATAGTTATTGTGTGTGCCCCCAGGTGAGGAAAAGTCGTTCCATCTGCTCCGGGGAGATATGTACCTTGCCCCGCTGAATGGCAATATAGCCGTCATCCCGCAGGCGAATCAGGCAGCGATCCAGAGTCTTTTGGCTGACCACTACCTCGCTGGACATCTGGGCTCTGGTTCGTTGCACCACCAACTCCTTGCCCGGCTTGACGGGGTGTAGGGAGCTGTAATAAAGCAAAAACAGCGCTGTTTTCTCCAGACTGGATCGAAATGCGGAGTACCCCCGGTTGGAAACCAGCGTATAGTTCTTTTTTGCCACGGTGGTTGAGATGGCCCACAGAAAATTGATATCCTGGTGCAGAGCGGCGGTAAAGGCCCCCACCGGACAGCGAAGCGCCACGCAGTCGGTGGCAGCCGAAACGTTGGCGGCATAGTGCTCGGTTTCGGAAAGCACCTCCAGATCGGAAATAACGGTGGGAGCTTGCATGGTCAGCCAGGTGGAGAACTTACCCTCCACCGTCTCGTGAAAGACGATCAGCTCGCCCTCCAAAACAAAGTAGACCCACTCCACTGGCTCTCCCCGCAGTACCACAATCCGTCCCGCGGGCAGCCGCACCAGCCGCACCGCCTCCGCCAGCTTGGGCGGCAGCTTTTGTAGCAACGCACGGGCAGCAGGGCTTTTGGCGGTGTAACCGGTTATATCCATGCTCCACACCTCGTTCCGAAAAATGGAGAACTTCGTAAAAAAATAGGTGACTATTTTGAAAGCACGCAAAGGCGTTTGAAGCGGTGCTTAAACTATCGGCCCGTGCGTGTGACCTTTTCCGGCTGTATATACTTGTTTTAGTATCTTTATCTCCATTGTAACGGATAACGCCGTCAAAATCAAGGTGAAAGCGAAAACAAGACGGGGGACAGGTGGGGGAGCATAACGGCAACCAAGAGGGTAGCGGGAATATAAATTAATTCCACAATGAAGTTTAAAATGGTCAATGCCTGTCGCATAGTTGCCTCCCTATACGGTTAGCCTGGGAGACGCGGAGAGAACGGCTTTAGCCTAAGTTTCCGCGCCTACTTTGGCCGCCGGAAACGACGGCCTGGTTTTGTTGCGCTTCGTCAGCCCCTACTCCTGCAATGGGTACACGTTAATCCTCCCCTTGGCTCAACCGTTATTTTTAAAATTGTTCTTGCAAATAAGCGAGCCATTCCGACCGTTTAGCGCCTACAATCCAATACTTGAAATGATCAATATAGGCGTACCCCTGGTCATCAACTTGGATGTGTAAAATATTTTTTAGTTCTGTCTCGTCTCGTCGGTTAATGTCTATGGAATATGTATATTTTCCACTCTCACCATGATTTATTGTATAGGCTCCGGAATATCCGTACAACCCACAGAATATCAGTCGCACATCCTCCGTCTGATTAAAAAACACACGCAATTGGTCTCCGTATAGCCGTTGAATTTCCATCCCATCAATGCTGTCCCGACCGATGCTCACTTCGGTTGCCCTATTGCTAGGTTCCGCGAGAAAGGACAGCACTTTGCGTGGATAAAGCAGAAATAAGAGAACCGCCGCCACCGCAAGAACTCCCACGAGCGGAGCCCATTTCTTCCTAAATTTCATGCACATTTCCCCTTGGCTTTAAAAACCGTCTCTTTGTCTCTATTTGTTTTGTAAATAGAAACTATCAATTTTTTATGCCATTTCCCTTTAAAGTGCTAATTTCCCATACGTGCGTGCCATCCTGCATTTCGGTGTCATCAGTAAATCGCATTGTATAAACCACTGCAATTATATAATCACGATAAGACGCGGAAACGGTTCTTTCGTCTTTGGTTCAGCATATTCACAAGACAAAAGAACCGTCCCCTTGGCTCCGTCTGCGTGTATCCTGGCTTATTCGTTTTCACTATGTGCGGCTTTTATCATATACAAACTGGAAAGCCCCATCGTATGATGAATCGAGCCAAATATCATAAATTGTACTGGCATCATCAAATATAAAAAGATTGTGCAGAATTTCATTTCCATGGGCATCGGATAAAGAAACCTCAACATTGCCTTCTCCGGCATTTCCTGTCCCACACATAGTTACCGCAATTCCTATAGACTCTCCGAGCATTTCAACTAGGTCATTTCGCAGATTGGCTGTAATACCATTCTGCGTATACTGCTCAATGATTGCGTCAGTACCTTTGTATAATACAATGCCACCAATCACTTCCCCCCTGTGTAGAAAAGTTGTAGTGCCGTCCTTATTTGAAGCTGTTACTTGTGAGAAAGACGAAATTTTTATTGTTAGCCCGTCACATACTTCGACAAAACGGGGTGTAAAAATATGGTATAGACCAAGAAAACAGAATATGAGGACAATAGTGGCAAGGATAATGGAAATAGCTTTTTTCATGTTATCAGTGCCTTGTATTATAAAGTAGTAGTTTATAAAGCCCCTCTCCAAGGGCTGAGATACGGACACGTGTGGGGGGACGGTTCTCTGCGCTTGGGAGAGAGCGCAAAGAACCGTCCATGTTTGTCTGCCCTGTGTATCCCGTGTCGCTATTTCGCCGAGAGCAGGTATGCGATATAGGATAAGGCAGAAAAATTAGCAGCACCAACGGTACATAAAATGGCTAATAGCGCCTGGGTCTGTTCCTGTTCTGCAAGACCCCAAAACAAGAAAATTATAGCTGTGCCACCGCCGAAATAAGAAAATATCTTCCATATTTTCATGTATATAAATCCTTTCAATTAAACCATTAAAACCGTCAATTTAAGTGCAGAAAAAAGAATTTGCAATAAAGACATAGATAGTCCATAAAGACGCGGGGACGGTTCTTTTGTCTTTGGTTCAGCATATTCACAAGACAAAAGAACCGTCCCCGTGTGTCCTTTCCCTACTTGTCTGCCGTCTCCTGAATAACTTCTTCCGGCACTATGGACTTGATATAGGCAATGAGAGGCTCTGCATTTTTAACGCGATCCATGCCGTAGGTAACGCCGTATAGTCCGGGATAGCGGAGGAAGCCGTCCTCGCTGACCGCTAGCTCCAGCTGAACCTCGTTTCTGCCGTCTCTCAGATGCACATAGATATACTCCTTGGTCGAACGCACGAGCCTGGACTGACCTACCTGCCGCACATAGGTCAGCTCACTGCACAGTGCCGCAAGCTCCCGCGACTGCTCATCGCTGACAATATCAGAAATTTCTACCCCACCGTAAATGAGCCTGACCTCCGTCAAATGATTGCCGTTAATCTTCACATGGAAGGGGGAAAAATACCAAACGGTTGTGGCGACGCAAAGTACTGTGAGTCCTGCTGAAATCCAGCGTCTTTTCCCGCTATGTACAAGCGCATAGAGTAGTGCAACTCCGCCCAATAAAATGATTAGTACAATAAAATTCTGATAGAGAAACAGACTGTCAATGCCCATAGCGACTCCTTACACAAAACTAAAGAACGATTTTTTTACTGCCAGCAGTTATTGTAATATTAAAAACAAGCGGATTCCCAATGAATGCGTTTGCCGTGGCCCAGGGGCTGATATAGTCGATAGATGTTAGCGTTTTATTGTGGGAATTTGTAAAAGACTCTACACGGCCTGTCGTAGTATTACCCTTTGTAACATAAAATTTTTCTCTACATTCAGTGGTCGTTACATAGGCTTGATGTGTCGTTAGTCCAAGATGCCAGGTGCCAAGAAGATTTGTATAAGTATATTGGGTGGTTAAATTGTAATTGATGAGCACTTCAACATAGTCCTCAACATTTACAACTACGGTGTCTGCTTGGACAATATCGAGAAACATCTTAAGTGCAGATATCCCGGTTTCCGCCAATTGAAGTGCGGGTACAACCGTAGCCACTCCGCTGACGGCGAGATCAAACAAAGCATCTGCAACAGTTGCGGCTGTTTTTCCGCTAGATATCCTCTCATGTCCCGTATCATGATTCAGTATATATGTTCTATCGCTCATCATTTCTTGTCCGTTATAGGTATAGTAAATGTTTTCTCTTGAGTTTGTAAGGAGCAACGGAGAAAATACCACCATACTTACATCAGATTTATTTTCCGTAATCACCGCTTCGCTTGTTTCCTCAATTTGGGCTTTTACTGCTGGGGTAAGATCGTTTCGTAAAAGCGCCGCTGATACTGCAGTAGAATCTGCCAAATTGATGTCAAGCCTCCCGACTGGTTGATATATTGAAGTACTCTTATCTGGCAATTTCGTTTCTATGGCGTATCCTCCGCTATAAGACTTCATGATTCCTTGAAAATCACTTTGCAGAGAATAAGTACTGCGATTTCCGTTCAGAAGTTCAATGCTTCTCTGTGTCTGTGCCTCCATAATCTGAGCGTCAACACTCGCTGCCAGCGCCAAGGAACTCTGAATAAGAAGTACCGCCACAACGAGAAGTGCAACAAACTTTTTACACCTTTTCATCTTAAAACTACTCCTTTATTATTCGTTTAAAAACCAGTTGGTCAATTCTTTTGTTTTTTGCTTTAATAAGTCGTCCCAAGACGAAAGAACTGTCCGATTGTTTTTTCTGCCCTTTCCCCCGCCGTTTCAGCACGTCCCGGTGGAATAATTGCTTACCGTTTCGCCGTTGCCTCTCCGCTCACCATTTCTCCAACGCCGTTCTTATTGTAGACGGTGGCGGAGACTGTGAGCACATAGTCGCCGGGGGCACAATTGAGGGCGGTCTCGAATGCGCTGAACTGCTCGTCATTGACAGTTTTTATCCAGGACTTTACAGAGGTGCCGTCGCTTTTTTTGAGCGTGACGGTGCCAGTAATTTTGCTGGTGCCGGGCTTTCCGGTTATTGTGACATTGCAATTGGCGGTGGAGCCGGAAAAGGAGAGCTGAACCTTGCAGGAATCTGTGTTTACCCACCTGGGGGTTGCCGCGAGGGCGGACATGCTAAGGGAAAAAATGAGAGCCAGAGCCAGGGTCAGTGCGGTGATTTTCTGCTTCATGGGGATCATTCCTCTCTTTTGTGATAGGCGAAGGTGCTTTACTGAGATTCGCCTTCACTCTATAAACGCAGGAGAAATGAAAAACCGAACAGAAAAACAAAAAAATTAAAAAAATATTTTTAAGGCGCTTTTTGAACACGCTCCGCAATGCGGATAAGCTCCTCGCTGTCAATACTCGACATGAGTTCAAAGGCTATGCCGTCTTCATTGACCCAAAGGAGAAAACTCGTCTCCCCCGACTCCTTTGCCGCCAGCAGATGGGCTGGACTTCCGTTTACAGTGATTGGGGTGTAATCCTGATGTTCGCTATCGGTGCTAAACATTGTACTTTCATTGGCGGGAGCGTAGGTAAAATAGATACGCCTGCCCTCGGTGTTTTCGTAGACCATGTTTTTCATGGTTATCCCCTCCTCCTTTACCAGTTGGAAGCCCTCCGGCAGATAGCTGGTTTTCCACGCACCGGCCTCCTGTCCCGCGTTGCCGGAGAAGGTAAAACGGGCGTGGGTATCAAACCACTCGGCAAAAATCTGCTGTACCCAGGCGCGGGCATCGGGGCTGACCGCCAGCAGACCGCCAACGGAAATACCCACCGCCAGAACAACGCAAGCAGCGGCTCGTAAAACCTTTTTCCACAGAGGGCGGGTTTGCTTTTTGGCATAGCCGAAGGGGTTAGCCAGCAGCTTTTTTTCCCAGGCCAGGTAGCGAAGGGAGGGGGAAAAGTCCGGGACAGCACACAAAAGTCTTTCGCAATCCTGCTCCGCTGACTTTAAAAGCGCTTGGCGCACCAAAGCTTCAAACTCGTGTTCCGTCATACTCGTACCCCTCCTCCCGTAATTTTTCCCGCAGCAGTACTAATCCCCGGTTACAGCACATACGGGCGGCGTCGGCACTTAAACCAACGGCGCACCCAATTTGGGGAAAACTCCACTCGGAGACCAGCCGCAGCTCTAGCACTGCCCGGTACCCATCCGGCATGGTACGGATAATGGCAATCAGGGCGTTTAACTGACTTTGCTCCTCCACCTTTTCCGTAGAGGGCGCGTCCCAGTTTTCGGGGAATTTCATGGTTTGTTTTTTCCTCCTCTGCTCATCAATCGCAGTGTGCTTTACTATAATAACGAGCCAGGAGCGAAATTCCGAACGGGAATTTAAAAATATTTTTTTGGCTTGGGGAAAGGCGTTTATTACTTTTAACCAGGAGGACATGGCGACATCCTCCGCATCCTCGTGCCTTGGCAGGAAATAGCGCGCCGTTTTGAAGACTGTCTCACGGTACGCCTCATACATTTGGCAAAAGAGGGGATGGTCGTTTTCGTCTTCCAGCATGGATAAATAAAAAGCAAGCATGGGTACCCTCCTTTTTTATCCAGTATAACACAAAAAGAGTCGGCGCGGAATTTCCGCGCCGACTCTTTTTGTGTATTAGATACGGTACTTCTTCTGGGGCACATAGGTGGTGTGGAGAATCTCATGCGCCTTGTGGCTGCCGGGCTCGCCCAGGTATTCCTTATAGACGGCCATGACCGCGGGGTTCTCGTGGCTCTTGCGGTACTTTTGGCCCGCGTCCTGGTCGTAGAGAGCGTTTGCCCGCAGGGCGCGAATGTCGGTCCAGCTGCGCACGTCGGCGTGCTGAATGGGCTGGCCGCCGCCGTTGATGCAGCCGCCGGGGCAGGCCATAATCTCAATAAAGTCGTAGTGCAGGGTACCGGCCTTTACGCCGTCGAGCACCTTCTTGGCGTTAGCGAGACCGGAGGCAACGCAGACCCGCACCGTCTTGCCGGGCAGCTCGTAGGTGGCTTCCTTGATGCCCTCCAGCCCGCGGACTTCCTTAAACTCCAAGGGCTTCATCTCGCCGTTGGTGACGATTTCCACCACGGTGCGCAGCGCCGCTTCCATCACGCCGCCGGTGGCGCCGAAGATGGTGGCCGCACCGGTGGCAAGACCCAGCATTTCGTCGGCCTCGCTGTCGGGCAGATGGTCAAAGAGGAGACCGGCGCGGGTAATCATGCGGCCCAGCTCCCGGGTGGTCAGGGACACATCCACCGGCAGCCAGCCGTCCCGGCGCATCTCGTCCCGCTGGCACTCGTACTTCTTGGCGGTACAGGGCATGATGGAGACCACCACGATGTCCTTGGGGTCAATGCCCATCTTCTCGGCGTAGTAGGTCTTGACCAGGCTGCCGAACATGCCCTGGGGAGATTTGCAGGAGGAGAGGTTGGGCAGCATGTCGGGATGGTGCTGCTCGCAGTAGCGGATCCAGCCGGGGGAGCAGGAGGTAATCATGGGGAGCACCCCGCCGTTCTGAACCCGGCCGAGGAACTCGGTGCCCTCCTCCATAATGGTAAAGTCGGCGGCGTTATCCACGTCAAAAACCTTGTCAAAGCCCAGACGGCGCAGGGCGGTAATCATCTTGCCCTCCACGTTGGTACCAATGGGCATACCGAAGCACTCGCCCAGGGTGACACGCACCGACGGCGCGGGGCCGACGACGACGTGCTTCTTGGGGTCGGCCAGGGCGGCCCAGACCTTCTCAGTGTCGTCCTTCTCCTGGAGCGCGCCGGTGGGGCAGGCCACGATGCACTGTCCGCAGGACACGCAGTCCACCTCGTCCAAATCCCGGTCAAAGGCGCAGCCCACATGGGTGTCAAATCCGCGGTCGTTGCAGCCGATGACACCGACCTCCTGGAATTTGCGGCACACGGCGGTGCAGCGGCGGCAGAGGACGCACTTGGAGTTATCACGCACCAGATGGGGCGCGGAATCCTCAATCTGGGGGGGCAGCTTGTCGGCGGCATAGCGCACCGCGTCGATGCCCAGGTCGGCCGAGAGCTGCTGAAGCTCGCACTTGCCAGAGCGGGCACAGGTGAGGCAGTCCATGCGGTGGTTGGAGAGAATAAGCTCCAGGGTGAGCTGGCGGGACTTGCGCACCGCGTCGGTATTGGTGAATACCTCCATGCCCTCGTTGACCGGGTACACGCAGGAAGCCACCAGGCTACGGGCCCCCTTGACCTCTACCACGCAGATGCGGCAGGCGCCGATCTCGTTCATTTCCTTGAGGAAGCAGAGGGAGGGAATCTTAATACCCGCGCTGCGGGCAGCCTCCAAAATCGTCGTCCCGGCGGGCACGGAGACGGCAATGTTGTCAATTTTCAGGTTGATCATTTTCTGTTCCATGTCTACGTCCCCCCTTAACCTTTCTTAATCGCATCAAAGCGGCAGTTATCCATACACACGCCGCACTTGATGCACTTTGACTGGTCAATGACGTGGGGAGCCTTGACCGCGCCCACAATTGCGTCTGCCGGGCAGTTCTTTGCGCAGAGGGTACAGCCCTTGCACTTGTCGGCAATAACGGTGTAGCTGAGCAGGCTCTTACACACGCCGGCGGGGCAGCGTTTTTCCACCACATGGGCCAGGTACTCGTCCCGGAAGTGCTTGAGGGTGGACAGCACTGGGTTGGGAGCCGTCTGACCCAGGGCGCACAGGGCGCTGGACTTGAGGTGGTAGCAAAGCTCCTCAATGGTGTCCAAATCCTCCATGGTGCCGTTGCCCTCGGTAATTTTGGTGAGTAGCCCTAAAAGCCGCTTGGTGCCGATGCGGCATACGGCGCACTTGCCGCAGCTCTCGTCCACAATAAATTCCAGGAAGAACTTGGCGATGTCTACCATGCAGTTGTCCTCGTCCATGACGATAAGACCGCCGGAGCCCATCATGGAGCCGATGGCGCCCAAGGAGTCGAAGTCCAGCGGGGTGTCGATGAGGCTGGCGGGGATACAGCCGCCGGAGGGACCGCCGGTCTGGGCGGCCTTAAACTTCTTGCCGCCGGGACAGCCGCCGCCGATTTCCTCGATGACGGTGCGCAGGGGGGTGCCCATGGCAACCTCCACCAGGCCGGTGTTGGCAATTTTTCCGCCCAGGGCAAATACCTTGGTGCCGGTGCTCTTAGGCATACCGATGGCGGCGAATTCCTCCGCACCATGGTTTAAAATCCAGGTAATGTTGGCGTAGGTCTCTACGTTGTTTAAGAGGGTGGGGCGCTGGAACAGACCCTTGTTGGCGGGGAAGGGGGGACGGGGGCGGGGCTCGCCGCGCTTACCCTCGATGCTGGTCATGAGGGCGGTTTCCTCGCCGCAGACGAAAGCGCCCGCGCCCAAGCGAAGCTCCAGCTCAAAGTCAAAGCCGGAGTCAAAAATGTTCTTGCCCAGCAGGCCGTATTCCTTGGCCTGGTCAATGGCGATTTGCAGACGCTTGACGGCGATGGGGTACTCGGCGCGGACGTAGACATAACCCTGATGCGCGCCGATGCAATAGCCCGCGATGGTCATGGCCTCGATAATGGTGTGTGGGTCGCCCTCCAGCACCGAGCGGTCCATGAATGCACCGGGGTCGCCCTCGTCGGCGTTGCAGGCCACAAACTTCACCCCGTCGGGGGAGACTGCGTCATGGGTAAACTGCCACTTCATGCCGGTGGAGAAGCCCGCACCGCCACGGCCACGGAGACCGGAAGTCTTAATGTCGTCAATGACCTTCTGGGGCGGAATTTTCTCGGTAAGGATTTTACCCAGGGCGGTGTAGCCGTCCACACCGATATACTCGTCAATATTTTCGGGGTTAATGACGCCGCAGTTCCGGAGGGCAATGCGCAGCTGGTGCTTGTAAAAGGTGGTCTCGGTGAGGCTGGTGGCCACGCCGCCCTCGTCGCTCTCCATATGTAACAGGCGCTGGACAATGCGCCCCTTGACAATGTGCTCGGAGACAATCTCGGGCACGTCGTCGGGGGAGACCTTGGTGTAGCACGCACCCTCGGGGTAAATCATTACAATGGGACCCATGGCACACAGGCCGAAACAGCCGGTTTTGACTACCTGGGCTTCCTTCTCCATGCCCTGAGCGCACAACTCCCGCTCAAAAGCTTCTATAATTTTAAGACTATTGGAGGAGGTGCAGCCGGTGCCGGCGCATACCAGAATGTGGGAACGAACCAAATTCATGTTCTCTCTCCTCCTTATTCCGCCGCGCCGATGGTGTACTCGGTCACCACCTGCTGGTTTACCAGGTGGTCAGCGACCACCTTGGCGACCATTTCGGGCTTCATTTTTACATAGGTGACCTTCTCCTGGCCGGGGACGTAAACTTCCACAAGGGGCTCCAGGCGGCATACGCCGATACAGCCGGTCTGTGTCACGGTGACATTTTTCAGGCCCCGCTTGTCCACTTCCTCCAAAAAGGCGGAGAGGACGGGGCGCGCGCCGGCGGCGATACCGCAGGTAGCCATACCAACTACCACGCGGACAGTATCATCGTCGCTTTCGCGGAGACCGACCTGCTTTTGCATTTTCTCACGAATTGCCTTGAGTTCTTCCAAACTTTTCAAAATCTGTTCAACTCCTCACGGTTTGTAGGGAACGACGCCCTCGTCGTTCCGGGGTCAGTCGCGGATGAGGAAGAATGGAACGCGAGGGCGCGGTTCCATACAGTCTTTAGAAAGAAAGCGAGTCCTCCAGCTCGGTCAGGTACCCCTGTATCCACAGGAATACCTCCGGCTCGGCCAGAGAGACGTCGGCGCCTAAGACCGCTCGCACCTCTCGGGTGTCGAAGGTAAAGGTGCCCGTGGGCGTGGTGCGTGAGTAGATAAGTTCAATGCCGGGCGCACCCTGTACAAGCAGGGCGATGGTACCCGCCATGTCCCCCGCGGGCGGGCAGTCAATGTGCCCGTATGCGAAAGTGGCGGTTACGGTGGTGCCGATACCCAAAGCGCTCTCAATAGAGAGTGTGCCGCCTGTCTGCTCGGCCGCCAGTCGAAGCAGGGGCAGCCCCAGCCCCACCTTGCGGGTGGTGCGGGTGGTGGTAAAGGGGTCGGTCACCGAGGCGAGAAATTCCGGGCTCATACCCCGCCCATCATCGCGGATGGTAAGGGTGAGCAGACCGTCCTGCTGGGTAAGGGAGATCTCCAAAAGATTACACCCGGCGGAGATTGAGTTCTGGGCGATGTCCAGGATATGTAACGAAAGTTCCTTCATAAAAGCACCAGCCAAAAAGGAGAAAGAAAAAAGAGCTGTACTTTGCATAAAAGCACTTTTTCCTTTTTTCGCTTTTCTTTTTTATTTGTACTTATCAAGGATGGGGCCAACCTGGTCGGGGGTCAGGCGGCCATACACGTCCGAGCCAATCATCATAACGGGAGCCAGGCCGCAAGCACCCACGCAGCGGCAGGCATCCAAGGAAAATTTGCCGTCGTCGGTAATAGAGCCGGTCTTGATGCCCAGCTTCTTTTCCACGGCGGTAATGAGGTCGGCAGCGCCCTTGACGTAGCAAGCGGTGCCCAGACAGACGGAAATCTGATGCACACCCTTGGGATTCATGGAAAATTGAGCGTAAAAGGAGGCGACGCCGTAAACCTCAGAGAGGGGAATACCTAAGCCTTCGGCGACGATAATCTGAACCTCTTCGGGTAGATACCCGAAAATTTCCTGTGCCGCTTGCAGTACGGGCATGGTTGCGCCGGGGATGTTCTTGTGCTCAGCGATGATTTGCCGCAGTCGGTCTTCCTGCTCGGGAGTGCCGTTGTAGGGCACAACGGTCTTACAGTTTGGCATGTTGCGAGTCCTCCTTCATATTTTTAAAGTCCGACCCCATTGTATCGTAAACTTGCCGTCAGGTAAACCCTTTTTTTTCTAATTATCAAAAATATTTTTATGCATACTAAAAAATTATTTTTTTCTATAATTTACTAAAAAATCAGGGCTGCGCAAGCTTTTAATTAAGGCTTGCGGGCTACGTTCCTCTGCCACTAGGGTTTGACATGGATCGGCAATTTGGTCGAGGGAATGGGCATCGGAAGCGGTAATCGTACATAGTCCCTGTAAGTCCGGACGCTCTAAAAATTCGGGAGGGCAGGAACGGGAAATTTCCGCCAAAAAAAATTTTAAATTCGGGTCCCAGAAACCCAAATTAGAGAGCAGTGAAAAGGAGGGGCGGTCAATATGAGCCGGGTAGGCCACCCCGCCCAGGGAGGAAACAAGGGCGGGCACCTCGTAAATACCGATAGTGGTGGCTCCCGCCAACATGCGTACCTCCTGCCCCAGTACGCCGTCCTCGCTGTCCATATATATTTGGGGGCCGAAGATGCGGATGTCGTTGGAAAGGGGGGGGAGACGGTCGTAAACAATTTTACCGAAAGCGGCAGCGGAATCCAGATCGGGAAACAGGCAGACCACATGAACCTCCTCGGCGGTGGTAAGCTCCATGCCCGGCAATGCCAAAAGGCCGCTGCGCTGGGCAGCGGCACAAAAGGCGGCGCAGTTACCCACCGTGTTGTGATCGGTGAGAGCAACAGCCTCTAACCCAGCCAGGGCACACATAGCGGCCAGATTGGCGGGGGTATTATCAGATCCCCCACAGGGCGATAAACACGAGTGGAGGTGAAAGTCGAAGGTTAACTTCAAAAAAATGCACCTCCGTTAGTTAAAGCTGGAATAGGCTGTGTCCACTCATCTTCATCGTCCTGCGGGAACCATACCCCTACGGAAAAAGCAGTGAGTGGATTTGTCCGGACAATTGAAAGGTGGATTTGGAACTGCCCAGCAGATTGACTCCTTGTGCGGCGGCCTTTTCCAGCAGGAGAGCGTCGGGTATAACCCCTTCGGAAAGGACGACGCAGGCGGTATCGGCCATGAGTGCCACGGCAGCAACGTTGACATTGGACATAATGGTAATCCAGCAATCCCCACGGTTGGCCCGGCCCATGACCCAGCTGAGCAGGTCGCCCACGTAGCCGCCGGTTACGGGCGAATCGGGGCTGGGCATACAAAATTCAGTCAGGGAGAGCGCATCCTTTAATTCAGCAACGGTCATTACAATACCTCCGTTTGTAGGAACACGATTTGTCGTGCCCGCAGGTTGGCAAAAACATCTCGTCATTTCAAAGCAGTTGGGCGCATGGGCGGGTCGATAAGCCGTCACTGCGCGAAAAATGTCTTGGGCTTCGCCCAACTGTTTTTTCGTCTCCGTGCCGTCTTATCTCCCCTATGCGCCTACGGGAGCGCTTCTGTGTCACGCTCCCGTTGGGCGCATAGCCGGGTCGATAAGCCGTCACTGCGCGAAAAATGCCTTGGGCTTCGCCCAACTGTTTTTTCGTCTCCGTGCTGTCTTATCTCCCCTATGCGCCTACGGGAGCGCTTCTGTGTCACGCTCCCGTTGGG
>CAZDDZ010000074.1:0-13880 GCA_964504285.1 uncultured Pseudoflavonifractor sp.
AGCCGTTGAAAAGTTTGTTGTATTGTTGAACAACCCTTCTTTTCCATTTTTCCCCAAATAAAAAGCACCTCAAATACTCCATGTTTCGATTAAGTTCGATGTAAAGGGAGGGCTCATATTTCTTCACTTTAGTGAAGAATGCAATTTGAGATTTTGTCATCTTGTTTACAGCCCTGCGAAATAACAAGAGCGCAAAAAGAAAGGCTACTATGAGCACTATTGTAGCTACAAATCCCCAAGCGGTTTGAATTTGCCCCAGAGCATCAACTGAATTTTGTATTTTCTCTAATAAAATTTCAAAACCAGCTTGGGTTGTGCTATCAGCATTTGTCATCATTAGAGTCTCCTTTTTTGTAAGGTTTAAATGTTCTGCTATTCTTGAACAATAATTTGGATCAATAAACAGCGATCATGTGTAAAAGCTGATACCAAAAAGAGAGTCATTTATTATTGAAGCAAAGTGCCATTATGCAAAATGAACCTTTGTCTCATCGCTAACCGCCGTGGGGTACATTATTCACACACTCGGCATTACAAACTTTTGCGCTAACAATGCCGATAATTGTCTTTATTATACAACTCCCTGCGTAGGAGCGCAACCACATCACCATTAAACCGCACCTCCTGTCGAGGTGCTATTTTTATGTCATCAGGAGGTAACTACATTGCCAGACATTAAGGAAAAGCCCTCTATGGATAAGCCACGGGCGAGGGATAAGGCGGCGCTATTGCCCCAACAGGCCGGGCAGCTGTTGAAAGAAAAATATCTGCGCCAGCTCGACCAGCGCCGACCAGGAGAGGATGCCGGGGACGAATATGCCACCGACCAGGTGGAGGGCAGCACCCGTTGGGCTGTGGACGAGCTGACCGCCACCGCCACCCACTCTGCCAAAGAGCGCTGGGAGAGCATCAAGCATAAGACCCGCAGCAAGGACGTACCGCCCACCGATACCGCCCCGGCGCGGGAGCGCCCGGCCAACGCGCCCAAGGAGCGCCCTGCCGTCACGAAAACCCGTTTAGCAGAAAGCAACGCCCCCAAGGCCACCGACCACGCCCCCGGCCAACAGCCCAAGTCCGCAACAGCCCCCACCCGTTCCAGCAAGCGCGGATACCCACCTACTCACACCACCTTGAACAACAGGCGGCGGGTTGACCCCGCCGCGCTCCCCCCGCCCACGGTGAGCACACCGCCACAGTCCGCGCAAACGCCCATCCATATGCCAAACACGCCCCCGGTGGAGACTTCCGCCGGGGGCGTTGCCATGCCCGGACGCCGCCCTGCACTGGTCAAGGAGCGCCTACGCGCCAGCGCCGCCACCATCAAGACCCGCACCAACGTCCGGGGGGTGGCAAAGGCTTCTGCCAAAGCCCCTGCGCCCAAGGTGCGGCCTGCAATATCCCAAGCCGTTGCCAAGCAAGCCACCCGCAAGGCCAGACAGACCGCCCAGCAGCACATGAAACACCAAATGGTGGCAAGGGCGCAGAAAGCCGCCAAGACCGCCGCCGTTGCGGCCAAGCGTGTGACCGTTGCTATCGTGAAAGCCGCTGCTGCGCTGGTCAGTTCTTTTGTGGGGCTGCTGGGTGGCGGCTTTCTTTTGATTGCCCTGGTGGTGGTCGTTATCATCGCCGCCGTTGCCAGCTCGCCCTTTGGCCTGTTCTTTGCCGCCGAACCCAACGCCCCGGGTAGCGTTTCGGTGGCCCAGGCCGTGGCGCAGGTGAACATGGACTACAATGCCAAGCTGGAGGAGCTGCAAGCGGGCGGCTATGACAGCATAGAAATCCACGGACAGGCCCCCGACTGGCCCGACGTGCTGGCCGTGTTCGCCGTTAAGACCGCCGGGGCCGACGGCGAGGGTATGGATGTGGCCACGCTGGATGCTGACCGCCTCGAAAAGCTGAAAGCCGTCTTTTGGGACATGACTGCCATCACCTCCTACGTGGAGGAAATCTATCACCCCGGCGATGGGGAGGATGATCCCGGCTGGACGGAGTATATTTTGCACATCACCATCACGCCCAAAACCGCCGACGCGATGCGCTCCGTCTATGCGTTCACGCCCTATCAAAACAGCGCCCTTGACGATCTGCTTTCAGACCGCGCCGCCCTGTCCTCTCTGGCCGGAGACCTGACCATCACCGGCGCTGATCTAGCGGACATACTGAAGAACCTGCCCGATGACCTATCCCCCGAGCGCCGGGAGGCCGTGCGCGTAGCCCTCACCCTTGTTGGCAAGGTCAACTACTTTTGGGGCGGCAAGAGCCACGCCATCGGCTGGGATAGTCGCTGGGGGACGCTGCAAAAGGTGTGGGCCGAGGGCAGCTCCACCACCGGCACCTACCGGCCCTACGGCCTCGATTGTTCCGGGTACGTCGATTGGATTTTCAACAACTCCATGGACTACATCATCGGCCACGGCGGCGGCGTCATCATGCAGCACACCTACTGCACAGACATTGATTGGAGCGAGGCCCAGCCCGGCGACCTGGCCTTTTTCCCGGATGACAGCCATATCGGCATCGTCGTGGGCCTCAGTGAGAGCGGCGGCATCCTGGTCGCCCACTGTTCCAGCGGACAAAACAACGTGGTTGTGACCGACTGCGCCGCCAGCGGCTTTACCGCCATCGGCAGGCCGGACGTGTTTGACTAAAAAAACCTGTCGAAAAACGTAGTCCGAATCGGACTGCATTAAAATCCGGTTCCACGTGTGCTTAAATGGCTGACAAAAGCCACAACAATCTAAAGGATAGAAAACATATTTTGTTGTCAATATTGCACGATTCGTCTATACTGAAAGCAACAGATACTGTCTGCTTTGTGCAATACAAAAATTTGAATCGCGATGCTTATTGCTATAAGGAGTTGAGTACATTGAAGCCGCAACATTTGGCACTCAAAACAGAAGAACTGTTTCATCTTGTACAATCATCGCCAAAGTTATTTCAAGAAATGCTTTTACAAGAAGTTCCTTCCAATACCGTGCTGTCCTTAACGGACTATTTGCGAAATATGTTGGAGTCCCACCACACCGCGATTACGGATGTGGTTAAAGTATCGCTCCTAAGTAAGACGTACGTCTATCAGATTTTCAGCGGACAAAGGTCCCCTTCACGCGATATGCTGCTGCGGATTGGCTTTTCCATGTCGCTTACCGTCAATGAGTTGCAGCACTTGCTTATGATTGCTCAAACCGGCAGCCTCTATCCAAAAGTCAGGCGGGATGCCGCAATCCTCTGTTGTGCAGCGCAGTCCCTTTCTCTTGCCGCAACGAGTGAATTTTTAGAATCCATTTCGGAGAGACCGTTACTATGAATGATGAAGTAAAAGAGCGGAGTATGGAGGCACTAGAGAAGCTCTATCAGGGGGAACAGCTACCTGAGCGCCTTGCCGCGCAGTATTATATCGCATCGTGCCTCAAAGCATCCGATGACAAGGACGTATTCCTGTTGACGCACCTTCAAAACGGAGGGCAGTTTATCTTAAAGCGGGGCCGTGGGAAACAAGCCGAATTGCTTGCGCAAGAGTATAGACTGCTGTCATCGGTGAAGTTTTCCTTTGTTCCCCAAGCGGTGTGTTTCTTTGAAGATGAGAGGCAATGCTGGCTGGTGCGGGAGTACGCGCCGGGAGAGACTCTGGAACAACTGGTGGAGCGAAAAGGCCCCCTTTCTCCCTGCGAGGCGCTGAACGCCATAGAAACTATTTGTACGCACCTCCAAATGCTCCACGGGCATACGCCGCCGCTGATTCACCGTGACATCAAGCCGCAGAACATCGTCCGCACCGACGCAGGGGATTACCACCTGATCGACATTGACGCCATGCGCGACTACAAGCCGGACGCCCAATATGACACGGTATTCCTAGGTACGCGGGAGACGGCGGCGCCGGAGCAGTTCGGGTATCAACAAACCAGCGCAAAATCTGATATTTACAGCATAGGCGTTCTTCTTTTATATCTGCTGACCGGCGAGTATGTTTTGAATGACTGCAATTTGAAGATGGCCCCGAAACCTCTGCGCACAGTCATTCGAAAGTGTACCGCTTTTGACCCCAAGCGACGCTACCACTCCGCCGCGGCGCTGTTGCGTGAACTAAAGTACGTCAAGCGTTTCCAGCAGCCTCGCCGGGTTCTGTTCCCGGTGGTTACAGCCTGTGCTCTGATTTTGGCGGTGATTGTCGTGGGTTTGGGAAACATGGTGTCTAACGCACTGCGAACAGAGCGCCCAGTACTTTTTCAAAACCAGCGGTTAGAGACGGCGGCCAGACAAATATTGGGCAAGAATGCGACTGCGCCTCTCTATCCGTCCGAATTGGGACAAATCACAACGCTGATTCTCAGCGAGGACGAGAGTTTTACACAGTGGGATGAATACCAGGACTACCACGGCATCCACGAATACGATACCCCCAAAAGTCCTGCGCCTCCCATGTCCCTGGAGGACCTACGCTATTTTACCGGCCTGACCTCGCTGGCGCTGGAGAAACAAAATATTTCTGACCTATCCGCTCTCGCCGCCCTACCCTTGACCCGCCTCAGCCTTTCATGGAATCAAGTCACCGACCTCACGCCGCTTTCCGCGTGTTCAGAGCTGCGTGTTCTATGGCTCAGTCACAATCCAATCACGGACCTCTCTCCGTTGGCTGGCCTGACCACCTTATCTGATTTTGACATCACGGATACGTCTGTTACCTCGCTGGAACCGCTTAAAAATGCCCCGCTGCAACGGCTCCTGTGCTTAAATACCGGCCTGTCCTATCATACTTTTTTACCGGATTATCCCGGTTTGAGCGATTTGCGGTTGACTGGGGCGGACGAGGAAACGATTCGATATATCTCTGGACTGACAAATCTGGAGGTGCTGGGGCTGTTCGACAGCGATGTGACCGCACTGGCTCAGGTCGGTTCCATGCCCCGACTCTCCACACTGGATTTGACAGGCTGCGTAGGTCTAAACAGCCTGGAGGGCATCGAAAGCTATCCGGCGCTGCTTTACCTCAGCGTGTCCGGCACGGGTGTGCGGGACCTCACGCCTGTGGTGGCACTACCTCGCTTGGATGCTTTAGAGGTAATCGGGGTGCCGATAGAGGATTATTCCTTTTTAAGCGATTGCCCCCGGCTTCACACGCTGATTCTGCATGACGGAGCACGGGCGCGGGCCGCCTCCCAGATCTCCCCAAGCGGCATTGAAATCATCGGTGTTGATTTCTAATAAAAGTCCGCTCTCAGCGTACCACGCGGAACCCGTTTCCGCTTATACTAAAAACAAAGCTACAATAAAAACCAGAATTGGGACATCGCCCCCGAATGAAAGACTAACTATTAAAAGTCAAGCTCCAAAATGAGGAGGGATACCATGAAGAAGGCAGTGCGAGAAAGGTATAGCAAAGCAGACGTCCATGAGGACGCCGTTAAAGTGGCATAGAGATTAGGCTGCCACTCGATATGGCCGGCAGGATTTTTCCAGGGCGTAGATAAGCCGAACCAACTTCTTGGCGGCATGAGAGAGGGCTACGTTGTAGTGCTTGCCCTCCGCACGTTTTTTGGCGAGATATTCGGCAAAGGTGGGGTCCCAGTGGCAGACGTACTTGGTTGCGTTGTAGAGGGCAAAGCGCAAATATCTTGAGCCCCGTTTCTCCATATGGGCATAGCAGTTGTTAAGTTGCCCGGATTGGTAAGTAGAGGGCGAGAGGCCGGCAAAGGCCAGGAGCTTGTCAGGGGAATCAAAGCGGGAGAAATCCCCCACCTCGGCAAGAATCATGGCACCCATGCGGAAGCCAATGCCGGGGATGGTGGTAATGGGAGAGTTCAGTTTTTCCATGATGTCTTGAATAGAGGCCTCCACTTCCTCAACCTCTTTATCCAGTTCTCGAATGAGGCGGATGGTATGTCGGAGTTCCAGAGACTTGGCGGGCATAACGGAGCCAATAGAATCCATGGCAGCATCCCGGAGAGTAAGCGCCATATCCCGCCCATACCGGCCCTTGGAGGCGTCAGCCAGGAGGAGCTTCAACCTGGTTAGGTTGGCCCCGGCGATCTGTGCAGCCCCCGGAAACTCATTTAGGAGGGCATAGACCGAGGCCATGTGTAGAGTAGGCACCAGTTTCTCTAACTCTGGGAACAGAATGCAGACCAGTCTGGAGACGGACTGCTTCAGCTTGGCCCGTTCCCGAATCTTGTCAAAGCGGTATCTGGTCAGTGACTTGAGTTCCTCATTGTGGTACACTGTGTCCGTGTAGGGCTTGAGGCCCATATCGGACATGAGCATAGCCGCAATGGTACGCGCATCCACTCGGTCGGTCTTGGTTTTCCGCAAGGAGAGACTTTTCCGGTAGAGATTGGTGTGCAGGGGATTCAAGACATAGGTGGCCAGACCGCTGTCGAGGAGGAACCCCAGGAGATTGTAGCTGTAGTGTCCGGTTGCCTCAAGCCCTACTCTTATTTTGTCCTGGGGCGTAGTGACCGACCGGAGCCTCTCCAGCAGACACCGAAACCCATCCATCGTGTTTGGGATCGTGAACACATCCGCCAGGACTTTGCCCTCTGAGCTGAGGATAGAGCAGTCATGCTTGTCCTTTGCCACGTCGATTCCAACGCAGATCATACGCAATACCTCCGTCTTTCGATTGTTGATGCTGTCCCCACAGGGCCTTTGCCTTGTAACCTTGTTCTACATCAACCGTCTGGCGGTATCTAACTGATTAACAAAACTGCAAAGGGCTGTGGCCGGAGCCTTTCTTAAACCATCTTGTGGTAGGATGATTGCACCAATCCACAGCATCCCTTACAGTGTAGCACTGCCCTTGGAGAGGGGCTTTATAAACTACTACTCTATAATACAAGGATGGTACACAATGAAAAAGCGAATATCTGCTCTGGTGTTAGCATTGACCCTATGCCTGACACTGGCTCCAACCGTGTCGGCCGCCGCGCGGCCGGGAGATTTGGAGCGCTGGGGCTCTGCCGCCGAGGCACTCTGGCGGGACGGCCTGTTCCTCGGCTCCGGTACTTCCTTTGACTTGGATCAACCCCTGACCCGTGCGGCGGGCGTGACCATGATTGCCCGACTGCTGGGCAAGGACGCGGCGGCCAAAAGCGAAACCTACGCCATGCCCTTTACCGATGTGCCCGCGTGGGCGGCGGGCTATGTGGGGTATGCCTACACAAACGGGCTAACCCAGGGGACCAGTGCCACCACCTTCGGGAGCGACGCCCCCATGACCGCCGCCCAGTATCTCACCCTGACCCTCCGGGCCCTGGGCTACGACGACAAGGCGGGAGATTTCGCCTGGGACAAGGCGGCGGACAAGGCCCTTTCTCTGGGCCTCGTCCGGTCCGGCGACCTCTCGGGCGACTTCCTCCGAGGCCATGCGGCGCTGATCTCCTACAACGCCCTTTCGCAGAAGCTAAAGGGGACGGACAAGACCCTCAAATCCACCATCACCGTCCCCGGTAAGCCCAGCGGGGCTGTACCGTCCTACGTCTCTCAGCCGTCCCTGCCCGCCGGGGTGGACCCGGAGGTGGGTCGGGCCATTAAGCTGGGTCTGGTCCCCGCCGCACTCCAGGTGGACTATGGGAAAACCGCCACGGAAAAGGAGCTTTGCACACTTGTGGGGAACGCCGTGGCCAAGCTGGATAGCGGTAAGCTGCCCGCCTGGAACGCCTTTTGTACCGCCGCCACCAACGGCCCCACACTCCGGCAGGAGGCCGCCGTGGCCATGTATCTGGCCGCTACGCTCTTTACCCCCACGCCCCAGGGCAACACCGGCGACACCACCCACTACCTCGATTGGGAGGGCTATTGGTTTACGGATGTGAACGGCGGCTACGGCGGCAACGGCACAAAGATTTTCGCTCAGTACGACAACCGTGAGGACTACACCTATATTGACGCTTTCAACTATCCCTCTAAGGGCGTTCTCCCCAGCATGGCCATGGCCTACGGGCTGGAAATTGCATCTCGGCACAGCCACAATCTGGCGCTGGAAATTAAGGCCGATGGCTCCGGCTCCCGCTATAAAGACCCCCTCACCCGGGAGGAGGCCATTTTGGCCGCTGTGCGGTGGTATGATTCTTGGGACCCTACCCCCGTCTATGTGACCCCGGAGGATGCCAGAGCCACCGAGAGCACCATCACCGCCGCGCAGATTGAGAGCGCCGCCGACATTCTTCCGGTCACATTGGAAAAGCTCCCCGCATGGAAGGGCGCGGGAATCGGCACAAAGGGTTGGGCAGGTACCACCGGCGGCGGCAACGGAGTGCAGGAGTTTTACGAGGCCGACTTCAAGTTCATGGCGGACAACGGCATTAACTTTACGCGAGTCAGCTTGGGCTTTACCACTCTGGGCGCGCCGGATTACCCCAAGGGGGACGCCTTTGTCAACCTGCGGGAGCTGGAGGATTTGGACCAGCTCATTGCGTGGGGCCTCAAGTACGGCGTCCATGTACAGATTACCATGTGCTCACCCCCCAAGCGGTATGAGCCGGGCCGGGAGTGGACCTGGGACAACATCTGGGCCGAGGTGGGCGTGGACGGAAAAGACGCCTACACCGACACCGAGTGGTCCGACGTGGCGGCCTGCTGGAAGATGCTCGCCCTGCGGTATCAGGATATATCCAAGGACTATCTGGATTTTGAGCTGGGCAGTGAGTGGCACCCACAGGACCTGGACGCTTTCATGGGCCACTGGAATCCCATCATCGACTCTATCCGGGCAATTTCCCCGGACCGGGTGCTCATGTTTGGCACGGACGACAGTACTTACGGCCTGGGTATGCTGGAGCGCATGGCCCAGCGGGGAGTAGCCCTCTCCTACCACGCCTACGAACCCCGGAACTTTATCTGCTTCCAGTATGACGTAGGCACCACCGGCGGCTTTGTGGACCCGAACGAAACCCCGCCCGCTTGGCCCTTTACCGATGACAAGGGCGTCACATGGTCGGGGGAGAAGATATACGAGGTCTATATTAAGCCCGCCCAGGATGTGGCCAAAAAATATAACGTGGGCTTCATGGTGGGCGAGGTGGGCCTGTGCAACGACCCGCAGGGCGCTGGCATCCATCAGTCCGACGCGGTGGAGTTCACCCACGAAATTGTTGCTGCCATGAATGCCCATGGAGTGCCCTACAACCACTTTGGCTTGGCTACGGGCATGGGCTATCTGCGCCAGTATTGGCCCGACATCACCGCCCGCAAGGGCGAGACCATGACCCCCGTGACCTACCACTTCGCGGATTACGACTACTCCTTCTTCGCCGACATGGAGCTGACAAGGGCGTGGGTCACACCTTAAAGGGCAGCAGAGGGAGGGGGCATTTATGACGAAAGGAAATAGAACAGCGGGACTTTCAAAACTGCTTGCGGCGTTGCTTCTGATCGGCGGCCTGACCGCCTGCGGCGGAACACGAGAGATAGCCCTTACCTAGAAGAAAAGGGGCGGCTTGAAGCCGCCCCTTTTTCTATGGAAACGCAGTCCGAATCGGACTGTATTATGTCGAAAAATGCGGCCCGAATCGGACTGCGTTTCTGACCGGCGAAAGGAGGTGGGGGCATGGAATACTCTGCGTTGCTGGTGGGCGTCAGCTATGAACTGTTTGACTATCTGAAAACGACCTTGATGGACGGCGCCGTGGAAGTGAGCTATGCCCTCACCATCACCGAGGGCGTCCGGGAATTTGTCCGAAAGCCCTATCAGCTTATCATTGTTGACTTGCAGGATATTCAGCACAGGAATCGCTATGAGCTGTTGACCGCTCTGCGACAGGCGCGCTTTGTGCCGATTATGGCCTTGATGGACAGCGGTGGCCCGGAGGAAGCGGCCCGGATTCTGGACTTTGGCGTGGATATTTGTATGCCCGCGAATATTGACCCGCTGTTGATCCGAAAACACGCAAAAGCCCTGATTCGCCGCTATACCTCTTACAACCACTACGACCAGCCGGAGAGCATCGACATAGCGCCATTCCAATGCGGAGATATTTATATTGACTCCATGCGCCGCACCGTGCAGGTGTGCAACGAGCCGGTGGAGATGCGCCCACGGGAATTTTCCCTGCTGCTGTACTTTATGCGCAATCCCCGCATCGTCCTCACGTCGGAACAGATATGTGACCGGGCATGGGGAAATGAGGGCAGTTACGGACAGGGGATTTCCGGCCCCGTGGCGCTGCTGCGTAGGGCAATCGAGCCTGACCCGGAGCATCCCATCTATATTGAGACCATCTGGCGTGTGGGGTATCGCTTTACGGCGCATAAAAGCGAAACTTGCGATAAGTGTCATAATCGTGATGGCGTAATGTAGGGGTATTGTAGGAAAATATTTGTAAAATGTTTCCAAATCCAAGAAAGGAGCATTTTACATGAGAACACCCAATATTTTAAGGAAAATGGATACTGACCCGCAAAAGGCCGTCGCCCCGGACAAAGGGGCGGCGGCCTTTTCCTGTTCGACAGGAAACACGGGCTTGCCCAATGGAACTTGTTTTCCGGGCATTTCCCAACATTCCGCTTTCTGCGTTGAAAGCAATGGAAACAAAAACATTATGCAGAAAAAGCACTACTTTCGCTCCGATTTGGCAGAGACACCCCCGGCGCTTGTAGTACGGATAGAGGGACAAATAAGGCCCTCCAATTTATCCGGGAGGCAGCGCTATGAATGAACGGAACGAACACAAGGAATGTACCTTTGACGCCTATTGCAAGCGTGTCTTAAAAAATGAGTCCGTCAATGCCCACCTGGAGATTGAGCGGCAGGGCCAGCGGGAAGTGACCTTTTCCGAACTGTCCAAGGAGGAGGCGCGGCAACTCCAATACATAGACGTGTACGCTCCCGAGCGGCGTGTGTTCCCCATCCTGGGTATGGACGTGGAAATCGCAGACGGGGCGCTCGTCCAAGCGCTGTCCGACCTCGCCGCAGACAGGCGATCCATTGTACTGCTGGCCTATCTGCTTGACTGGAACGATGCCGAGATTGCCGCCCGGCTGGGCATGAACCGCTCTACGGTGCAGTACCGCCGGACAAGCACTCTCAGCCAATTACGAAAGCTGATGGAGGAGTATGACCATGACTAAAACCCGATATGCGCGCTTGCCCTACGGCACCCTGAAAGCCGCTGCCCAAGGCGACACCGACGCCATCGCCGCCGTTCTGCGGCACTATGAGGGCTACATCGCCAAGCTGTCCCTGCGCCGTTTCTACGACGAGTACGGCGGCGTCTATTACGGCGTGGACGAGACCATACGCCGCCGCCTGGAAATTAAGCTGATTACCGGCCTTTTGACCTTCGACGCGGCGTGACCGCCCCGGCCCGGCTGGAGCCGACTTCCAGCCGGGCGCTTCATCCGTCGCCCACCGGCACAGGCGCACCGCTCCCGGCGCGTCTGTGCGGACTGGCGACAGCCCGACGCCGTGAATTGAATAGAGCCAGCAGATACGTTTGCTATGCGGCCCCGAGAGGGAGAGCCGTGCGGAACGGACGGGCCATGACCCCACATTGAGAAGGGAGGGTAAGGGAGAGCCGCCGAACACGCACAACAGGCCGTGGCAGGTCTGGGCGATGACCCGCATACCAGTATAATGATAAACTCGCCCAGCCACAGTCCGAGCGGAGCCGGTCTCACGGAGCCGGGAGCCGTCGCAGGCAATGGGGGCGACCTGCGAGACCCGCAGGGGGTGAAAGTCCCGTGTAGGCGCTGCCAAGCGCCGTCTGCTGGCTACTGAAAACAATCCTTTTACATTACACAATCACAGCCGCGCCCGGCCACCGGGCGCGGCTTTTGTCATATAAAGGAGCCTTGTATATGGCCAAAATTATTATTCACGGCCCCGCGCAGACCGCCGACAGCGGGAGCGCCCTGCGCCTCACTGTCTGCGGATGTGAGGTGCTCGCCCTTTTTGCGCCGAAGAAAAACACCGAGGTCTACCACAGTATTCGGCGCACATTGCTGGATACTTGTATGGAAACTTATTCTAATACTAACAGCACAAAAATTGGACAAAATGCGACAAATATGAGATAATATATATAACAAGGTAGCTTGTTGCTGCACCTTGAAAATTACATAGCGGATATGTCAATCTGCCATCTCATATTTTCGATGAAAGGACAGATTGATATGTTTGAAACGAGTGTTGTCCCAAACAACGCAAATAGTATTACCCCCAATATCGGCAATCGCGTCTATTGCCTTTACCGTGTGTCCACCGACCAGCAGGTAGACCATGACGCGGCCAACCAGGCCGACATCCCCATGCAGCGGAAAGAGTGCCACAAGTTTGCCGAACGTATGGGCTGGAAGATTATCCACGAGGAGCAGGAGGAGGGCGTTTCCGGTCATAAAATCCGGGCCTCTGACCGCGATAAGCTCCAACTGGTCAAAGAGGCCGCCCGGCAGAAGAAGTTTGATGTTTTTCTGGTTTTCATGTTTGACCGCATCGGCCGCATCGCGGACGAAACGCCCTTTGTGGTGGAGTGGTTTGTCAAAAACGGTATCCGCGTGTGGAGCACCCAAGAGGGCGAGCAGCGCTTTGATTCTCACACCGACAAGCTCACCAACTATATTCGTTTTTGGCAGGCGGACGGTGAAAGCGAAAAGACCTCCATCCGCACCTCTACCCGCATGGGTCAAATTGTGGAGGAGGGTCATTTCACCGGCGGCATCTGTCCCTATGGCTACAAGCTGGTCAAGCTGGGCCGTGTCAACAAAAAGGGGCATGAGCTGTGCGACCTTGCCATCGACGAGGACGAGGCCCCGGTTGTCCGTATGATTTTCGAGCAGTATGTCCAGCACGGACGAGGCGCACAGGCCATCGCCAACTATCTGAACAGCCTAAATATCAAGAACCATTCCGGGTGCAACTGGCACCCGGCCAGTATTCGCGGCATGGTGCGCAACATCACCTATCTCGGTATTTTGCGGAGCGGAAAAAGCCGATCTCAAATCCTGCCTATGCTTCAAATCATTGACCAGCAAACCTTTGACGATGCACAGAATATCACTCGGCAGCGTAGCCAATCCCATGAAGAAACCCGCCATGTTCCGTTAAATATTCGTGGCAACTCGCTTTTGGCCGGGAATATCTTTTGCGGCCATTGCGGGGCGCGACTGTCCCTCACCACCAATGGTAAGGGGCGCGTCCGTCAGGACGGAACGGATGCTGTGCGCGTGCGCTATGTGTGTCAGACCAAAACGCGAAAGCACGAACCCTGCGATGGACAGACCGGCTACACGCAGAACAAACTGGACGGCGTTATCGACGAGATTGTGCATGAAATTTTTGGCAGGGTCAGGAGCTTTTCCCGCGCTGAGGTTTTGGGCATTGGACACAAGGCCAAGATGGAGGAACGTCGGGCACTTGCCAGAAAAGCCCAGCGTGAGTATGCCAAAGCAGAAAAGGACTTGCAGGGTCTAAAGGGAGAGGTCGTCAAGGCCGTCAACGGCGGCAGCGCCTTTCCTCTCGATTTACTAAGCGAGTTGGTACGGGAGACTGAACAGAAATGCCGTGACCTGCGAGAGCAAGTCAGCGCCACGCAGAGCGCCGCCGACGAGGGTGAAATGATGATGCAGGAAATGGCAATGAAATATGACCAACTCATAGCGTGGTCGCAAGCCTATGAGACCTCCGGCATGGAAGCACGAAAAATGATTGTTGCACAGCTCATTGAGCGTGTAGACGTGTTCCGGGATTATCGTCTGAAAATCAAGTTTACCATCAGCGTAGAGCAATTTTTGCAAGGTCTTGATATTTCGGCATAATGCGCGTATAATGACATAAATCCAGAGTATAAGTGCGGCTTTTTATACTATGGGGGTACGCGAGTGCATCGTTTGGGAGAGCGCTTGAATGGCATTCAAGAGGTCATCGGTTCGATCCCGATTATCTC
>CAZDDZ010000075.1:0-13709 GCA_964504285.1 uncultured Pseudoflavonifractor sp.
CAGCCAGCTTGGTGCGGCTGCCCGCCTCACGGGCAATGGACTTGACCTCCACGGTGCCGTCGTAAATCTCGGGCACCTCCAGCTCGAACAGGCGCTTAACTAGGCCCGGGTGGGTGCGGGAAATCAGTACCTGAGGTCCCTTGGTGGAGCGGCGAACCTCGACCACATAAACCTTCAGATGGTCGCCCTCGCGGTAGACCTCGCCCCGCACCTGCTCGCCTGCGGCGAGGAATGCGTCAGTGGACTCGCTCCCCGAGCCGATGCGAATATTCACCGCGCCCGAGCGTGGGTCAATCCTGGTAACCACGCCGGTAAGCAGCTCGTGCTCCTTGGAGGAGAACTCGTCGTATATCATGCCCCGCTCGGCCTCTCTCATGCCCTGGATAATGACCTGGCGGGCGGTCTGAGCGGCAATACGGCCAAAGTTCTTGGGCTTAATCTCCATGCGGACAACGTCGCCCAGCTGGGCATGGGGCAGAGAGCTGCGGGCCTCCTCCAGGCTAATTTCAGTAAAGGAGTTATCCACGGTCTCCACAATGTCCTTCTTAATAAAGACCCGAACTTCGCCCCGCTCCTCATTGGTTTCCACCACAATGTTGTCGCCGGCCACATCAGGATCCTTCTTATAGGCAGAGGTGAGGGCCTGGGTAATTTTCTCCAGCATGTAGCCCTTGGGAATGCCCTTTTCCTTTTCAATCATGTCAATGGCAATAAAAAATTCCTTGCCGTCCAGCTCGTTGGACTTCTGAACCTTCGCGTTTTTCTTAGGCATGATGCATTCTCCTTATATACGAACGTACAAACGGGCTTGTGCCACGTCTTTCTTGGGGAACAAAAGGGGGCCGGCTGCCGTCTCAATGGTAATATCCCCATCGGCATAGAGTTTCAGTACGCCGACATGATCCTTCCTGCCCTCCATGGGTCGGTAAAGCTTCAGCTCCACCTCGCTGCCCAGGAACCGGGCAAAGTGCTCGGGCTTTTTGAGCACCCGGTCAATTCCGGCAGAAGAAATCTCCAGCGTGTAGCTACCCTCGATAGGGTCCACCTCGTCAAGCTTGTCGGAAAGGGAACGGGAGACAGCCTCGCAATCGGTAATATCCACACCGCCCTCCTTGTCGATATACACGCGGAGAAACCAGGTGCCCGCTTCCTTCACATACTCTACATCCCAAATGCTGCAACCGTTTTCCGCCGCAATAGGGGCGGCAAGCTCGTAAGTCAGCTCGGTGACCTTCGCCATGGATAACCCTCCTTCGGCATGATATTCCAGAAAAAACCATACCTGTTTTTTTCAATAAGAAAGAGCGGGGCGAACCCCACTCTCCACACACTGCCTCTTACTATCATATGGAGTATACCACCTTTTTGCTCCAAATGCAAGTATTATCAGGTTTTTTCTTTCATATTGGTTGACATAAATTGATAACTTGGTAAAATGGAAGTACGACTGCTTTTTACGAAAGAGAGGGCTTCGCGATGAACAAAGCTGTGTTGATTTTACAGGAGGTTAAAAAAGCCGTGGTGGGCAAGGATGATGTGCTGGCGCGTGTGCTGCTGGCACTGCTGGCACGGGGACACATTCTCCTGGAGGATATTCCGGGCGTTGGCAAAACCACCATGGCGCTGGCCTTCTCCAAGGCTTTGGCCCTGGACTATAACCGGGTGCAGTTCACCCCCGACGTAATGCCCTCGGATATTACCGGCTTCTCTCTTTATAATAAGGAGACCGGCAAAATGGAGTATCAGCCCGGCGCGGCTCTTTGCAATCTTTTTCTGGCCGACGAGCTTAACCGCGCCACCTCCCGCACCCAGTCCGCTCTTTTAGAGGCCATGGAGGAGGGGCAGGTCACAGTGGACGGCGTGTGCCATCCGGTTCCCCAGCCCTTTGTAGTCATTGCCACACAGAATCCGGCGGGGGCGTCGGGTACGCAGCTGCTGCCCGACAGCCAGATGGACCGGTTTATGGTGCGTCTTTCCATCGGCTACCCCAGCCCCAAGGACGAGGTAGCGCTTCTGCGGCGCAAGCAAGGTGGGAATCCTCTGGACAATGTAGAGCAGGTTCTCACCCCCGGCGGCATGGGTGACTTGCAGGCCGAGGTCGACCGGGTGCATGTAAGCGACGAGCTGCTGGACTACATCGTGCGCCTGATTTCGGCCACCCGAAATCACCCCCATATTGACCAGGGCGCCAGCCCCCGCGCCTCCCTGGCCGTGACCGCCCTGAGCAAGGCCGCTGCCTTTGTGCAGAACCGGGACTATGTGGTGCCCGAGGATGTGCGTCTGGTCTTTGCCGACGCCATCACCCATCGGCTGATTCTCTCCCCCCGGGCCGATGGTACAGGCAAGGACAAGCTCTCCCCCGTGCAGGCCATTTTAAGGGCGACCGCCTCGCCCAAGGTAGGCTAGGATGGCCCGGTGCCGCATTGGCTACCTGCTGACTCTACTGGGGGCGGTAGCTTTCTTCGTCTGCTTTTCCGACTACTTCTCCTTTTATATCCTGGCGCTGGCGCTGGTGTTTCCCCTCTTTTCCCTGGCGGTCAGTCTGCCCGGTATGCTGGGGTGCAGCGTCAGCTTTGCCGCCGCCGATAAGGCCATTCGCCGGGGCGGGTCTACCATGCTGACCCTCACCCTGGTAAGCCGCTGGAGGATGCCCGTGGGGCGGCTTTCCTGCCGCTTCCAGTGCGTCAATTTAATGACCGGCGACATGTTGCGCTTTCGTAAGCACGGCGCGGGCGGCTCTCTGGGGCTACATTTGAATACCGAGGTGGAAAGTGCCCACTGCGGGCTGGTGCGGTGCGAGGTGACGGCGCTCAAGGTCTATGACCTGCTGGGTATCTTCTCTCGCAGGCTTCCGCCGCCCCAAGCCGTTTTTATTCTCTCCCTGCCCCTTGACTTGCCCCCTATTGAGGTGCCCGCCCTGTTGGGCGAGGGGGAGAACGCGCCCGTTTTGAAGCCCCGACCCGGCGGCGGCCCCGGCGAGGACTACGACCTGCGCCCCTATCGGGCGGGGGACCCACTTCGCACGGTGCATTGGAAGCTCTCCTCTAAAGTAGATAGTCTTATTGTGCGGGAAACCCTGGAGCCTATCAAGGTTTCCGCCATCCTCACCTATGACCACTTCGGCGCGCCGGACGAGCTGGACGGAGTGCTTGACCGGCTGGACGCCGTCTCCCGCGCCCTTATCCAGCGGGAACGCCCCCATTACATTCAATGGTCAGACCCGGTTACCGGCGCGGTACACAGTCACCCCATTGCCTCTCAAAACGATTTGCGGGCTTTTGAGCATGTGGCCTTTGGAACTCCCGCGCCCAAGGCGGGCTCTCCCCTGCGCGCTCCCCATCCCCCGGACGGAGGGCTGATTCGCCACCTGCACATTACCCTGCGGGACGAGGAAACGGGAGGTGACGGCACATGAAGCTGACTCTGCGGCAACAGACGGCAGTCATGGCCGCCGATGGCATTTTACTCTTTCTAGGGCTTTATGGCACACTGTTTTCTTTTCTCTCCGCGTTTAGGCTGGCAGTCAATTTTACGCCGCTGATTCTTTCCTGTCTGCTGGCGGCACTGGCGGGGCTTTTCGTCTTTTCCCTGCCCAAGCTAAAGTACCGCCTGCCCCTTGCTTCTGTTTGGCTCTTGTGGCTGGGCTGGATGGTATGGCGCAATTGGGAAAGCGTTACTTTTTCCGCCTTAGCTTGGGCGCAGACGGTGGGCGAGGTTTTTGCCCGAAAGCTGGGTGGTTTAAATCCCCCCAACCTCTACCCTGCCCTTGCCGCCTTCGGCGTGACAGACCGTGCCGAGATGCTGGAGAAAATCACCCTGTTTGCAATCTTTATTACTGCCCTGCTGGGTCTTTGGCTGGGGTTTGCGGTGGTGCGGCGGCGCTCCTTCTGGCTGGGACTGCTCTTTACCTTCCCGGTGCTGCTGGCCCCCCTCTGTATTACCGTCACTCCCGACTGGCTGCCCCTGACCGTCCTGCTGCTCTTTTGGTGCGCCACACTGCTCACCCGTCTGCCCGGACGGCAGGACCCTTACGGCGGGGCGAAATTTACTCTGATTCTCCTTCCTCTTGCCGCCCTTTTCTTAACCGGCCTGCGGCTGGCCCTACCCCAGAAGGACTACCGCCAGAATGCCTGGGCCAATGGGGCCCGTCTGGAGCTGATTTCCCGTTTTACCGCTCTGGGCCAGAATATTGTGGACGGGAATCTGGGCAGTGGGCTGATTGGCGGCTCGGTGGAGGTTGACCTCACCCAGGCGGGTCCTCTGCGCTACACAGGCAAGACCGTCCTGCGGGTAGAGAGCGAAACCACGGGACACATTTACCTGCGGGGCTTTTCCTCGGCTACCTACACCGAAAAGGGTTGGGAGCAGCTTGACGAGGACACTTACAAAGCCATGCGAGAGGGCTGGGAGACGGAGGGGCCGAATTACCTAAGCTACTTCCCCGGTATGGGAGAAGATTTCCAGCCCCTGAATTTCCCCGCTCTGGCTGACAGCGCCAGTCCCAGCCACTGCTTTACCATTGAAAGCATCGGCGCGGCCACCCCCTATGTGTTTACTCCCTATCAGCTCTCCACCACGCCCGACCGGATGTCGGGGGCGGAATTTGTGGGAGATTCCTATCTGGCACGGGGAACCGGCATCTGGCGCTATGTGCTCTATGCCAAGGATAAGTCTAACCCTGAACACGGAGCGTTTCTCACCGGAGAGGCCGCCCTGGCCGAACGAGCCTACCGCGATTTCGCCTATGAGCACTACACCCAGATACCTGCACATTTACAGGAAACACTTCGCACCACCGTGATTAATCTGGGGCAGACAATCATCGAAACACACGAGAGCGAAATCCTTTACGGCAGCGGGCTGCCCGGTGCCAGCCTGTCCCGTCTGGACGCGGCCAAGGCCGTGGCCGACTATCTATCCGACATCGCCGTCTACGACGCCGAAACTCCACGCGCCCCTCTGGGGGAGGACTTTGTGGAATACTTCCTCACTCAGAGCGGCCGTGGCTACTGTATGCACTTTGCCAGCGCCGCCACCTTGATTTTGCGTTCTATGGGTGTGCCTGCCCGCTATGTGTCCGGCTACACCGCTGATGTAAAGGCGGGGCAGAGCGTCCCCGTCCCCGACCAAAACGCCCACGCATGGGTGGAGGTCTACTGCGACGGCTACGGCTGGCAGCCGGTAGAGGTCACCCCCGGCTTTTCGGGAAATTTCCCGTGGAGCAATACCCAAGCTGCCGCCCCCAGCCCTACCCCCACCCCCAGCCAGAGCCAGGCACCCTCTCCCACCCCCAGTCAAGCGCCCCATTTACCCACGCCGGGAGCCGACGAGACCGACGGCTTTTCCTTGGATCTGCGCCCCCTGCTGGCCTTGGCCGCCGCTGTACTGTTGGTGCAGCTGATTAGAATTCGCCGCCAATGGATGGCAAAGCGCCGCAGACTCCGCTTCGCGCAGAGCGACACCAACCGGGCGGTTATCTCCATGTATCTCTATGACCAGAAGCTTCTGCGCTACCATCCCGGCGAGGAAATGAGTCCCATCGTCCACGCGCTGGGCGAAAAAGCCAAGTTTAGCCTTCACACGCTTACCGAGGATGAGCGGCGGCAGGTGTATACCTACACCGCGGGGCTTGCCACCCGCACGGACGCGCTGTCGGGCTTCTGGCGGCGGCTTGTATTCCGGTATCTGCTGTGTCTGTATTAAAAGCTCGTATTCATCGTCTTACACAACCGCCTTTTCTGCGACGGATTGAATCAGAGACTCCTTAACATGGCTCCCCACCGCAACGCATAACACTGGTAAAGGCCGATTTTCTGATTGGCCAAATTATAAAAAAGAGGTGAGGCGTATCCGGTACCACAGACTATATCCCCTCCTGCTGATTTTCTCCGGTTTTTTGCTTCTGGCTGGGCTTTTATTGGGGGACATTCCCTCCATTCCCCAAGGACTTTGGACCATTATCATTACAGAGGACACCCTGATTACCGACTACATTCAGATTGCGGGTATCGGCGCGGCCTTTGTAAACGCGGGCCTGGTGACTGCGGTTTCGGTATTCCTTCTCTCCCGCTCGGACGAGACCCCCAACGGGTACACCTTGGTGGTAGCCGGGCTTATGGCGGGCTTCGCCCTCTTTGGCAAGAACATTTTAAACATCTGGCCCATTCTGGCCGGCTCCTGGCTGTATGCCAAGCTCCAGCGTGAGCATTTTGGCAAGTACGCCTCGGTCTCCCTTATGGCCACCGCCCTCTCCCCTGTGGTCAGCTTTGTGGCGCTGGGTGGGCACCCCTTCAGCCTACCGGCCGGCATCTTCATTGGTCTGGTAATCGGATTTGTGCTGCCCCCGCTGTCTGCGTACACCTTCCGGGTTCAAAACGGCATGAATCTCTACAACACCGGCTTTGCCTGCGGCCTGACCGCCATGCTGCTGGTTCCCGTCATGACCACACTGGGGGCAACTCCCAAGGTGGTCAGTCGCTGGTCCACCGGAAATAACCTGCCCTTTGGCATTATGATGGCAGTGCTGTGCAGTGTGCTCATCCTGGCGGGTCTCTTTTTCTGTAGGCGACCGGTCTGGGCGGCCTGGGCCGGTTACCGCCGACTTTTGCAGACCACAGGCCGGGCTCCCGAGGACTATCTGCGTATGTTCGGCTCAGCCCCAGTGCTTCTAAACACCGGGATAAACGGTCTGCTGGCCACGCTCTGTATTGTGGCCGTGGGGGGCGACCTTAACGGCCCTACCCTGGGCGGCATTTTTACCATTATGGGCTTTTCCGCCTTTGGCAAGCACGCCCGGAATATTCTGCCCGTCATGGCAGGCATCCTGCTGGGCGGGGCGCTGATGGAGCACGGAGTCAACCTCCCCTCTCTCCAGCTCGCCGTTCTCTTCGGCACCACGCTGGCCCCCATTTCCGGGTACTTTGGCTGGCCCTTCGGAGTGATTGCCGGATTCCTCCACGCGTCGGTGGTGCTCTATGCCGGGTCCCCGGTGGCGGGGCTGAACCTTTACAACAACGGATTTTCCGGCGGTCTCATTGCCATTGTCCTGTTCCCCCTGCTCACAGCCGTGCTGCGCCGCCGCAAGCCGGTGCTCCAGGACGAGGACTACTTTGATCTCTTTGAGCACGATACCCCCGTTGTCCCCCCGCCTCCGGCGGAGGAGCGGCACAGCGGCGAGGAAATCGCGGTTTAATAGGAACTACTTTCTCGACGACCCGTTGCTTCTTCCACCCTTGTCCCTATCTTGTCGCTTTCTTGCCGTGCCTCGCCTGTTCGCGACGCGGCCGACTGTTTTTTTAAACAAAAGCTCCGCCGCACCGAAATTCGATGCGGCGGAGCTTTTGTATATTCCTATTCCTGAGTAAAGCTTAAATGGAACCGACTGCCCGGTTCGCCGGCAAAGACAATTGCGCCGTCCTGCGGAAGCACGGCGGTGGTATCGCCGTAAGCCACCGAGGAGGAGACGATCATACCGTTTGCGTCGTAGACATAGAACCCGGCGCTTTGGGGAACCGTGACCTTCATCGTCTTACCCACGGCCTTTTCCCCGATTTCATACCAGCGGGCGTAGCCGTCCTCTCCCACGGTGCAGTATGCGCCCAGTCCGGTGTAAATGGGACTTACAAGCCCGGTCACATCGGCAAAGATGGTGCCCTGGTTGGTGGTCAGGTAAGTCACACCATTTTTCTCATAGGCGGTAAAATCCTGGCTGTCGCGGCTGCCCGTACCCGGGATGCGCAGCTCGTTTCGGGCGGTGGTTTCGTCCACCAGACGCATAGCGCCCACATAACCGGGAACATACTCCGGGGTTATCCCCGCCATGGCGGCTGCCTGGGTAAACAGGGTAACATAGAGCTGGGAGGTATACTTCATATTCACGGGGGTTCCAATGGCCATCTGCTTATCCCAGGCAGCCTGCGTCTCGGGGGTGACTGCGTTTTCAGGCAGCTTTTGTGCAAGATAATTAGAGGTAGGCAGCAAACCCAAGCCGGGCAGATTTCCCCACGCCTTTTGATAGAGGTAGGTCACGCCGTTAGTCTCGGTAACCAGCCTCAGCAGTGCCGCCTGACCGCTCTCGTCCCGGAAGGTACCGTCGCTGTAATAGTGGTACACCTGGGCGGGCATGGTGGGTACGGTGAGGGAGTGAATGGTGAGCTGATTATCCGCAATGGTGATTTTCATCTGCTGGGAAAACGCGCCGTAATAGCCGGAGAAATCAGCCAGCGCGGCAGGCATATCGGCAGGCTTTGCCTCAGGAAGTGCGGGGGCTGTGGCGGTGACCTCCACACCCTTGGCTTTCAGCGCTTCTAACAGCATCTGACCTGCCGCCATCTGGTTATAGGTGGACACGCCGCCGGAGGAAAGGACGGCAGCCGCCAGCTTGTACTGGGGAATGACCACCAGCGCCGCATGGTAAAACTGGGTGTCGCCGCCCTTGGAGAGCGCCTGAATATCGGAAAGGGCGAAGGGGTAGACCTTTACACTGTCCCAGCCCAGGCCATAGGCCAAAAGGTCTGCGTCATCCTCAGGCCAGACTCCGTTTTTATACTCGGCGTTGGCCATGGCGGCAAGGGACTTCTGGGTAAGGAGCTTCGTGCCGGTGAGGGCACCGCCGAAGGCAGCCAGGTCAGAGGCGCTGGCATACAGACCTCCGCAGCCCACAATGCCCAGAGTGTCCTGGGGCAGGGGGCGAGTCTCGGTGGGTGTGGCATAGGTCTTGACCAGACGGGCGGTATCAAATTCTTCCTGGGGGGCAAAGGTGTTTTCCAGCCCGGCCGGCTTTAAGATGTTTTCACGCAGGTACGCGCCAAACTCCTTTCCGGAGACGGCCTCCACCACCAGCTCGGCCAGGGTAAAGCCGTCGTTGCAGTAGACCGCAATCTCGCCGGGGTCGGCCTTAAGCCGCTGGGTGGACAGGCGGTTTAGCAGATCGTCGGTAGCGGTCTGGTCCTCATCGGCAAAGAGAAACGCGTCGTGGGTAGAGCCTCCCATCAGTCCGGAGGAGTGGTTGAGGAGCATCCGCACGGTGATCTCCTTGTACCGCTGGTCTGCCATTTTGAAGTCAGGCAGATACTTGGTGACAGGGCTGTCCAAATTGATTTTGCCCGTTTCCACAAGCTTCATTACAGCTGCGGTGGTGTACACCTTGCTCACCGAGCCGATGCCGAACAGATCGGTTTCCAGCAGGGCGCGGTTTTCGGTTTTTGAGTAGATGCCGCTCTGGCCGGAAATGGTAATTTTCCCGTCCTCCCAGAGCGCATACTGCACGGCAGTGGCGCCTCCGTAAGTGATGGCAGCGGTGGTAGCCGTCTGGAGCGCCAGCTCTTCACGGGTAGGGGCGGTGGCGGTCTCCTCCGCCGCCAGTGCGGGGAGTGTCAGCGAGAGAGTCAGTGCCGCCGCCAGCAGCAGCGCGCCCGGTTTTTTACACTTCATAGGGCATCTTCCTTTCGGTTTGTTGTTCTGAGTATATACCTTCCACCGGGTGAAAGGTCAAGTAGTTTTTGGCTTCAAAAGCAAATCTTTATAAAATCTTCTCATTTTTACCATTGCACTTCATAGGTTTTTAGCGTATCCTCTTGTTCAGCATCTCCCACGAACTCAGGCTGTCGCCAAAGTCGCCAGCCTGAAACCGATTTCGGCATTTTGCCGAAATCGGTTCGCCTGCGGGCGGGTTCCTGCACGCGAAAGCGGGGGCTCCGCCCCCCTTTCACACTATCCCCCGCTCAAAATCCTCGACCTTTTGACATTCTATTTAAAAATGGTAGTTTTTTGACAAGCTACTACTACATATTTGGCAGGTTATTTTTTATGGAACTGATTACCCCCTTAAAACAAACACGCTCCCTCGGGCAAGGGCTCCGTTCTCCCTGGGTTTCCCGTCTGCTTTGGGCGGCGGGCCCGGCGGTGGGCTTTGTCTTGGTGGAGATACTCAATTACAACAATCCCCTGACCTCCTTTACCCCCCTGCAGGTATTCCTTAATCTGGCTTTTTACTACCTGATTGCCGGTGCTGTTTACCTGCTGGTGGGCAGGCGCAACCTCTCCTGCGGCATTGCCACCACCCTTTTTTGGTGTATCGGCATGGCAAATCACTACGTCATTTCCTTCCGAGGCCGCACCATTTTCCCCGGGGATCTGCTCACCCTGCAAACCGCGGCCAATGTGTCCGGTAATTACAGCTACGCCTTTGACAGCACCCAGACGGCAACACTGATCGCGTTGGGTGTATTTCTCATGCTTTTGCTCCTCCTGCCCCGGCAGAAGGGGCGCACCAAATTCCGGCTCCGCTCCGCTCTTCCCGCCGGTTTGGCCGGAACGGCTTTTTTAGCCGTCTTTTTCGGCACAAGCTTTCTCTCTGCCGTGGGAATCGAGCCCTCCATGTGGACCACTATCGGCAACGGCTTTGTGCTTAATTTCTCCGTGTGTCTGCGGTACAGCCGGGTAGAGCCGCCGGAGGGGTATTCCCAGGAAACCTTGGAGCAAATTACCGACAGTGTGAAGGATTCCGCTGCCGCCGTGGGCGGCACGGGGACGGACGCCACCACCCCGGTTAACGTCATCACCATTATGAACGAATCCTTTTCCGACCTGTCGGTGGTAGGCGATTTCCAGACCAATCAGGATTACCTTCCCTTCTGGCGTTCCCTTACCGAGAACACGGTGCGGGGGTCGGCCTACGCCTCAGTCTTTGGCGGCACCACCGCCAACTCGGAGTTTGAGTTCCTCACCGGCAACTCCACCGCCTTTACTCCTGCGGGAACGGTGCCCTATCAGATGTACGTGAAGGAGGGATCTTCCTCTCTGGTCGCCCAGATGAACAGCTTGGGGTATACCTCTATCGCCTCCCACCCCTATCTGCCCTCAGGCTGGAACCGCCCCACGGTATACGCCGACTTTGGCTTTACCCAGTCGTTGTTCCAGAAGGATTTCCGTGACCCCACCTATTACCGGGATTACATTACCGACCAGAGTAATTACGAAAACCTGGTCCGGCTATATGAGGAAAAGGAGCCGGGAGAGAAGCTTTTTCTCTTTAATGTGACCATGCAGAACCACAGCGGTTACAGCGTGCCGTGGAAGGGACTGCCCAAGGAGGTCGCCCTCACCGGTTCAGCCGCGGGCCGCTTCCCCACGGTGGACCAGTATCTCTCTCTCATCTATCAGAGTGACAAGGCCTTTGAGTATCTGGTGAATTACTTCTCCCAGGTAGAGGAGCCCACCGTTATTCTGATGTTCGGCGACCATCAGCCCCAGGTAGCGGGGAGCTTTTACACCAAGTATCTGGGCGCCAATCCCAGCCTGGAAACCTCGCAGGAGAAGTACAAGGTGCCTTTCCTTATTTGGGCCAATTATGACATTGAGGAGCGGGACGGAATTGAAACCTCCCTGAACTACCTGGCCCCCCTCCTTTTGGAGACAGCAGGATTGCCCCTGACGGGCTATCAGCAATTTTTGAGCGATTTGCAAAAAACCGTTCCCGCCATAAACGCCAACGGCTACCTGGACGGTGCGGGTAAATGGCATAAAAGCACCGCTACCATGAACCCGCAGGAGCAGGCCGCCCTAAATGAATACCAGGCGCTACAATATAACGAGCTGTTTGAGGACCGAGATGCGCGTGTGAAGGATTTCTTCTTTTTGCCGGAGGAATAAAAAATACCCCCTGTAAGAAATTGCACAGCAATTTCTTACAGGGGGTATTTTTTATTCCATGGTCAGGGTGTCCGGCCCGGCTAAATCCATTTGGCGTTTGCGGCCGGCAGCATAGGCCAGCTTTTCGGACAATGCCTTTACGTCGCCCGAGAGGAGCGTCTCTCGATAGGCACGGAGGTTGCCCTCCAGCGTCTCTAAGGCCGCCGCCAACGCGGGAGCGTTCATGGAAAAAAGCTGCGTCCACAGCGACACATCCAGCGCCGCCACACGGGTACAGCCCCGGAAGGAGCTTCCCTCAAAGCCACGGCAGGCAAACAGACTGGGATCGTCACAGACCGAGAGTGCAATGACATGCATCATCTGACTGGTGTAAGCCAGGATAGCGTCGTGCTCCCCGGGAGAGGTCTTGACCACGTCGGCGCAGCCGATGTATGCCCCCATGCGCTCCATCAGGGCGATATGCTCGGGGGTACTGCGGGGTGAAGGTGTCAAAATCAGGTGGGAGCAGCGGAACATCTCGGGAAAGGCGTGCTCGATGCCGGAAAATTCGGTGCCCGCCATGGGGTGGCAGCCGATAAAGTCCACCTCATCGGGCAGGACAGTCGCCGCATCCATGATGGCGGTCTTTACACCGCACACGTCAGTGACCAGACTGCCCGCCTTAAAGCTGCTTTTATACTCTTGCAAAAAGCGGACAATGCCTTGGGGGTGAAGGCAGAGCACCGTCACGTCGGCACGGGGGAGCACCTGCGCCGGGTCATGGGTGACGGTATCGCCCACCCCCCTTTCCCTGGCGTACCGCAGGGTTGGCTCAGACACATCCACACCCACAATTTCGTGCCCTTCAAAACCCTTGAGTGCCATGGCCAGCGAGCCGCCAATGAGACCCAAGCCCACAACGACAATTGTTTTTTTCATCCTAACAACCTCCAATACCCTTGCGATCCCGCTAATTCCCGCCGCTTCTCGGTCTTTTTTACTTTTACACGCTTCTCCCCACACACTGGGCAACGGCGGAGATTTTACCCATAAGCCCCTCAAATTCGGTGGGAGTGATGGACTGTGCACCGTCGCAAAGGGCGTTTTTAGGGTCATTATGCACCTCTACAATTAAACCGTCCGCCCCGGCGGCCACCGCGGCCAGACACATCCGCTCCACCATCCACGCCTTGCCGCAGGCGTGGGAGGGGTCCACCACCACGGGTAGGTGGCTCATCCGCTTGGCGGCCAGCACGGCAGAGAGGTCGAGGGTATTGCGGGTATAGGTCTCAAAGGTACGGATGCCCCGCTCGCAGAGAATGACATTGGGATTACCCCCGGCCAGAATGTACTCGGCCGACATAATCCACTCCTCGATGGTGGAGGAAAGCCCCCGCTTCAGGAGAATGGGCTTGTTGGTCTTGCCCAGCTTTTTCAGCAGGTCAAAGTTCTGCATGTTCCGCGCACCCACCTGAATCACATCCACGCAGGCCTCAAAAAGCGGCAGCTGGTCGGCGCTCATTAGCTCCGTGACAATGGGCAGGCCGGTCTGTTCCCGGGCCTCCATGAGAAAGTCAATCCCCTGAGCCCCCATGCCCTGGAAGGCGTAGGGCGAGGTGCGGGGCTTGTATGCGCCCCCACGGAGGGCGGTTGCGCCGGCTGCCTGTACATCACGGGCCACACCGGTGATTTGTCCCTGACTCTCCACCGAGCAGGGGCCGGCGATGACCGCCAGCGCCTTGCCGCCAATGCTTACCCCACGGCCCATATCAATGACGGTATCATCGGGATGGAACTTGCGGTTGGATTTTTTGAAGGGCTCGGAGACCCGCATGACCCGTTCCACGCCGGGCAGTTGGGAGAGCACCTCCTCGTCCAGCCGGGCGGTATCCCCCTCCGCACCTAAAATGGTGGTCTGGCTGCCCTTGGACACCATGACCTTAACGCCACCCGCCTCCATGCTGCGAATGGCTTCCTCCAATTGCTCGGCGGTAAAGCCGGGCTTTAAAATAACGACCATATTTTATCTCCCCTTTTTCGTAAAAATTTTATGCGCTGCATAGCAAACAGCCACGGCG